>NZ_MDCR01000119.1 GCF_001723055.1 Streptomyces niveus
CGCTGGCCGCCACGGCGGCCACCCTGCTCGCCGTGACCGCCGCAGCCCCGGGGGCCGCCGGGGCAACCGGGACATCCGCTACGAGTACCGGCTCCGGGGTGTCCGAACCCACGGCGCCCGACGAGTTCGTGGCACTGCGGACCGTGGCACCGACGATCATCCAGGAGATCCGCTACGTCACCCCGCACAACTTCGTGGGCGAGCCCGTCGACGGCTACGAGCAGCCGCTCTGCATCCTCACGCGCCCGGCCGCGCGGGCGCTTCAGCGGGCGCAGTGGAAGCTGCTGCGGCAGGGCTACTCGCTCAAGGTGTACGACTGCTACCGCCCCCAGCGGGCGGTCGACCACTTCGTCCGCTGGGCGAAGGACCTTCAGGACGAGCGGATGAAGCCCGAGTTCTATCCACAGGTCGACAAGTCGAGACTGTTCGCGGACGGCTACATCGCCGAGAAGTCCGGGCACAGCCGGGGCAGCACGGTGGACCTGACGATCGTGAAGCTCCCCGCCAAGCCGACCCGGCCGTATGTGCCCGGCGAGAAGCTGGTTCCCTGCTACGCGCCGCAGGGTGAGCGGTTCCGGGACAACTCCGTGGACATGGGCACCGGTTACGACTGCTTCGACACCCTGTCGCACACCGACGATCCCCGGATCCAGGGTGAGCGGCGCGCGAACCGGCAGCTCCTGAAGAGCACGCTGGCCGGCGTCGGATTCACCAACCACCCCGAGGAGTGGTGGCACTTCACCCACAAGCCGGAGCTGTTCCCCGACACCTACTTCGACTTCCCGGTGTCCTGGCGCTCGGTCCTCGGTCGCTGACGGCGCGGGGACGACCGGCGGAACAGGGAATCGGCGGAACCAGCAGGTGAGCGGTCGGCCGGGACCACCCCCGTGGGCTCCGGCCGCCCGCTCACTACTGTCGGACGCACGCCGCCCGTTTTCGGTTCTCCTCCTGCCCGTTTCCCCTTCCGGGCGGAGCCGTTACGGTGCCCGTATGGCATCGGAGACAACGGAGACATACGAGTCGTACAAGGAATTCTGGCCCTACTACGTGGCGATGCACTCCCGCGCGGCCACCCGCTGGGTCCATCTGACCGGGACTCTCACCGGCCTCGCCATCAGTGTCTACGGCCTGGCGCGGGGCCGGAAGCGGTACGCGGCGGCGCTGCCGCTGATCGGCTACGGGACCGCCTGGCCCGCACACTTCTTCATCGAGAAGAACAATCCCGCGAGCTTCGGGCATCCCGCGTGGTCGCTGCGCGGCGATGCGCAGATGATCAGGATGATGCTGGCGGGACGGGACGCGGAGCTGGCCGAGATCGCCGCGAAGTGGCTCGCCGAGAACCGCTGAGCGGCTGAGCGGCTGAGCGGCTGACCGATGGAACAGCCGAACCACCGGGCCGCCGAGCTGTGGAGACCACGGACGCCCGGCGGGACCGGCGGTAGTCGGAGCCGTACGCCTGGATCCCTCGCGGGCACGGCGGCGCGCGGGACGCACGGCCGGTACCCCCGTCGGTGGGGGTACCGGCCGTGTTCCGGGTGGTTGGTCAGCTGGTGGTGACCGCGGGCTCGCGCTGGCGGCGTGCGCGGTTCATGGCGTGCTCCACGACCGCCACCAGGACGTCCTTGACGGACTCGCGCAGGCGCGCGTCACACATCAGCAACGGCACCTCGGAGTCGAGATCGAGCGCCGTCCGGACCGTCTCGGCGGGGAAACGGGTCGCGTCCTCGAAGCAGTTGACGGCGACGGCGAAGGGGATCCCCCGGCGCTCGAAGTAGTCGACCGCCGCGAAGGAGTCCTCCAGCCGCCGTGTGTCGGCCAGGACGACCGCGCCGAGCGCGCCCTGGGCCAACTCGTCCCAGAGGAACCAGAAGCGGTCCTGGCCCGGCGTACCGAACAGGTACAGCACCAGGTCGTCGCGGAGCGTGATGCGCCCGAAGTCCATCGCGACCGTGGTGGTGGTCTTGCCCTCGATGCCCGCGATGTCGTCCACCGGGCGGCCCGCCTCGGTGAGCAGTTCCTCGGTGCGCAGCGGTTTGATCTCGCTCACCGCGCCGACGAGGGTGGTCTTGCCCACACCGAAGCCGCCTGCCACCAGGATCTTCAGCGTCACCGGCTCGATCGGCCGCTGTCCACGGCTAGAGCGCCCGAAGACCATTGATCACCTCGCGGAGAATGTTCACGTCCGGCAGCTCGGCCGGCGGAACGGGACGGGTTACGTGCACCAGTTCGTTCTCGACCAGGTCTCCGACGAAAACCCGGACCACCCCTACGGGGAGGTCGAGGCCCGCGGCGAGTTCCGCGATCGACTGAGGACTGGCTCTGCACAGTTCGACTATCTCCACATGCTCGGGAGACAGTGTCCGGTCGCCGGACGGGTCGTCGGCGGCGGGCGCCGGGATGACGATGGCGATCAGGTCGAGCCGGTGCCGGGTCGCGCTGCTGGTCCGGCCGCGTGTCATGGCGTACGGGCGCACCACCGGTCCGGCGTCACCGTCGAACCACTGCTTCGGATCCTCACCTGCTCCACTCATGTCATTCAACTCACCCGGTGGCGGGCTGTCCGGCACGGGGTGCGGCGCCGAGGTGGACGCCGACGCGCTTGACCATGAGCGTCATCTCGTAGGCGACCTGGCCGACGTCGGAGTCGGAGTCGGAGAGTACGGCGAGGCAACTGCCGTCGCCCGCCGCCGTCACGAAGAGGAAGGCGTCGTCGAGCTCGACGACGGTCTGGCGGACCTTGCCCGCCTCGAAGTGCCTGCCGACGCCCTTGGCGAGGCTGTGGAAGCCGGAGGCGACGGCGGCGAGATGTTCACCGTCCTCGCGGGTCAGATCCTTGGACGTGCCCGTGGCGAGACCGTCCCCGGAGAGGACGATCGCCTTGCGTATGCTGCCGACCCGTTCCACCAGCTCGTCCAGGAGCCAGTTGAGGTCGCCCGGGACGGATCCGCGGCGTGTGGAATCGGATGCTGCGGCTTTCGGTGCGGTCATCGACCGTCCCCCTCCGGTGTCGTTCCTGTGGTGTCGCCGGGGCCGTTGATGCCTTCGGTGCCAACCGTGCCATCGGTGTCTTCGGCGTTGTTCTGCTGGCGGCCACGCTGCCAGCCCCGTTGAAGGGACGCCATGCGGTCGCGTACTTGGTCCGCGTCCCGCTCGTAGTCGCGTTCTGTCGCGTCGGTGGGCGGCGCTTCGGCCTCTTCCCGTACCGCGTCCTTCAGTTGAGGTGCGAGGCTGGCCTGCCGGACGCGCCGGGGAAGGCCGCCGAGCGGGGTGGGAGACCCGTTCTCGTCGGGAGTCACGGCGGCTCCGTCGATCGGTGAGGGCGTACTCGGGACCGGCGTGGTCGGCGCGGGCGCGCTCGGCGTGGTCGCCGCGGGCGCGTCCGTCGACGGGTCCGACGCCGGGTGGGCGCCGCCGCGCTCGTCCACGCGTCTTCCGTTGTCGGCGACCAGCTTCGGCGTCTTGCGGCTGCGCCGGGGCAGTTGCGCCGGGAAGCCGAGCGGGGCTGCGTCGTCGCGCCCGCCCCGGCCGTGGAGACCCTGAGGCCCGTGGGGGCCGTCCTGGTCCGTCGCCTGGCGGTGCTGCCCCGCCTCGCGCCCCGGCACGTCCCTCAGGTGTTCACGGGCCCGGAAGATACCTCCGCGCTCGCTCTCGGTGTCGTCCAGGTCGGCGCTGCCGAGATCGGTCGCGGCGTCGATGGCGTCCCCGCGGGCGGGCAGGTCGTGGAACTCGCTCCCGCTGAGCGGCGGTTCCAGCTCGATGGGCCCGTCGAGCACGGAGCGGCTGCCGCTGAGTCCGGTGGGGACCTGCGAGAGCGAGGCGAGCCGGCCGTCGGAGCGGCCACGGCCGTTGTCCGTCGAGGCGTTCTGCCGGTCGAGACGGAATCCGGTGCCCTGCGTCTCGGGCGCCTCGGTAAGGAGGGCCGCCGGCAGGAAGACGATCGCGGTGGTGCCTCCGTACGGAGACGGCTGGAGGGAGACCCGTACGTTCTGCCGCTGCGCGAGCCGGCTGACGACGAAGAGGCCGAGACGGTCGGTGTCGGAGAGTTCGAACTCGGGTGTCTCCGCGAGCCGCAGATTCGCGTCCAGCAGCGCGTCGGAGTTCATGCCGAGGCCGCGGTCGTGGATCTCCAGGGTGAAGCCGTTGGCGACGCGTTCACCGTGCACCTGGACCGCTGTGTGCGGGGGCGAGAACACCGTGGCGTTCTCCAGGAGTTCGGCGACGAGATGGGTGAGGTCGGCGACGGCGGGGCCGCCGACACCGATCCTCGGCAGTCTGCGGACCTCGACGCGCTCGTAGTCCTCGACCTCGGCGACCGCGGCCCGTACGACGTCCATCAGCTGCACCGGCTTGCGCCACTGGCGGGACGGCGCGGCTCCGGAGAGGATCACCAGGCCCTCGGCGTGGCGCCGCATACGGGTGGTCAGGTGGTCGAGGCGGAAGAGGTCGGCGAGTTCGTCCGTGTCCTCGGTGCGGCGCTCCATGGTGTCCAGGAGCGTCAGCTGGCGGTGGAGCAGGACCTGGTTGCGGCGGGCGAGGTTGACGAACACCTCGGAGACGCCGTGCCTCAACTCGGCCTGCTTCACGGCCGCTTCGACGGCAGCGCGCTGGAGGGTGTTGAGCGCCTGGCCGACCTGGCCCAGCTCGTCGCGTTCGTAGTCGAGCCGTGGTGCTTCGGTCTCGACGTCGACCTGCTCGCCCGCCGCGAGGCGGCGCATGACGCTCGGCAGCCGTACGCCGGACACCTCGTGGGCCTCCTTACGGAGGCTGGACAGGTCGCGTACGAGGCTGCGGCCGACGCGTACGGAGACGATCAGGGAGACGAGCAGCGCCAGGAAGCCGAGCACACCGGCGATTCCGGCCAGTACGAGGACGTTGAACCCGGCCGGATCGACCCGGTCCTGGTAGCGCTCGTCGGCCGCCTCGCCCTCGCGCTCCAGGCTTTCGAGGACCGGGTTGGACGTCTCCTGCCAGCGTGCGGCGTCGACCGAGGCCGGGTCCTTGCCCGGACCCGCGGTGATGAGCTGTTCCTCCGCCTCACGGAGCGGCTGGGTGCCGGGGCCGCCCCAGTACTGCTCGAAGATCTCGCGCTCGGAGGCGGGCAGGACGTCGAGGTTGGTCTCGTAGAGGAGGACGCGGTTGGCGACGAGGTCGGATATCAGCCGGATCTCGTCCGACGTGGTGCGGCGGGTGATCAGCGCGGAGACGACCAGCGCGTCCTCACGGGAGAGCATCTCCTGGGCGCGGTCGATGCCGACCAGGGCGCGCGCCTGCTTGTCCAGCTCCACGTCCTCCAGGGCGTGCAGCGCCGACAGGAAGCTGTGGCAGGGGTCGACGAGCCTGTTGTAGAAGTCGAGCGCCTGGCCACGGGTGACGGTGCTCTTCTCGACGGAGCGGCGCAGCGCGCCGAGGCCGTCGAGGGCGTCGGTGAGCGAGGTCAGCCGTGCGGAGGTGGCATCGCTCATCTGGTCGCGTACCGAGGGGTTCTCGGCGTTCGCCTTGATCTTCGTGACGGCCCTGTCGGTGGCCGCGCGCTGTCGGCGCAGCTCGGCGAGGGAGTCGGAGTTACGGGGGTCGGCCAGGTAGATCAGGGTCTGGCGGCGTTCCCGCTGGACCACGCGCACCGTGTCCTCGACGGGGTCGGCGACCTTGTCGATGATGTAGGCGACGTCCAGGAGCTGGTTGGCCTCGCGGCCGGTGAGTGTGGTGGCGAATGCCCACAGGGCCGTGAGGGAGACGAGCGGCACAAGGAGCAACGCCACGATCTTCCGGCGGATGGACTTCCCGCGAAAGCGCATGGCCTCCCCCAGCTCGGCCTTCCACCCGACGTGGAAGGCGTCTTCATCAGAATGGACATCCTCGTCAACAAGCGGCGTGAGCCTACTACTGCCACACCTCCAACTCGAAGACACGTCCGGGCGATTTTCGGCCCTGCCCAGGCGAGTTGATCACGAGTTGTCCTGGTATTCACGGAGATGACTTTCGCCGCTGTGGCGCACAGTACCTGGCGGCGCGTCACTTTTCGCAATCGATCGGATGGCCTGAACTGTAGGTGTGCGGGAATCTTCCTGATCTGTCGCTCGTCTATGTGTATGGGTACTGACGTACGGAAGTACCGGCTCAGGGTGGGGAATTCGGGGCGAGGGACGGGGCGGGTGGACGGCGCCGGTGCGCGGCCCGCCGCACAATCGGTGCCATGGTTCGCGTGAAGCGGCCTGGGCCGGGCAATCACCCTGGTGTCGGACGGTGGTGGGGAGTTGCGGTCGATGAATACGAAGTCGGACATGAGAACAGCTTCGAAGGCGGCCAGGAAGGCGCCCGCGAAGTCCGGGGAGGAGGTCGGGGCCAAGGCCGGGCCCGAGGTGGAGGTCGAGCTGCCGGCTCCGCGCGGTACGGGCCTCGCGCGGCGGCTGTGGGTGGAGGAGCCCGCGATACGGCGCCGGATGCCGGACCCGGTGCGGACGGCGGCGGTGCGGGCCGTGATCATCGCGGCGCTGACGCTGATGCAGGCGACCGTGGCGTTCTTCTGCACGCTCGCGGGGTCGTGGCTGGCCTTCCCCATGGTGCTGAGCAGTGTGGGCAGCACGGTGGTGGCGACGTGGGGCGTGCTGGACGTATGGGTGACGCGCCAGGTGTGGAATCAGCGCAACGGTGTGGTGTCGGTGCCGAGCAGCACGGCGCGGCAGCTGCGCCGGGAGCGCCGCCGGGCCAGGCGTGTGGCGCGGGCGGCGGAGCGTGACGGCGCCGCGCGGATACGACGCCGGGGCGCCGGGAAGCTCTCCGAAGCCTGAACGCCCGTGCCCCGGCTGTTCGTCGGTAGTCCTAGGGCGTGTCTGCCGGTGCCTCGGCGGTCGGTGCCGCAGGTGCCTCGTCTGTCTCGTCTGTCTCGTCTGTCTGGTCTGTCTCGTCGGTGTCGTGGGTCGTCGTCGGGGCGGTGGCCACGGCGGCGGACTGCGAGCGTTTGAACATGCGCGTGGCCGTGATCTCGCCGTGCACCGTCTCGGCGTCCGGGTCCTGTTGGGGTAGCCCGGGGCGCAGATGCTCCTCGACGCTGATGTATTTGAGGCCCGCCCGCAGATCCGCGTCGTTGCGCAGCCGGATCACCAGGGGGAACTCGGCCAGTGCCGTCGTGTCGAAGAGGCCGGTCGTGTAGAGGAGTTGGACGCCGAGGGCGTCCGAGACGGCGCGCTGGAGCTCCAGCAGGTAGGTCGCGTTGGCGCGGCCGATCGGGTTGTCGAGGAAGAGGGTGCCGGCGTGCCGGTGCTTGTCGCGTCCCCGGTCGTTGCTGCGCAGCGCGGCCATCGTGCAGTACAGGGCGATGGCGGCGGTGAGGAGTTGGCCGCCGGAGAAGACGTCGCCCATCTGACCGACCGGGACCCGCTCGGCGCGCAGCACGGCGTCCGGCTTGAGGATCTCCACGGCGATGCCCTTGGGCTGGAGGGCCGCCTGGACGCCGCGCAGCAGGAGGGACATGCCGTCCCTGCGGAGGTCGGAGTTCTTCCTGAGGGCGGCGCGGGTCGCCTCGTCGATGACCTCGCCGAGCCGTTCGGTGAGGGTCGCCTGGTCGGGTTCCTCGAAGCGGATGCGGAGGAACTCCTGGCCGGACCACTCCCCCAGTCCTTCGGGCAGCCGGGACAGGCGCTGTGCGGAGCGCAGGGTCGTGAGAGCGGATTCAACCAGTCCGCGCAGCCGGTCGACGATCGAGTCGCGGTTGCGTTCGAGTTGCTCCAACTCGTCGGTGAGCACCCGCAGCCGGGGGGCGAAGGCGGCGGCCCACTTCGCCGCGTGGTCGGGCAGCGCCGCCGCCGGCAGTTCGCGGATCTGCTGGCGGGCGGGGGTGCGTACCTGCTCGTAGCGGGTGGCGTTGGCGTGCCGTACGAGAACATCGCTCGCTTCCCGGACGGCGGCGTCGGCGGCGGACAGGTCCGTGGCGCAGGCGCGCAGCGAGCGGCGGGTCTCGGCGGCTGCCGTCCGGGCCTCTTCGATGCCGCCGGGGTAGGGCTCAGGTGCTTCCGGTGCCTCGTCGGTGTCCTCGTAGACCGAGCCTCGCAGCAGGTCGGCGAGGAGGGCCGCCGTCTCCTCGAAGCCGCCGGTGGCGTCCTCGGCGGTGCGGTGCGCGTGCAGCAGTTCACCGTGTGCCGAGCGGGCGGTGTCCAACGCGTCGGTGCACGTGGCGAGTTCGCCGGTGGCGGTACGGAGCAGGGCCTGGGCCTGGTCCACATCGGCGGGGACCTGGCTCTCCGGCAGCTCCGTGTGGGCGTCGCCGTCGGCGGGTGCGAGCCGTTCGGCCTCGCCGCGCAGGCGGCCCAGTTGCTCGCTGGCGGCCGAGGCGCGTGACTCCAGCATCTGGACGAGCGATTCGGCGCGGGCGGCGGCGGCCTGCCGGGACGGGCCGTCGGCGCCGTCCGTGCTCTCCAGGAGCTGGGCGGCTCGGGTACGGACCTTGTTGCTGAGCCGGTCCAGTTCGGCGAGGGCGGCGCCTTCGTCGCTCTCGGCGTGGGCCTGTTCGGCGCGGAGGTCGGCGCCGACGCCGACCTTCTCGTACAGCTGTGAGGCGGCCCGGTAGGCCTCGCG
This sequence comes from Streptomyces niveus, assembly GCF_001723055.1. Lineage (GTDB taxonomy): Bacteria > Actinomycetota > Actinomycetes > Streptomycetales > Streptomycetaceae > Streptomyces > Streptomyces niveus. Next base: position 8,572 of record NZ_MDCR01000119.1, read on the forward strand.
CAGCGCGGGCAGCGCGGTGCGGGGCGCGTCGGGGTCGGGCGCGGGCAGGTTCTCGGGGGCGCCGGCGATCTCGGCCCGCTCGGCACGCAGGGCGCGGGCCGTGCGGCGGGCGTCGTCGGCGGCGCGCTGGGCGGCGCGGCGGTCCTCGTCGGCGGCGCGGGCGCGTTCCAGGAAGGCGGTGGCGCGGGCTTCGGACTCCGCGGCGTCGTCGGCCAGGGCGCGGAGCTTGACCTGCCAGCCCGCCCGTTCACGCAGACGGTAGGCGAGGCCGGAGAGGGCGTCGGCGACCCGGCGGGCCCGCTGGGCGGCCTCCTGCCGTTCGTCGCGTACCCGGGCGGTGTCGGCGGCGGCCTCGTCGGCCTCCGTACGGACCGTACGGGCCTCGGCGAGTTCGGCCCCGGCCGCGCGGGCCAGTTCGTCGGCGGCGCGCGCGGTCTCGGCGAGTTCCGTGAGCCGTCCGGGGGCGCAGGTGGCCCGCCAGGAGCCGAGGCGCGCGGCGATGGCCCGGTCGGCGGAGAGCCGGGCGGAGAGGGTGCGGATCTCCTCGTCGCGGGCGGTCGACTTGGCGCGCAGGGACTGCCGTTCGGCGTCGGCCGCGTGCTCGTCGTGCATGGCCGGGTTGGGCGGGACGAGGAAGACGCCGGTGTCCTCACCGCCCGACGCGTCCCCGTGGGGGCCGGGGCCCGGCACGGGTGCGAGCAGGGCGGCTGCCGTACCGACGGCGACGGTGGAGCGTGGCAGGAGGGCGGCGCCGGAGAGGACTTCGCGGGCCCTGGCGTGCGAGGCGGGTTCGGTGACGACGACGCCGTCGACCAGCTCGGGGCGGGCGCTCAGGACGGCGGCGTGGTCGGCGGGGTCGACGGCCTGGGCGAGATAGCGCCAGCCGGGGAGGGCCGGGATGCCGTGCTCGCCGAGGTATTCGACGGTGGCCAGGACGTCGGGGCCCGGCGGCAGCAGTCCGCCGTCGCCGAGCGCGCCGAGGATGCGGGAGTCGTCGGCGGCGGCCGTACGGAGGTCGAACAGCTGGCGCTCGGCGGCGGCGACGCCCTGGTCGAGAAGTTCGCGCAGGTCGTCGGCGTACCGGTCGAGTTCCTCGGGGGTGAGCGGCCCTTGGCCGGTGTTCGCCACGGCGGTGGCGGTCGCCCTGGACTGCTGTCCGACGGCGCTCGCGGCGCCGTCCCGGCGCTTCGCACCGCCGGGGGCCGCTCCCGGATCGGCAGGTCCTTCGGGGCCGCCCTGGGCTCCGCTGCGCGGTCCGGGGACGCCCGCGCGGGGTGGCGCGCCGGGCAGGCCGAGCAGTTCGGTGAGGCGTTCCTCCTCGGCGATGGACTCGGCCGTACGGCGCTCCGCGTCGTACTCGTGCTCGGCGGCGCGCGCGGCGTCGACGGCGCGGGCCTCGGACAGTTCGGCGCGCGATTCGGTCGCCGCGGCCTCCCTGGCCCGGTCCGCCGCCGCGCGTGCCGCCTCCCTGGCCGTGTCCCAGGTGGCGACCGCGGACTTCTCCGCGTCGCTGGCGGCGAGCGCGGCGCGTGCCGGGTCGGCGTCCGGGGCCGCGTCGTCGAGCCAGCCGACCCGGACCGCCTCGGCGGTCTCCTGCTCGACCTCGGACAGCCGCTGGCGCAGATGGCCGCTCTCGCTGCGGGCGCGCTGCGCCTCGGTGGCCGCCGCTGTCGCGTCACGGTGCGCGGCCTCGCCGACCTCCTGGAGCGCTGCGGAGCGCTCCTCCTCCTCGTTGGCCAGGGTCTCCCCGTCGGCCGCCGCCGCGTGCAGCGCGCGGACGAGGTCGGCGGCGGCGGTGGCGCGGGCCGCCAGGGCGGGTGCCGCGTCGC
>NZ_MDCR01000012.1 GCF_001723055.1 Streptomyces niveus
CCCCGCCGTTCGGCGACCAGCGCGCCCGCGACGGCGTGCTGGTCGCTGAACACGGCGTCGGGACGGAACGCGTCGATCGCCGCGTCGACGCCCGGTGCCATGAGATCGGCGAGCGGGACGAAGAACTTCTCCCACAGATGCTGGAAGGCGGCGGGCCCCGCGAGCCCCGGCGGGCGGCTCAGCCCGCCGTCCGGCATGGCGCACTCGTACACCTGGGCGCCGGGGCCCGCGAGCGCGCGGATCTGGTCGCCGTAGCCGGCCCACGCCACCTCGTGGCCCCGGCCGAGAAGTTCACCGGCGACGGCGGCCAGCGGGTTGGTGTGACCGACCAGTGGGGGGACGACGAACAGGAACCGTGTCACCGCACGGCCTCGGCCAGGGTGTGTTCCCGTACCCAGCGCAGGATCAGGTCCTGCGTCTCCTCGGTGCGCTCGACCAGTACCGAATGCCCCTGCTCGGTGAGGACCACCGTGCGACACGACATCAACTTCGCTTCCAGTTCCGGGACTTGAGCGCTCAGTCCGGACTCGTCGCCGAAGATCGCGAGCACCGGGCAGCCGTCGAGCGCGTCGAGACCGTCGTCGATGACGCGACCGGCCGGGACCTCCTCGGCCAGCGTGGTCGTGGCCAGGATGCGACTGGCCCCACGGGAGAGCCGGGCGGTGTGCGCGCCGTGGTTCGCCGAGATCCAGCCGATGACCTCCTCGCGGGCGAGCTGCGTCTTGGCGTCGCTGAGCCCGTCGGCCATGTGCCTGGTCCACTCCGCCACCGGCGGCTCGGACTCGATCATGGTGACGGTGGCGACCCGGTCGGGGTGCCAGGCGGCGAACGCCGTCGCGATCGTGCCGCCGAAGGAGTTGCCGACGACGTGCACCCGGCGTGTCTCGCCGAGCGCGTCGAGCACGCCGACGAGATCCCCCACGAACGATTCCAGGCGGTATCCGGTGGCCGGCCGGTCGCTGCGGCCGTGGCCCCGCAGGTCGTACATGATCACGTCGATGCCCGCCGCCGCGAACGCCGGGCCGAGCGTGAAGTAGTAGCTGGCCAGGCTGTCCGTGAGCAGGCCGTGGACGAACACCACGACGGGTGTCTCGCCGCCGTCGGCGGGCGCCTTCGCGGCGGGCAGTCGCTGGACATGGGTGGTGATCTCGCCGGTGCGTATCTTCGCCATCGGATCAGACCTGCCCGGCGGTGTGCAGGGAGGCGGCCACGTAGTCGACCAGCTCGCCGACGGTCAGCGCGATGATCTCGTCCAGTTCGAGATCGGCGATGAACAGCGCGAGGTTGACCTGGTCGCCGTAGTGCTCGCGCAGCGAACCGGCCAGTGTCACCAGGTCGATGCTCTCCAGTTCCAGATCGTCGTGGAACGTGGTCTCCCGGCTGATCTCCGCGTCGTCCAGGCCGTCCTCCGCCAGCATGGTCCGCAGCATCGCGGTGATGTCGCTCTCCACGGCAGCCGCCACGGTCGCGTCGATTTCGGTGGTCATGCCGAATCTCCTGTCAGGTCTGTGCGGTCTGTCTGGTCTGTTGGATCTGTCCGCGCGGTGTCCTGCGTCGTCGTCCAGGCGACGACGTACCGCCGCTCCGGCAGCCCCGGCGGATTGGCCGTCTCCTGAAGGCGCACCTCGTAGAGACGTCCCCCGGTCACCACCCGTGCGCGATTCGCGTCGGCGGCCACCACGCGGTACTCGGCGGGGCGGCCACGCAGCCCGGTGCCGCGCGCCTTCGCGACGGCCTCCTTGGCGGCCCAGAAACGGGTGAACCACAGGGCGCCGCTGCCCGGCGACCGCGCCACCAGGGCGTCGAGCAGGGTGAGTTCGCTGGTGTCGCACGAGGTCTCCACCGTGGTGCGCGGCCGGTCGGTGATCTCCTCGATGTCGATTCCGCACGTCCCCCGCGCGGCGAGCGCCACCCCTGTCTCGCGGCGGTGCGCGATCGAGACCGTCAGCTCGCCGAGCGCCCGCCCGTGCACACCCTCGGCCAGGGGGCGGCCCGACGCGTCGTTGCGTACGGAGATCTCGGCCGGATACAGCTCGCCGGCGCCCTCGCGCCACAGCAGCCGGCGCACCACGTCCTTGGCCGCGATCCGCCCCAGGAGCCACTGGCGCCGGCGCACCGGCGGCAGCCCCTCGTACCTGGCCCGCTCCGCGCCGCCCAGCATGTTGCGCATGATCAGCTCACGCGTCGCCAGATCCGGCCAGCGCTCGTGGACGATCGCCCAGCCGCCCGGACGCGCCTCGGACAGGGTGTTCTCACCCGGAAAGCGGTCCACCGCACGGATGTTGGCGTCGGTGTCGAACCGCCGGTCCTGCCAGCCGGTGAACTCCGCCCAGACCAGACCGTCCGCACCGATCAGCTGCATGTCGGCCGTCAGCGTGAGGTCGGTGACCTCGGTGATCCGGATCAGACATGTCAGCCGCTCGCCGGGCCGCGGGTGCGGCCCGTGGAAGCGGATGTGTTCCATCCGGACCGGGAACACCGTGGTGCGCTCGGTGAGCGTCGCCATGATCCAGTAGCCGAGCAGCTGACCGACGTTGTCGAGCAGCGCGCCGGGCGCCTCGGGCGTGGTCAGGACCCCGCGTGCCCAGCGGTCGCCGATGGCGGACAGCTCGCTGACGCCCTGGAAGCGCGGCCCGTGGAACATCCACCGCTCGTCGTACAACTGCTCGGCCCGCAGACCGGGGACCCGCTCGGCGGCGGTGTCGACCGGCCACGCGGCGGGCGGCGCGGGATGGACGGCGGCGAGTTCGACGACGGCGCGGGAGTAACCGCTGAGGCTCACCTCGACCCGGTCGGCGCCCAACTGCCGTACCTCCACGGGCACATCGACGGCCGGCATCGCCTCGATCCACTTCAGCAGACGTACGTCATGCACCGCGACCGCCCGGGTGCCCGGCACGACGCGCTCGGCGATCTCCATGAGATGGCTGATGACGGTGGTGGCCGGGACGATCGGCCAGCGGTCGGCCTCGTCGGGCCAGCCGGGGCGCTGCCGGAAGAAGCAGTGGTCGAGCAGGTACGGCATCTCCGCGACGTCCACGCGCAGCGCGGCCGGGACGGCCGGCTCGGGTGGCGGGGTGGGTGCGGCCGGGGTCCGGTACGTGGCGCGAGCCGCGATCAGCTCGTCCGCGACCGCCGCCGTGTCGCTGATCAGCGCCGACAGTTCGGCGGCGATCGGGAACCCGGCACCCGCCCGGCCGAGCGCGTCCAGCCGGTCCAGGGCATTGCCGTCCCCGACGGACCGGGGAGCCGGCGGGTGACCGATGCTGTCCGCGAGCAGCTTCTTCGCCTGCTCGGGCAGGGACACCAGCGCCCCGCCCAGGTCGAGCCGTACGCCGGGCCGGCCACGCCCCGCACCTGTACGCGCTCCCGTCGCGGCGGGCGTGGATCCGAGCAGCGGACCGGCGTCAGGGGCCGCGCCCTCCACCCACAGCGCGGTCACGACCCGGCGCAACTGCGCCAGAGCGTCGCGCGCGGAGGAGTGCGCCGAGACGACCAGCCGGTCCTTGCCCGCCAGCGTGTCGTCGATCAGCGACCCGAGCTGACCGGCGCCGAGCTGGATGAACGCGCGGTGCCCCGCGTCGTGCATGGCGGTGATCAACTGCCGGAACCGCACCGGTTCGAGTAGATGCCGGACGAACAACTCCCGTACCGCCGCCGGGTCATGGGGATAGAGCGCGGCCGTCGTCGCCGACCAGACGGGCGTGGACTGCGGATGCAGGGTGTAGGTCTCGGCGGCCCGCCTGATCGGGTCGAGATACGGGGCGAGCATCGGGGTGTGGAAGCCGGACCGGAACGGCAGCACCTGGCCGATCACGCCCTGCGTCCGGAACCGGTGGACCAGTTCGCCGACCGCGTCCTGCGGACCGCAGATCATCGACTGGTTCGGCGCGTTGTCGTGCGACAGCACGACGTCGTCCCGGCCCGCCAGTTCGGCGAGCACCCGGTCGGCGGGCATCCCGAGCACGGCGAACGCCGCACCCGGCACCCGCAGCGCGTCGGGGTCGAAGCCCGCGAGGAAGGTGTCCACCTCGTCGGCGGCGTGAATCCCGCCGCAGGCCATGGCCGTCCACTCGCCGACGCTGTGTCCCGCGAGCGCGTCCGGCACCACGGACAGCCGGCGCAGCGCCGTGTCGAGGAGCCGCCCGAGCTGGAAGACCGCGGCGCCGTGCCGCCCCACGTCACCGACCCGCGCGTCGTGCCCCGGCGCCCAGGCCAGCCCGAACCGCTCGGCCAGCGAGTCCACCTGGGCCTCGAACTCGGCTTCGAGTCCGGGGAAGACGAACGCGGTCGTGCCGCCGCCGGGGCCGAGCAGCGGACGCGGGCTGAACCACACGTCGCTGCGCCCGCGCCAGGCCGCGCCCTTCGTGACCGCCTTCCTGGCCAGCTTCAGCCGGCGCGCCGTCGGGTCGACGATGCCCAGCCGGACGGGGCCGCCGGCGGGGGCGCGCTCGTCGAGACCGGCGGCGAGCACCGCCCGGTCGTCGGCGTCCAGCAGCGCGGCGAGCGTCGCGTGGTCGGGCGCGGCGAGCCGCAGCACCCGCTCCGGCTCGGTGACGGTCGTGGTCGCCGTCGCCGTTCTTGGAGCCGTACGCCCGCCGACCGGGGCCGATGCCGCCTGCTCAAGCACCACATGGGCGTTGATGCCACCGAACCCGAACGCGTTGACACCCGCCCGCCTCGGCGCGCCCGAGGCCGGGCTCTCCCACGGCGCGGACCGCGCGAGCGGGGCGAACCTCGTCGCCTCCAGCGCAGGATGCGGGTCCTCGCAGTGCAGCGTCGGCGGCAGCACCCCGTGATGGAGCGCGAGCGCCGCCTTGATCAGGCCCGCGATACCGGCCGCCGGCATCGTGTGACCGATCATCGACTTCACCGAGCCGATCGCGGCACGCGCGCCCACCGCAGGGCCGAACACCTCGGCCAGCGTGGTCAGTTCGGCACGGTCGCCGGCCGGTGTCGCCGTACCGTGCGCCTCCAGCAGACCGATCGCGTCGGCCGCGCGCGGGTCGAGCCCCGCAGCGTCCCACGCCTGCCGTACAGCCCGGACCTGCCCACCCGGATCCGGGTTGAACAGACTCGCCGAACGCCCGTCGCTCGCCACACCGGTGCCCGAGACGACCGCGTACACCCGGTCCCCGTCACGCTCCGCGTCCGCGAGCCGCTTCAGCACCACGATGCCGGTGCCCTCACCGATGAGCACACCGTCCGCGCCCTGGTGCAGCGGGCGGATCCGCTCGCTCGGCGACAGCGCGCCGAGCTGGCTGAACACACTCCACAGCGTGATGTCGTGACAGTGGTGCACCCCGCCCGCGAGCATCACGTCGCAGCGGCCACCGGCCAGTTCACGTACGGCGTGGTCCACCGCCACCAGCGACGAGGCGCACGCGGCGTCGACCGTGTACGCCGGACCGCGCAGGTCCAGCCGGTTGGCGACGCGCGATGCGGCCAGGTTCGGCACGAGTCCGATCGCCGACTCCGGCTGTTCGGGGCCGAGTTGACCGGCGAACGCGGAACGGACCTCCTCCAGGCGGTCGTCGCCCAGCTCGGGCGCCAGTTCGCGCAGGGTGCGCACCAACTGGTTGGCCGTACGCACCCGTTGGTCCAGCCTGACCAGACCGGGCGTCAGATAGCCGCCCCTGCCCAGCACGATGCCCGCCCGCTGCCGGTCCGCCGGCAGCACCGAATCGCCACCGGCGTCGGTGATCGACTGATGGGCCACGTCCAGCGCGATGAGCTGGTCCGGCTCCGTACCCGCGACCGATGTCGGCATGATGCCGAACCGCGTGACGTCGAACTCGGCGCTCTGGTCCACGAATCCGCCGCGCCGGCAGTACACCCGGTCGCTGCGCGGGGGACCGCCCGGCGCGTAGAACTCCTCGTCCCAGCGGCCCGCCGGTACCTCGGTGATCGAGTCGACGCCGCTCACGATGTTGTGCCAGTAGCTCTCCAGATCGTTGGCGCCCGGGAAGTACACGGCCATGCCGACGACGGCGACCGGTGTGCGGGAATCCACCGAGGTCACCAGCCCGAGGCGGTGTAGACGGCCGCGTGCACCTCGGGCGCGCCCCAGGCGAGTTCACGCAGCAGGCTCAGCGGACCCTCGTCGGGGTCGATGAGCTTGATGCCCCGCGCGGCGTACGAGCGCATCAGCGCCGGGGTCACCATGCCGCCGTTGGTCTCAGCGGCGGCCCACGGACCCCAGTGCACGGTCAGCCCGCGCCGCTCGTCCGTCGACCAGCGGCGGCCCAGCTCCTCCAGCGCGTCGTTTGCCGCCGCGTAGTCGCACTGGCCCCGGTTGCCGAGCGCGGCGGCGATGCTGCCGAACAGCACGGCGAACCGGGGGCCGCGCGGCAGCACGTCCACCGCGTCGAGCACGGCGCGCGCGCCGTCGACCTTGGTGGAGAACACCCGGCCGAAGGACTCGGTGGTCTTCTCGGCCAGCAGTTTGTCCTCGATGACCCCGGCCGCGTAGACGACGCCGTCGAGCCTGCCGTGCTCGGCGTAGATGTCCTTCACCGTGGTGCGTACGGCCTCGGTGTCCAGCACGTCCACGCAGTGGTAGCGGACCTCGCTGCCGAGCGCCCGCAGCGCGTCGACGGTGGCCCGCACCTCGCGCTCGGCGAGCACCGCCCCCACCAGGCGCTCCACCTCGGCGGGGGAGGTCAGACCGGTGGCCAGGAAGGCGGACCGCAGCCCGGCGCGGTCGGTGGCGCCCGCGGTGGCTGGGTCCTCCGACGGGGCGGGTACCGGGGTCCTGCCCATGAGTTCGACACGGCACCGGCTCGCCGACGCGATGGTGCGGGCGAAGCGCGCGGTGATCCCACGCGCGCCGCCGACCAGCAGGACGACCGACTCACGGTCGAGCCCCGCCGCCTCGGCCTCGGACTGGCCCTCGCCCGCGGGGCCGGCTCCGGTCGCGGCGAGCGCGCCGAGATCGGTCGGGGTCAGCCGCAGCGCGCGCCGCCTCCCGCCGTCGGTGAGGACGACCGGTTCCCGCTCGGTGGCCGCGAGTTCGGTGACGACCGCGTCCGCCACCGTGTCGGCGGTGGCGTCGGCCGCCACCTCCACCAGGGTCGCCTTCAGGTCCGGGTACTCGCGGGCGACGCTGCGGAAGAAGCCGCGCAGTCCGCTGGCCGCGCCCTCGGTCCGGCGCTCGACGGCGACGACCGTGCCGGGTGCGCCCGCGAGCGCCGCCTGGAACAGCGGGAGCGCATCGGGGAGCGGCGGCTGCTGGGCGTCCAGCGTGTCGAGGAGTACGACGGCGTCGGCGGTGGCCGTCGGCAGTTCACCGGCCGGTACGAGCGTGGGCGAGGCACCGGCCGCGCGCAGCCGGTCGGCCAGGACGGGAGCCAACTCGCCGCCGCCGAGCACCAGTACGGCGGATCCCGCGGCGATCGTGCCGGTCACATCGGCCAGCGGCTCCTCGGTGAACTCCAGGCGCTGCGGGGCCAGGATCTCCGCCTCGGCGGTGCTCTCGGCCGGCGTGCCGTCATCCGCCGCGGCCGTCTCCTCCTCTGGCCGCGTGTCACCCGTGTCACCCGTACCGGTGAGGCGTTCGACGAGCAGACCGGTGATCCCGGCCGCGGTGCGCGCCGTGCTGAGACTGTCCAGCTCGCCGCTCGCGTCGAGGGGCAGGCCGAGGCGTACGGCGAGTTCGCCGGCTATCTCGGCGCGCTTGATCGAGTCGACGCTGAGGTCGGCCTCCAGATCCAGCTCCGGCTCGATCATCTCGACCGGGTAGCCGGTGCGGTCCGCCACCACGGACAGGACGGCGTCGAGTACCGCGTCCGGGTCCGTCGGCGACGCGGTGGCCCCGGCCTCCGGCTCCGCCACGGGCGTGGGGCCCGCCGCCGCGGTGGGGGACGCGGCGGCGGGCAGTGCGAGGACCGACTGCGCCGTCGGTGCGGTCGGTGCGGCGACCGTGGCGACGGCGGCCGGCTGCCAGGCGACCGGGGCGGGCGCCTGGACCACGGCCCCCGCGCCCGGTCCGCCGAGGTAGGTCATCAGGACGTCGCGCTGGGCGGCGACCAGATCGCGGCTGGTACGCAGGAACTCGGCGACGAGCGCGTCCGGCG
>NZ_MDCR01000120.1:0-170 GCF_001723055.1 Streptomyces niveus
TCCCCGCCGCCCTGCCCGCCGAGGCCCTGGAGACCGGCGCCCCGCTCGCGCGCATCGACGCGCGCGCCACCGCGCTGGCGCTGCCCGTCCCCCGGGTCGACGCGAACGACCCCAACGCGGGCTTCCTGGCGGGTCTGATGGCGTCCGCCCCCGCCGAGCTGATCTCCGCA
>NZ_MDCR01000120.1:195-10989 GCF_001723055.1 Streptomyces niveus
CGCTCTCCTTCGACGCGATCTACGACGCCTTCCCGGGCGAGGCCGCGCCGAAGCTGGCGCTCGGGGTCTGCGCGGAGGTGCTCGGCCAGCTCGACAACGCGGCGGAGTACTACCGCCTCGTTTGGATGACGGACCCCAGCTATGTGAGCGCCGCCTTCGGTCTCGCCCGGGTGCAGAACGCGGCGGGTGACCGGACCGGAGCCGTACGGACGCTGGAGTCGGTCCCCGAGGCGTCGATCCACTACACGGCGGCCAGGATCGCCGCCGTACGGTCGCGGCTGCGCCGCCGTGACCTGCGTGAGTCGTCGCCGCTCGGCCCGCAGGGTGCCGTGGCGGACCCACCGCTGATCGACGATCTGAGAGCGGCGGCCGACCAGATCTCGCGCCTCGGCCAGTTCGGTCTGGACTCGATGCGCAGGGAGCAGTTGTCCACGGAGGTTCTGGGCACGGCTCTGGACTGGGTACTCTCCGGTGGCCCGGGGAATCGGCCGGGACAGATCTCGCTGCTCGGCAGTGAACTGAACGAGCGCGGTCTGCGCTTGGGACTGGAACGCTCGTACCGGGTGCTCGCCCGGCTCGCTCAACGTGGCGAGGAGAGGATCGACCTGGTGGAGCGGGCCAACCGCTTCCGCCCCCGGACGTGGGTGTGATTGATGTCGCAGATGCACCAGCCGACAGCCCTTTCGACATGTCCCAGTTGCGAGGAGCCACTGGAGTCCGGCGACCTGTTCTGTGGCGCGTGCGGGTACGACCTGTCGGCCGTGCCCCCGCCCCCGGACGACCACCCCACGATCGTGATGAACGGCGCGCCGGGTACGGCTCCTTCGGGCGGCGTCGCCTGGCCGGCCGCCGCCGAGGCGGACAGCACGGCCACGCCCGCGCCGGTGCAGGTGCCGGGCGAGCTGCCGGGACTCGACTCGACAGGGGTACCGCTGTCCGGGCACACGGCGGGCGGGCACCGGGCGGCGCCGCCCGTGCCGTCAGCTGCCCCGGTCGCACCGGTCGCACCGACGGGTGACTTCGAACTGCCCGCGCCCGCACCGGCGGTGGGCGCCGGGGCCCCGCCGTCGGTGCCCCATGTCACCGACCACCCGTCGGCCGAGCCGCCGGATCTCGCCGACCCCCGTACGGTGGCGCCCCCCGTCCCCGCGGGTACGAAGCTCTGCGTGGCCTGCCGCGCGGGCCATGTCGACACCGACGGCTACTGCGAGAACTGCGGACACGCCCAGCCGCGCGAACGCGACCATGTGGAACAGGAGTTGGACGCGGTGGCGGCGGTCAGCGACCGCGGCCTGCGCCACCACCGCAACGAGGACGCGTTCGCCGTGTCCTCGGCCGCCCTGCCGGACGGTTCACCGGCCGTGATCGCCATCGTCTGCGACGGCGTGTCGTCCGCGACCCGCCCGGACGAGGCGTCGGCGGCGGCCTCGGCCGCCGCCAACGAGGTGCTGCTGGCGGCGCTGCCGCGCGGCACGCACCCGCAGCAGGCGATGCACGAGGCGATCGTGGCCGCCGCCGAGGCCGTCAACGTCCTCGCCGGCCCGCCGGGGCAGTCGGGCGACCAGGAACCGGCGCACCGCGCGCAGAACGCGCCCGCGTGCACGATCGTCGGCGCGGTCGTGGTCAGCGGACTGCTGGTCATCGGCTGGGTCGGCGACAGCCGCGCCTACTGGGTGCCCGACGACCGCACCGGATCACCGGCCCGGCTCACGGAGGACGACTCCTGGGCCGCCCAGATGGTCGCCGCGGGGCTGATGAACGAGGCGGAGGCGTACGCGGACGAGCGCGCCCACGCCATCACCGGCTGGCTCGGTGCCGACGCCTACGAACTCGAACCGCACACGGCGTCGTTCAAACCGGACCGCCCCGGTGTCGTGGTGGTGTGCACGGACGGCCTGTGGAACTACGCGGAGAGCCCCCAGGAAATGGCACGCGTCCTTCCGCCGGACGCGGCCGGACGGCCCCTGCGCGCCGCCCAGGTGCTGGTCGGTCACGCGCTCGACGGCGGGGGCCACGACAACGTAACAGTGGCCCTGCTGCCGTTCGCCGTACCACGGCATGGGGCAGGATCCGACCGGGCGTGAGCCCGGCCTGAGCACCCCACTGCCTGGATCGCCGACCGGACGGCCGGCCAGGACCGGTGCCCGGTTCAACCCCGGGAGCACACCGGCCCGTTGTCCCGCCGCACTCTCAAGTCTTCTGTTTGTTGCCAGTGGAGCGTCAAGGAGCCGATACAGATGGCGAACTTCTCCAAGTCGACCGTGCCGCAGTTCTCCGTCGAGGTGTACCAGAACGAATATCTGCCGGAGGGCGGTCGCGAGGTCAACGCGATCGTGACCGTCACCTCCACCGGGGGCGGTACGACGGGCCGGAGGTCGCTCACGGGAGCGCCCGCCGCCACGGCGCTGCCGGGCCAGGGCCCCAACGCGGCCGTCGTGATCATGGTCGACTGCTCGGGGTCGATGGACTACCCGCCGACGAAGATGCGTAACGCGCGCGACGCCACGTCCGCCGCCATCGACACACTGCGCGACGGCGTCGCCTTCGCCGTGGTCGCGGGCACGCATGTGGCCAAGGAGGTCTACCCGGGAAACGGCGCGCTGGCGGTCGCGGACGCCGCAACCCGCGCGGAGGCCAAGAACGCCCTGCGCAGACTGAGCGCCGGCGGCGGTACGGCCATCGGCACCTGGCTGGGGCTCGCGGACCGGCTGCTGGCCTCGGCCGATGTGTCGATCAGGCACGGCATCCTGCTCACCGACGGCCGTAACGAGCACGAGACGCCGGAGGATCTCAAAGCCGCGCTCGACGCCTGCGCGGGCCGTTTCACCTGCGACGCGCGCGGTGTCGGCACGGACTGGGTGGTGAAAGAAGTCACAGGAATCGCCTCGGCGATGCTCGGCACGGCGGACATCGTGGCCGATCCCGCCGGACTGGCCGCCGACTTCACCGAGATGATGGAGAACGCGATGGGCAAGGAGGTCGCGGACGTCGCCCTGCGGCTCTGGACGCCCGTCGGTGTGGAGATCAAGTTCGTCAAGCAGGTGGCACCGACGGTCGAGGAGCTGACCGAGCGGCGTACGCAGGCCAACACCCGTGCCGGGGACTACCCGACCGGCTCCTGGGGTGACGAGTCCCGGGACTACCACGTATGTGTCCAGGTCCCGGAGGCGGGCGTCGGCCAGGAGATGCTGGCGGCCAGGGTCTCGCTGATCCTCCCCGCCGCCGACGGGACCTCGCAGGTGCTGTCCCAAGGGCTGGTACGGGCGGTGTGGACGGACGACATGGTGGCGTCGACCTCCATCAATCCGCAGGTCGCGCACTACACGGGCCAGGCCGAACTGGCACAGGTCATCCAACAGGGCCTGGAGGCCCGTAAGTCGGGGGACTTCGACGGCGCGACGGCCAAACTGGGGCGCGCGGTACAGCTCGCGGCGGACTCCGGGAACGCGGATACGGCGAAACTGCTTTCGAAGGTGGTGGACGTGGTGGACGCGGCGACGGGTACTGTGCGACTGAAAGCGAAGGTCGCGGACGCGGACGAGATGACACTGGAAACTCGCTCGACCAAGACCGTGCGCGTCAAGAAATAGCGAACAACGGCAAGAAGCGATCAGCTGCGGCCTGCGGGCCGGACGAGGAGAGGGGGAAGCGCCGACATGCCGACTTGCCCGAACGGACACCAGTCGGGTTCCGACGACTGGTGCGAGGTCTGTGGCCATCGCATGGCCGGGGCCGGCGCTCCCGCCGGTTCGATGCCGCCGCCCCCACCGCCCGCACCCGGTTACGGCTATCCACAGGATCCGAACGCGACGGCGCAGGCCGAGCTGTGCCCGCAGTGCCGCACCCCGCGCGAGGGCAACGCCCTGTTCTGCGAGGAGTGCCGGTGGAACTTCCTCACCAACACGGCGACCTCGTACACCCCGCTGGCTCCGCAGCACCAGCAGCCGGGCGGTCCGGGTGGTCCCGGCGGACCCGGCGGTCCGGGTGGTCCCGGCGGACCCGGCGGTCCCGGTGGCCCTGGTGGACCGCCGCCGCCTCCCGGGCTGAACCTGCCGCCGGGCTTCCAGGCCCAGCAGTCGCCGCCCCGGCCGCCGGAGCCGTACGACTACCAGGGCTCGCGCCCCTCCCAGCTGAACCGGCCCGCCGAACCGCTGGCCCCCGATCAGCAGGGCCAGCAGGGTCAGCAGGGTCAGCCGGGCGGGTTCGGCCCGCACGGCGGTCCCCCCGGGCCTCCCGGCCACCCCGGTGGTCCTCCTGGGCCGCCCGGACCGCCGGGACCGCACGGCATGCAAGGGCCTCCGCCGCCCCCGCCGTACCAGCAGCAGGGCCCGCCGTCGCCGCCCTCGTTCCAGCAGTCGGGGCCGCCGGCCCCGCCGCAGCAGACCGGTGGCGACGACTGGGTGCTGCCGCCGCCCTCGCAGGGCCAGGCGTCCGCGCCCCCGCCGCAGTTCCAGCAGGGCCCGCCGCCGCAGCAGCACCAGCACGACCCGATGCAGCAGCAACAGCACCAGCCGCCGCGCCAGTACCAGCCGCCCGGCAACTGGACGGCGGTCGTCGCACCGGACCGTGACTACTTCATGGCGATGATGCAGCGCAGCGGCCCCGAGGCGACGGGCCTCAACCTGCCCGCGTACTCACCGGAACAGCACCTCCCGATGACCGGGAACCAGATCACCATCGGCCGTCGCCGCCACTCCACCGGCGAGTCCCCCGATGTCGACCTGTCGGTCCCGCCGGAGGACCCGGGCGTCTCGCACCAGCACGCGGTCCTGGTCCAGCAGCCGGACGGCGGCTGGGCGGTGGTCGATCAGAATTCCACGAACGGCACGACGCTGAACGGCGCCGAGGACCCGATCCAGCCGTACGTCCCCGTCCCGCTCAAGGACGGTGACCGCGTACACGTCGGTGCCTGGACGACGATCACGATCCGCCGGGGCTGAGCGACCAGACGTACGGCCCCGAGGGGTCGTCCAGCCAGGCCCACTGCCGGTCGGGACCGACCGTGATGCCGAACCTCTCCCGCTGCGGGCGCCCCTCGCGCTCCCAGAGGGAGAGGGCCTCGTGCGGGTCGAGGCTGCCCGCCGTCAGCGAGAGCATGAAGCGGAAGAGATCGTTCTCCAGCGCCCTGCGGGGCAGTCCGCCGATCCGCTGGAGAACGGGCAGCGCGGGCTCCTCCAGGCCGCCCCGGAGCGGGACGAAGAAGGCCGACGTGTGCAGGAAGTGCCCCTCCGCGTAACGGCCGTGCCCGGCGTCGCCGACGTCCAGCGCGATCAGCCCGGTCGACAGCGGCGCCAGGATCCGCGCCCCGTCCGCGCACTGCTCCAGCCAGCCGGAGGGCACGGCGGGCAGCGTGCAGGTCGCGATGATCCGGTCGAAGGGTGCCCGCCGCCGTACACCGATCGCGCCGTCGCCGGTGACGACCGCGGGCCGGTAGCCGGCCGCCGCGAGGTGGCTGCGGGCGGACTCGGTGATCTCCGGATCCAGGTCGACGGTCGTTACGCGCTCCTCGCCGAGCCGGTGCGACAGCAGCCCCGCGTTGTAGCCGGTGCCCGCGCCGATCTCCAGGACGGTGTTCCCGTCGTGTACGTCCAGCGCCGTGAGCATCCGGGCCATCAGGGAGGGCTGGCTGCTGGAGGAGATCAGCTCACCGTCCCGTACGCGGGTGGCCAGCGCCCCGTCCGCGTACGCGCCGCGCAGCCAGCGCAGCCGCCGGACCGGGTCGGGGTCGTCGCACCACAGCCGGTCGTGGCCGCCGGGTCTGCTGACGAAGTAGTACGGGACGAACAGATGGCGCGGCACCTCCTCGAACGCCGCGCGCCAGGCCGGGTCGTCCAGCGCCCCGTCCGCGGCCATGTCCCGCACCATGGCGGCACGCGCCTCGGCGGCGACCCCGGCTTCGTCGTCGCCCGGCCCGTACGCCTCGCGCTGCTCGCGGTGAACGCCCATGACTCCACTGTCCTGTGTCCCGGGCGCGGAAGCGAGCAGTCCCGGGTCAGGACTTGTCGGACTCGGGGCCGGATTCCCGCTCCGGGCCCCCGAGAAGAAGGTCTAGGGCCAAAGTCCTCGGCCGGTGGGTCTGAGACCATGGAGGGGTGAACGAGATTCCGCGCGGCACGCTTTCGGAGCAGACCTTCTACGAGCAGGTCGGCGGCGAGGAGACCTTCCGGCGCCTGGTGCACCGCTTCTACCAGGGCGTCGCCGAGGATCCGCTGCTGCGGCCGATGTATCCGGAGGAGGATCTGGGTCCGGCCGAGGAGCGGTTCACGCTGTTCCTGATCCAGTACTGGGGCGGTCCGCGCACCTACAGCGACAACCGGGGTCATCCCCGGCTGCGGATGCGGCACGCGCCGTTCACCGTCGACCGGGCCGCGCACGACGCCTGGCTGCGGCACATGCGGGTGGCGATCGACGAGCTGGGGCTCTCCGAGGAGCACGAGACGCAGCTGTGGAACTACATGACGTACGCCGCCGCGTCGATGGTGAACAGCTGAGCCCTGGCGCCCCGGCGGTCTGCTGCATCCCGGAATGCGGACTTCCTGTTCCGGACAACGGTTACGATCCGATCAAAGTCCGCCCGTAAGCGGTTTCCACGGGCGGGTGCCCTCTGAAAGTATCCAAAGCTCCGGGGGCGGGCATGCGGATACGGATCGGCGGGGGGACGTGTGACGGGGTTCGTTCTCCTGCGCGTCCGCGCCCATCGGCTGCTGCTCGCCGCCGCACTCCTGGCCGTGCTGCTGACGACCTCCGTCCTGTCCGCCCTCACCGCCTTCTCCGGCTCGATCGGGGACGCCGCGCTCCGGCACACCCTCCAGGGCCGTGACGCCGCCGCGGCGGCGCTGGTGGTCACCGCGCAGGTCCCGGCGAGTGACCGGGTGGCCGCGAACGAGGCGGCGGCCGAGGTCGCGCGCGAGTCGTTCGACGGACTGCCGGTCACCGTACGGAAGCTGGAGCGTTCCGGGTCGTACGCGCTCCCCCGCGCCCTCCAGCCGCCCGCCGCCCGCGCGGGCGACCCCGATCTCACGCACTTCGCCACGCTCGACCGCTCGCGCGTACGCCTGGTGACGGGCTCCTGGCCGGCGGCGACGGGCGCGTCCGACCCCGTGCAGGTGGCGTTCCCGGAGGAGGCGGCGACCGAGCTGGGGCTGAAGGCCGGGACGCGGCTCACCCTCCTCGACCGGCTGGGCGACAAACCCCTCACGATCCACGTCACGGGCGTCTACCGGCCGGCCGATCTCACCGACCCGTACTGGAGGCTGGACACCCTCGGCGGCCAGGGCGTCCAGACGGTCACCTTCACCACCTACGGCCCGCTGCTCACCGACCCCGCCCTGTTCGACTCCGGGCGGCTCCAGGCGGGCGACCTGTCGTGGCTGGCCGCCGCCGACTTCCGCGACGTCACCACCGGCCGGATCGACGCGCTGCGCGCCGCCGCAGAGCGCGGGCCCAAGTCCCTCGCCGCGCAGCCGGTGTTCGCCGACGGGGTGACCGCGCGGACCACGCTGCCGAGCGTCCTGGACCGGACCGAACGCGCGCTGCTCGTCTCGCGCTCCACGCTGCTGATCGTCGCCGTCCAGCTCGTGCTGCTGGCCGGCTACGCCCTGCTGCTGGTCGCGCGGCTGCTGAGCACCGAGCGGACCGGCGAGAGCGAGCTGCTGCGGGCACGCGGCGGTTCACGGCGCCGGATCGCCTGGCTCGCCACCGTCGAGGCGCTGCTGCTGGCGCTGCCCGCCGCGCTGTGCGCGCCGCTGCTCGCGGGCCCGCTGACCCGGCTGCTCGTCGAGCACGGCGGGCTCGCCGACATCGGGCTGCGGCTCGGTGACACCTCCACCGCGCTGGTGTGGCTGACCGGCGGCGGGGTCGCGCTGGCGTGCGCCGCCGCCGTCGTGGCGCCCGCCCTCGCCTCGGCCGGGCTGACCCGGCTGCGGCGCGGCAGGGCGGGGACGCTGCCGGGCCCGGTGCGCGCGGGCGCCGACGTGGGACTGCTGCTGGTCGCAGCCGTGGCGTACTGGCAGCTGGACCGGCAGACGGCCACCTCCGGCGGTGGGGCGCTCAGCGGTGACAGCCAGGGTGAGCTGGGCGTCGATCCGCTGCTGGTCGCCGCGCCCGCGCTGGCGCTGCTCGCGGGCACCGTACTGACCCTGCGGCTGCTGCCGCCCGTGGCGCGCCTGGCCGAACGTCGCGCGGCCGGCGGGGCGGGGCTGTCGTCGGCGCTGGCGGGCTGGCAGTTCAGCCGCCGGCCGCTGCGCGGCGCGGGCCCGGTGCTGCTGCTGGTGCTGGCCGTGGCGATGGGGATGCTGGCGATCGGGCAGAGCGCGTCGTGGGACCGTTCGCAGGAGGACCAGGCGGACTTCCGGACGGGCGCGTCGCTGCGGGTGCTGGCCAACCGGCCCGGCGATCCGGGGCAGGCGGGCATCTACGCCGCGCTGCCCGGCGTACGGGCGGCGGCCCCCGCGCACCGCGCGACCTCCGAGCTGTCGGCGGACCGGACGGCGACCGTCCTCGCGCTGGACACCGCTCAGGCGGACGAGCGGATGCTGCTGCGTGACGATCTGTCGGAGCCGTCCGGTGACGGCGGGGCGGCCCGGCTGCTCGACGCCGTACAGCCGTCGAAAACGCCCAACACGTCGAAGACGTCGCAGCCGGAGCGTGTGGGCGTCCCGCTGCCCGAGGACACCCGGCGGCTCCGCGTCACGCTGCGGCTGACCGACACCTCGGCTCGCGGCGGGGTCTCGCCGACCCGCGGCGCCCCGTTCACGACGGTGCTGGTCGAGGACCGGTACGGCATCGGCTACCGGCTGCCCGCGGGTGAGGTGCCCGTCGACGGCCGCCCGCACACCGTCACGCTCGATCTGGCCGGCGCCACGGACTCCGCGCGCGGCCCCGGCGCGGCGGGCACGCCGCTCACCCCGGCCGGGCCGCTCGCCCTGACCGGTCTGGAGCTGGAGTCGAGCGCCCCACAGGGCGGGAGCGAGACCCACCGGGTCGAGGTCGAGGCGCTGAAGTCCCTGGACGCGGACGGCGCCGTGCGCCCGGTCGACGTCGCCGACGGCTTCGGCTGGCTGGCGACGCTCGTCGCGTCGCTGGACGGCGAGCCGGATCCGGACCGACCGCTGAAACCGGTCGCCTCCTCGTCGGCGCCGCTCACGTTCTCGTACGAGACGGGGGTCAGCCCGCAGGCCGGTGCCTATCTCGACCCGACCCGCAGACTCACCGTCCATGTGGGCGTGCCGCGCCCCGAACCGCCCGCCGTGCTGCCCGCGATAGCCACCGACACCTTCCTGCGCGCCGCCGGGGCGAAGACCGGGCAGAGCCTGGACGTCGAGGTCGCGGGCGACCGGCTCCGGGTGAAGATCGTGCGGACGGTCGCCCAGTTGCCCACCACCGGGCCCGGCGCCCTGAGCGCGCAGGCCGCCGGTGAGAGCGCCGACGGCGGGCGTACGGGCGACGGCGGCGCTCTCCTGCTCGATCTGCGCGCCGTCAACGAGGTGCTCGCCGACCGGCGCGAGGCGTCGCTGGTCCCCACGGAGTGGTGGCTGAGCGCCGCGCCGGGGCGTGCGCCGGTGGTCGCCGAGACGCTGCGCGCGCGGTCCGACGTCGACCCGGCGCAGGTCATGGTGCGCGAGGAGACCGCGCGGGAGCTGCTGAGCGATCCGCTGGGCGTCGGCCCGCAGTCCGCGCTGCTGGCCGCCGCGATCGCGGCGGCGGCGCTGGCGGCCGTCGGCTTCGCGGTGAGCGCGGCGGGCTCGCTGCGTGAACGGGGCGCCGAATTCGCCCTGTTGCGGGCGCTCGGCACGCCGCGCCGGCAGCTCGCCCGGCTGATCGCCACCGAGCAGGGGCTGCTGCTCGCGGTCGCGCTCCTGGTGGGCCTCGCCCTCGGCTCCGTGCTCACCAGGGCGGTCGTGCCGCTGGTCGTGCTGACGGGCCAGGCCACCCAGCCGGTGCCCGCCGTCCTGGTCGAACTGCCGGTCGGCCGGGTCGCCGCGCTGCTGGCGGGGGTGTCCGCGCTGCCGCTGCTGCTGATCGCCCACCTCACCCTGCGCCGTACGGACCCGGCGCTCACGCTGCGCGAACGGGGAGGCGACTGAGATGGGCGCACCTGCCCCCGCCCGCGAAGGGCGACCTGTGCGGATCGTCGCGCCGTGGGTGCGGACGCGGCTGCGGACCGCGCCGGGCGCCGCCGCGGCGATGGCCGTGCTCGTCGTGCTGACCACGTATCTCGCCGCCGCGTTCCCCCGCTCCGTCGACGCCTACGAGACGAACGGTCTGCGCCACGACATCCGTACGGCCGTGGCCGCCGAGAGCGTCCTGGAGGTCAGCATGCGCGCGCCGGGCCCCGGCGTGCGGCAGGCGGACCGGGAGGAGGTCCTGCGCGGTGCCTGGATGGCGCGGGCGCAGGGGAAGATCACGGGGAGTCTGCCGGCGCCGGTGCGGGCCGACGAGGGCGGTTCGGCGTACGGCGTACGGACCTCCCAGCCGGTCGAGGGCACCGACACCTGGCTGCCCGCGCCCGACAACCTGCCGCCGATGCTCACCCTCGCCGCCCAGGCGGGCCTCGACCGCCACTCCACGCTCCGCGAGGGGCGGCTCCCGCGCGCCGAGGGCGCGGTGACGGAGCGCACCGGGGAGGTGGAGGCCGCGGTCACCGCCGCGACCGCCAAGTCGCTGGGGATCAAGGTCGGTTCGGTGGTGCACGTGCCGGGGGTGGACCGGGACGAGCTGGGCGTACGGATCACCGGAATCGTCGTCCCCCGGGACCCCGCGAACAGCTACTGGGCCGTCGAGCCCACCCTCGGC
>NZ_MDCR01000121.1 GCF_001723055.1 Streptomyces niveus
GCACCGTACGACCGGGTGATCGCCACGGCGGGCGTACGGGACCTGCCACCGCGCTGGCTGGAACAGACCCGGCCCGGCGGGGTCGTCCTCGCCCCCTGGGGGACGCACTACAGCGACCAGGACGCGCTCGTCCGGCTGACCGTGGGGGACGACGGGGGCGCGTCCGGGCCGTTCCTGCGCATGGTCGAGTTCATGAAGCTGCGTGACCAGCGGCTGGACTGGGACCGATTCCGTACGTACGTTCCCGCGCACCCCGACGTCCCCGGCGACGCCGATGCGTCCCGAACGCCCCTCACGCTGGGGGACTTGGGCGGGCGGTACGAATCCGTACGGTTCCTGACAGGGCTTCGCGTGCCCGACTGCGCCCATGTGGTCAACCGGACCGGCGAGGCCGCGGGCAAGGCGTGGTTCTTCGATCTGCGGGGGCGGTCGTGGGCCGTCGCCGAGTTCCACGAGGGGGAGGCCGGTGCCAGGGTCCACCAGTCGGGGTCGCGCCGGCTGTGGGACGAGGTGGAGGCCGCCGTGACGTGGTGGGTCGGGCAGGGCAGGCCCGGGGTTGAGCGGTTCGGGCTCGCGGTCGAGCCGGGCGGGCGCGCGCGGTCCTGGTAGCGGCCGTAGCGGTAAGTAGTCGCCGTGACCCCTTGCCATCGACCCATCGAATAACGATATGCTCCGCACGTCTTGGCATATCGAAAATCGATAGGGAGCGATCCGATGAACACGCGACTCACGAGGACTCTGGCCTCACTGACCTTCGTGCTGGCGATGCTCTCCGGGCTCGCCTTCCTCGGCAAGGGGGCCGTACATCTGGCCGACGACGGGGACATATGCGTGACGACGGGCTTCTGGGCCAACGCCACGCTGGCGGACGATCTTGGCCTCGGCAAGGGCGTGGCGGCGTCGAGCAGTGCGACGCGGCTCTGCCAGGCCGACCCCTCCGCTGGGCAGCGTGCTGCGGACCTCGGGGTGCAACTGCCCTGGCTGCTCTTCGGATTCGTCGCGCTGCTGCTGTTCTCGCGGTTGATGAAGGCCGTTGTTCAGGAAGGGCCGTTCACCGAGACCGCCGCACGGCGGCTGTCCGTGCTCGGCTGGGCCGTCACCGTCGGTACGCCCGTGACCGGGCTGGTCGCCGGGTGGTCGCAGTCCTGGCTGGTGGCGAGCATGGCGCCGATCGTCGGGTCGGGGCCGGAGTGGTCCGGGCCGCAGGTGCTCATCCTCGCCGGGCTCGCCGCGGTGATCATGGGTCGGATCATGCGTGAGGGCGTGCGCATGCGAGAGGACCTCGAAGGAACCATCTGATGGCCGAAGAGGAACTGCACGGGATCCAGATCCACCTCGACCGGATCCTCGCCGAGCGCGGGATGACGCTCACCGAACTCTCCGCGCAGGTCGGCATCACCGTCGTCAACCTGTCCGTGCTCAAGAACGGCCGTGCCAAGGCCATCCGCTTCTCGACCCTGTCGAGGATCTGCGACGTGCTGGGATGCCAGCCGGGCGACCTGATCACCCACGACCCCGCCGGGCCGCGGGCCTCGGAACTCGACTAGAAGTAGAGGGCCGCCAGGCGGGGGAGGCGGCGGGTCATCTCGTTGTGGTCGTCGAAGTCGAAGCCCCAGTCCGGGTCCAGCGCCTCGTACCGAATGGTGAACGCGCTGTCGGGGAGCTGCCGGCCGGTCGCCTTGATGTGGGCGTTCCAGGCGATGCCCAGCACGGACTCGCACTCGAACTCGAAGCCCTCCGCCGCGGCGGCCCGCACGACGGGCAGTCCGGCGAGGGAGTCGGGGTCGGCGACCGCCTGTGCGAAGACGTCCGGCCCCTGTGCCACCAACCAGCCCCGGAAGTAGTCGAATCCGTCGTCGGAGCATCCGCCGTTGGTGAGGTAGGCGGCGGCCCACAGCGGGCTCGTGTACGACTCGGCCATCAGGTCCCAGAGAATCTGCTGGGCGGCGACGATCTCCTCGACGGCCCGGCCCGCGAGGAGTTCGCCCGCCCGCCGCGCCACCGCTCGCGCGTGCTCCCCGTCCCCGAGATCCCGCTCCTGCTCGCGAGCGGCCTCGATGAGCTGCCAGAACTGGTGCTTGTCCATGGAACCGGAGCATGTCACCCGGCACTGACAACGGGCCTGGCCCGTACGGGGGGTGGGAAACGAGACGCGCCCTCCGTCGTCGTTCACCGGAGGGCGCGTCTCGTGGTGTTTCAGGTGCGATCAGGCCTTGTGCGTGGCCCACCACGCGGGCAGCGCCGCCAGCAGGTTGCTGAACAGCTCGGCGGCCGGGAGGTCCTTCGGCGTCGGGCCCGCGTGGAAGAACGCCACGTTGGGGGCCTTCTCGTCCGCGCCGAGCTTCTTCGCGAAGTCGAAGCCCTTCGCCTCGGGCTCGCCGAACGCCACGATCTGCCAGAACAGCGGCAGCTTCGCCGCCGCGGCGAACGCCTTCTCCGCCGCCACCTTGGCCTCGGGCGCGCCGTCCGTCTGGAAGATCACCAGCGCCGGGCCCGGGTTGCCCGCCTTCTCGTGCAGGGCGACGACCTCTTCCACCGCGGCGGCGTAGTTCGTCCGGCCCATGCGGCCGAGTCCGGCGTGCAGTTCGTCCACCCGGTTCTCGTACGAGGAGAGGGAGACCTCCCCCGTACCGTCGATCTCGGTCGAGAAGAAGACGATCTGCACGGTCGCCGACTCGTCCAACTGCGCGGAGAGCGCGAGCGTCTGCTCGCCGAGGTGCTGGGCGCTGCCGTCCTTGAAGAACGGGCGCATCGAACCCGAACGGTCCAGCACCAGGTAGACGGTCGCCCGCTCCCCGGCCAGACCGGCGTCCTTGAGCGCGGCACCGGCCGCCTTGTACGCGTCGACGAGGCCGGGCGCGCGCGACTTGACCTGGGCGAGGGAGTGCGCCGGCTTGGCGGCGGGGGTCGTCTCCGACTTGGGCTCGGGTACGACGACGGGCTCCGGCTCCGGCTCGGCCACCGCGACGGGCTCGGGCTCGGGCTCGGCCACCGCGACGGGCTCGGGCTCCGGCTCGGGTACGACGACCGGCTCGGGCTCGGGGACGACCACAGGCTCCGGTACGACGACCTCGGCCACCGGCTCGGGCTCGGGTACGACCACCGCCACCGGCTCCGGCTCCGGTGTCTTCACCGGCTCCGGCGCGGAGACCGCCTGCGCCGGGACGGTCGCCGTCTTCGGCTCCTCCCGCTTCGTCTGGGCCGGGACGCTCGGCTCCGGCGTCGACGTACGCGGGTTGTCGAACGCGGCGGCGACCAGGTCGTCGGCCTTCTCCGCCTCCGACCTCTCGGGCCTCTCCGCCTTCGGCGTCTCCGTCTTCGTCGTGGACTTCTCCGCCGTCACTTTCGCGGCGGCGGCGGGTGACGGCTCCTTGGCCGGTGCGGGCACCGTGGCCGTCGTCGTGGTCGTAGTCGGCGTCGAGGTGACTGGCGTCGAGGTCTCTGGCTGATGCGTACGTTCGGTCTGGGCCGGTACCGTCGTGGCCGCCGACTCGTCACGCTCCGCACGCTCGCGACCAAACACCTTGCGCAGCAAGCTCCGAATGCCCATGGGCGAGGCCTTTCAGATGAGTTGGGTGCGGCATATATCCGTACTTGGGACAGGGGATCCGGGGGCATACCCCGACCGGAACTCAGCATCCCTGGCCACGGCGGATACGTAAGGTTAGCGGCCACCCGGCGCCCTCTCCGGCAGGGGCGCCCCGGGACCTGGAATGTGGTGGCGGTGTGGCCGCCTCGGCGGCCCGGTCGACGCACATTCATTCCGCGTTCATCTTCAGGCCGCCGAACCGGGTGCCTACGCGCATAGCGTCGCCGCCGTACATATCCCGACACAGTGTCGGCGCAGGGCGCGCCGAGCAAAGCCCACCGGAGGGGAAAGTGCGCAAACTGCTGCCGCTGCTCAACTCGCACCCCGGCGGACGTTCCGCCATGACCTGCCGTTACCGCTGCGGTGACGCCTGTTTCCACGAGACGCCCAACACCAGTGACAACGAGTACGTCGGCGACGTCATAGCGGGTGCGCTCTCCCGCCGGTCGATCATGCGCGGCGCCGCCGTCGTGACCGTCGCCGCCGCCGCGGGCACCGCGATCGTCGCGGGCACCGGCAACACCCCCGCCTCCGCCACTCCCCTGGTCGGTGGCGACAACGGCAACGGCAAGGGCGGCAAGAAGCCCGACGGCGCGCGCGGTCTGCGCTTCACGCCCGTCGCGCCCAACACCGCCGACAAGGTGACCGTTCCCGACGGCTACACGCAGAACATCGTCGTCCGCTGGGGCGACCCGATCCTGCGCGGCGCCCCGGAGTTCAACGCGAACAAGCAGACCGCCAAGGCGCAGGCCGGCCAGTTCGGTTACAACAACGACTTCCTGAGCCTGCTGCCGCTCAAGAGCGAGCGCGGCAAGCAGCTCCTCGTGGCCAACCACGAGTACACGGACGAGATCCTGATGTTCAAGGATTACGACGCCGCCAAGCCCACCCGCGAGCAGGTCGAGATCGCCTGGGCCGCGCACGGCCTGTCGGTCGTCGTGGTGGACGAGGAGCCGCGCAGCGGCAAGCTCACCATCGTCCCGCGCCACGAGCTGAACCGCCGTATCACCGTCACGACCGAGTTCCGGCTCACCGGCCCGGCCGCGGGCTCCGACCTGCTGCGCACGTCGGCCGACCGTACGGGCAAGAAGGTCTACGGCACGCTGAACAACTGCGCCGGCGGCACCACCCCGTGGGGCACGATCCTGTCGGGCGAGGAGAACTTCAACCAGTACTTCGCCAACGGATCGAGCGCCACCGACAAGCGTTACGGCATCGGCACCGCCGCCACCGAGCGCAAGTGGGAGCAGTTCGACAAGCGCTTCGACCTGAAGCAGGAGCCCAACGAGGCGCACCGCTTCGGCTGGGTCGTCGAGCTGGACCCGTACGACCCCGACTTCACCCCGCGCAAGCGCACCGCGCTCGGCCGCTTCAAGCACGAGGCCGCGCAGCCGCGCCTGACCACCGACGGCCGCGCGGTCGTCTACATGGGCGACGACGAGAAGTTCGACTACTTCTACAAGTTCGTCTCGTCCAAGGCGATGAAGAAGGGCAACAGCCGCGCCGCCCGCGACCACAACCTCACGCTGCTGGACGAGGGCACGCTCTACGTCGCGAAGCTGACCGGCGACAGCCCGGTCGAGGACATCGACGGCAGCGGCAAGCTCCCCAAGGACGGCGAGTTCGACGGTTCCGGCGTGTGGATCCCGCTCGCCACCGGCGACGTGTCGCACGTGCCCGGCATGACCGCCGAAGAGGTGTACGTCTTCACGCGCCTGGCCGGTGACAAGGTCGGCGCCACGAAGATGGACCGCCCCGAGGACGTCGAGCCCTCGCCGCGCACCGGTCGTGTGTACGTCGCGCTGACGAACAACAGCGACCGCGGCGCCGCGGGCAAGGCGGGCGTGGACGAGGCCAACCCGCGCAAGGCCAACAAGCACGGCCAGATCCTGGAGCTGGCCGAGAACTGGGACGACCCGGCGGGCGACGGTTTCGCCTGGCGGCTGTTCCTGGTCGCGGGCGACCCGAAGGACCCGGCGACGTACTTCGCGGGCTTCCCGAAGGACAAGGTCAGCCAGATCTCGTGCCCGGACAACGTGGCCTTCGACGACCACGGCAACCTGTGGATCTCCACCGACGGTGCCCAGCTCGGCTCGCACGACGGCCTATTCGGCGTGGCGACGCAGGGGGAGCGGCGCGGTGAGCTGAAGCAGTTCCTCACCGTCCCGAACGGCGCGGAGACCTGCGGCCCGATCATCCAGGACCGCCGTGTCCTGGTCGCGGTGCAGCACCCGGGCGAGATCGACGGCGCGACGGTCGACAACCCGCTCAGCGCGTGGCCCGACGGGCGCGGCAAGATGGTCCGCCCGGCGGTCGTGGCGGTCTGGCGCAAGGACGGCGGCGACATCGGCGTCTGAGCCGGTTGACGTGTGACGTGTGACGTGTGACGTGTGATCTGTTCAATCGCCGGACGGGCTGCTTCCAGCCCGTCCGGCGATTGTCATCTGCCCGGCGGCGAGTGCCACGGCAGCCGCGCGCTCAGCGTGAACGTGCCGTCCACCGAGCCGTGCCGCAGTGTGCCGCCGTCGAGTTCGACCCGCTCGTGCAGTCCGGTGAGGCCCGCGCCGGCGCCGGGGATCTCCGACTCGGCCACTCCCGCCGGCAGCGGATTGCTGACCTCGACCGTCACCTCTTCGCGCGGGGACCCCGCGTACACCCTGACCTTCACCTGTGAACCGGGCGCGTGCTTGCGGGCGTTGGTCAGCCCCTCCTGGACCACGCGGTAGGCGGTGCGCTGGAGCTGCGGCCGGGGCGGTTCGGACTCGGAGTCGACCTCCGCGCCGTAGTCCACCGTCTGGCCCGCCGCCCGCGCCTCGTCCACGAGACCCAGCAGATCGGCCATGTCCGGCTGCGGCGGGGCGGGTTCGCCGCTGTCGGTGTCGGTGCGGAGCACGTACAGGACGTCCCGCAGCTCGTTCAGCGCCTGATGCGCGTTGTCCCGGATGACCTGCGCGCTCTCCGCGATCTCGGCGCCGCTGAGTTGTGCGCCGGAACCGGCCTCGGACTTGCGGGTGCGGTACGCGAGCGCCCCGGCGTGCACGGACAGCAGCGAGATGCGGTGGGCGAGGACGTCGTGCATCTCGCGTGCGATGGCGGTGCGTTCGGCGCGCCTCGACTCGGCGAGGCGGCGGGCGTGCTCCGTACGCTCCCGGTCGGCGTCCTCGCGCAGCTTCAGCACGAGGAGGCGGCGGGCGCGCAGGGCGCTGCCCCAGGCGAAGAAGACCAGGAAGTAGGCGAGGACGAAGACGGCGGCGGCCCAGCCGCCCTCGTACGGGACGGAGTAGATCAGTACGTACGGTGCGACGGCCGCGATCATCACGCACAGCACCGGCAGCGAGCGCTGCCACGGGACGCGCAGCGCGAGGTTGAGGATGATCACTATGCCCGCGCCGGAGCCGCTGTTGGTCAGGGCGCCGACGGCCACCATGATCAGCGCCAGGAGGAGCGGGAAGCGGCGGCGCCACCAGAGGCCGAGGCAGGCGACCGCGCCGAGCGGCGCGTCCAGCGCGACGAGCCAGTCCGGGAGGTAGTCGTAGGTGTCCAGGCGGCTGACCAGCACCGCCCAGATACCCACGGCCCACGCGAAGGCGAGCGCGTCGACGGCCCAGTCACGCGCGGTGCGGCGGACGGGGCCGCCGACACGGCCGCCCCTGCCGCTCGCGTCGCTCGCGTCGGCGTGGACGGCCAGCGCGCCGGGCAGTATCGACCTCGGTACGGAGCCGCGCTCGCCGCTTCTGGCGCCGCTGTCGCGCGGTGGGCGGCCGGGGTCGGTCATGTCCCGAGCCTAGGCGGGCGCCGTCGGACGGCGAAACGCCCCGCACGGGGCGCGCCGACTCAGGGCCTGCGGAAGCCCTCGATCAGGCTGGTGAAACTGCTTTCGGCGTGCCCGGCCCTGACGCCCTGTTCGAAGATCGCCAGGACCGTCTCGATGAGCGAGGCGTCGACCCCGGCGTCCTTGGACGTCCGCGCCACGTGGTCGACGCTCGCCACGCCCATGGCGAGCCGGTCGACGTCGCCCGGGTGCTCGCCCGCGTCGATGCGCGGGCTGTAGAAGCCGAAGAAGTCCGGCATCGAGCGCGCGGTGGTGGAGAGGTACGGCACCACCTCGGCCGCCTTGATCCCGTGCGCGTCGGCGACCGCGAGGGAGTGCAGGAAAGCCAGCGAGGTCGTCCAGAAGACACCCATCTGGAGCTGGTAGTACAGCGCGGCCAGCCCCGGGTCCTCGCCCCGGTAGTCGGTCGAGGTGAGCACTTCCAGCACCTCACGCCCGGCCTCGAACACCCCCTTCGGGCCGCTGTAGAAGGTGACGCAGCCCGGGTCGCCGATCCCGTCGGGCGACGTCGTCACCCCGCCCGTGAGGTACCGCGCGCCGTGACCGCCCGCCCAGGTGGCCGCCGCCCGCGCCTTGTCGGGGGTGTCCGAGCCGAGGTTGATCAGCATCCGGCCCGGCAGGGCGTCGGTGGCGGACCCGAGGACGGCGTACATCGCTTCGTGGTCGGTCAGGCTCAGGACGACGAACTCACTGGCGGACAGCGCCTCGGCCGGGCCGGCGGCGAGCGTGGCGCCCCTGGCGACCAGGTCGTCGGCCCTGCTCGTGGTCCGGTTCCACACGGTCACCGGGTGACCGCTGTCGAGGTACGTCCCGGCCATCGCGCGCCCCATCGGCCCCAGTCCGACGACGGTGACCGACGGCTTCTGTGGTGCTTCCCGCATCACAACCCCCTCTAAAACGAGCGTTCTATTTAGCGGTGAGGCTAGCAGAAGGGACCCGCGGAAGCAGCCTCCGGAAACTCTTTGCGTCCTCCCGCGCGGTCGCCTATCGTTCACAGCGTCCTTGTTGTCTCCGATAGAGGTGGACGTTGCGCATCTGAGGTTCGCGATCATCACGCAGTACGGCCCAGGCTCCGGCCTACGCCCGTACGACCGCGTGGATGCGACCTCGATGCAGGGCCGTCCCAGGGACACCTGAATCTCGATTCCCAGATCTCAGATCTCCCGTCTCTCGGACAGCCGCATCCTCTTCTCCCGGCTCAGGCCCGGTCGCCGCGTGGTGCTCGCATACGACGCCCCCATCCCACCGCGCCCCGCGAGGACCACGAACATGTCCAC
>NZ_MDCR01000122.1 GCF_001723055.1 Streptomyces niveus
GCCGTCCTCGGCGCCGTCGACGACGACGCCATCGCCGCCGAACTCACCCGCGACCCCAGCGCCACCGGCCGGGAAGGCGCCGCCCGCTGCCGCGCCGCCCTCCCCGACGGCGACGCCAAGGCCGCCGCCTGGGACCGGATGTTCCGCACCGACGACCTCTCCAACTACCTCTTCACCGCCACCGCCCAGGGCTTCTGGCAGCCCGAACAGGCCGACCTCGTACGCCGGTACGTCCCCCGCTTCTACACCGACGCCGTCGAACTGGCCGACCGGCGCGGCCCCGCCATCGCCGAATGCGCCGGACGCTACGCCTTCCCGATCCACGCGGCGGACGAGGAGTCACTGCGCCTGGGCGAGGAATGCCTGTCCGCGGCGGACCTCCTGCCCGCGCTGCGCCGCAAGCTGGTCGACCAACTGGACGACCTGCGCCGCGCGTTGCGGGTACGGGAGGGCTGACCCTCCGTACGCAAGGAGGGCGGGCCCTGTTGCCGGGCCCGCCCTCCTCTCGTACACGAGCCCCGCGCGTACGCGGCTCCGCACGCCCGTCAACTCTCCTTCAGCGCACACCGCTACCCCCACCGGGTCCGGCTCGTTGTGCACCGTGGGCACCACCCGACCGATCCCCGGACCCCCTGGTGCACCCGGCCCACCCGTCCTGAAGGACCCTCCATGACCGACCTGTCAGCAGACGATCACGACCGGCCGCACGACCTGGTCGGCATCGGCATCGGACCGTTCAACCTCTCCCTCGCCGCGCTCGCCGACGGCGTCCACGGAGGCATCGCCGCCACCTTCTT
The DNA here is from genome assembly GCF_001723055.1 of Streptomyces niveus. Lineage (GTDB taxonomy): Bacteria > Actinomycetota > Actinomycetes > Streptomycetales > Streptomycetaceae > Streptomyces > Streptomyces niveus. Next base: position 798 of record NZ_MDCR01000122.1, read on the forward strand.
CGAACAGCGCCCCGCCTTCCACTGGCACCCCGGCCTGCTCCTCGACGACGCCACCCTCCAAGTGCCCTTCCTGGCCGACCTGGTGACCCTCGTCGACCCGGCGAGCCCCTGGTCCTTCCTCAACTACCTCAGGGCGTGCGAGCGGCTGTACCCGTTCTACTTCGCCGAGCGCTTCCACATCCAGCGCGCCGAGTACGACGCGTACTGCCGCTGGGTCAGCGAACAACTCCCCGGACTCCACTTCGGCCACCAGGTCGACGCCGTCCGCTGGAACGCCGAACGCGCCCTGTTCGAGGTCGACTTCACCCAGCTCGACCACGACGGCGAGGTCGAGGCCCTCGGCCGCGCCTACACCCGCAACATCGCCCTCGGCATCGGCACCGAACCCCACATCCCCGAACCGCTCAAACTCCTCGCCGACACCCCCGCCGTCCCCGTCATCCACTCCGCCGACTACCTCGCCCACCGCGAACGCATCCTCGAAGCCGAGCACATCACCGTCGTCGGCTCCGGCCAGTCCGGCGCCGAGGTCTTCCTCGACCTGCTGCGCGCCCGCCCCGCCGGCGCCGAGAAACTCCACTGGCTCGCCCGTACCGAGGCGTTCGCGCCCATGGAGTACTCCAAACTCGGACTGGAGCACTTCACCCCCGACTACACCAGCTACTTCCACGCACTGCCCGAACGGGTACGCGACGAACTCGTACCGCGCCAGTGGCAGCTCCACAAAGGCATCGACGCCGGCACCATCGCCGCCATCCACGACGAGCTGTACCGCCGCACCACCCGCGGCCGCTGGCCCGACGCCGTCCTCACGCCCGGCGTCCTCGTCCGCACCGCGGGCCGGGTCGGCGCCACCAGGATCGAACTCCACCTGGAACACGCCCAACAGGCCGGCCGCTCCCGCCTCACCACGGACGCCGTCGTCCTCGCCACCGGCTACCGCGAACGCCCCCTCGGCCGGCTCCTGGCCGGACTCGACCCGTACATGCGGCTCGACACATCCCAGCGCCCGCGCATCGACGCCCGCTACCGGCTGGTCCTCGACCCCTCCGTCACCGGCTCCGTCTACGTACAGAACGCCGAACGGCACAGCCACGGCGTCGGCGCCCCCGACCTCGGACTCGCCGCCTGGCGCAGCGCGACGATCCTCAACTCGCTCACCGGCACCGAGCCCTACCCGCTGCCCCGCCGCACCGCGTTCACCAGCTTCGGCCTCGACGGACAGGAAAAGCACCGGCAGGTGCCGGTGCCCAGAGGTCTCGTACCGCTCTCCGAGGTGCGCTGAGCACCTCGGGACGGGGTTTGCGCCGGTGCGGTGCCGAGGGGACGGCACCACACCGGCGCGTCATCGCGCGACGAGTCAGAAGACCGGGGTGCCGTCGCGCGTGAGCTTCCAGTCCACCGAGGCGAACGCCGCCGGGTCGACGGTCTTCGCCGTCTGCACCCACGTGATGATCGTGTTCCGGATCTCGTCCGGGTTGGCCCACACCTGCTGCGCACCCGCGACATGCGGGAAGTTCCCGCCGCCGCTCGCCCGGTAGTTGTTCACCGCCAGCACGAACTTCGCCGCCGGATCCAGCGCCTTGCCCTCGAAGGACAGATTCACGATCCGCGAACCGGCCGGCTTGGCGATGTCGATGTCGTACGTCAGCCCCGACACCACGTCGTAGTTGTAGTCCGGGGTGTTGCCCGCGTTCGTCAGCTTCGACGTGTCCACCGGCGCGCCCGCGGGCGTCTGTACGTAGTACCTGGCCGAGTACTCCAGATAGTCCTTCAGCTGAGCACCCGTCAACACCCGCGCCTCCAGGGTGTTCTCGAACGGATACAGCGCCGCGGCGTCCCTGATCGTCACCTCGCCCGCCGGGATCCCCGCCGTACGCGAGAAGCACGACGCCTGCGACAGCAGCGGCAGCGCCGCCCACTCACCGCCCGCGAGACCCGCCTTCACCGTCTCGACCTGCACATGGTTGATCAGATCGATCAGCGGCTCGTCCTTCCACGGAGCGTCGGCCGTCGTCATCGCGGCCGTCGACGTCCCGATGACCTGGTTGACGTAAGCCACAACCTTGCGGTGCTCGTCCTCCAGCAGCCCCGTGATCTTCTTGTCCTCCTCCACCGTGTTGGAGTTGAGGACCTGCGCGCCCACCTTCTCGACCGACCAGCTGCCCCGCTCCCACACCAGGTCGAAGTCGAACAGCGTCAGCCGCTGCCCCCACTTCAACGGCTCGGACAGCACCACGTCCTTGCCGGTCTCCTTGTTGGTCACCCGGTACTCGGGAATCTCACTGTGCGCGTGCCCGACCAGGATCGCGTCGATACCCGGCACCTGCTCGGCCACCAGACCCGCCGCGTTCTCGATGTGCGGCAGCTGATCTCCGTAGGAGGACGTACCGCTCGACCCCGAGTGCGCCGAAACGATCACCACGTCCGCGCCCATCGACCGCAGCTTCGGCACCCACTTCGCCGCCTGCTCCTCCAGACCCGGGAACGTCATCTTGCCCTGGACGTTCACCTTGTCCCAGATCGCGATACCCGGATTCGTCAGCCCCAGCACCGCCACCCGCACATCACGCCCGTGCGGCGTCCGCAACCGCTTGATCACATACGGCGGGAACGCGGGCCGCAGCGTCTTCGCGTCCAGCGCGTTCGCCCCCAGCAGCGGGAAACGGCACTGCTCCTCGAACTTCCGCAGCACCGGAATGCCGTAGTTGAACTCGTGGTTGCCCAGCGCCGCCGCGTCGTAGCCGATCGCGTTCATCGCCTGCGCCATCGGATGGACCGGACCACGCTTCGCCGTGATCGGGTCGATCTTGGCGTAGTAGTACGAGAGCTGAGTGCCCTGGATGGTGTCGCCCGCGTCGATGAGCAGGGTGTTGCCCCGGCCCTTCTCCTTACGGACGCGGTTCACCAGCGTCGAGATCTTGGCCAGTCCGACGTCGTTGCGGTCCTTGTCGTCGAACTCCTTGTCCGTGAAGTAGTCCCAGTTGAAGACGTTGCCGTGCAGGTCGGTCGTGCCCATCACGGTGAACGAGTACCGCTTCGGCGGACGTCCATGGCCCTGCCCGGCGCCCTGCTCCTGGGCGCCCGCGGGCACGGAAGCGGCCCCGGCGATCGCCACACCGGCTCCGGCGGCGGCGGACCGTTCCAGGAACGTCCTTCGGTTCAGCGGCATCGCTACTCCCTCGATCTCTTCGTCCGGCTCGTCATCCAGGCGCACAACGCGCGTAGATAAGGCGGCTAGATTCTGACGCAGGAACGAAGAATCGAACACCCCCAACGGGTTTCGATCCGGTGACTGCCACGTGATGCCCACCGAAAGCCGTGCCCGAGCGGGAACCGGATGGCAGAGTGACCGGACAGCCGAGCGAGCAGTACACCACACCCCAACTCGCCCCCGTACAAAGGAGAAACCGCCCGTGACCGCCGACGCACCCACCCCCGGCGCCGCACCCTACGGCACCCCCGAGACCCCCAGGGTCGCCGTCCGCGGCGAAGCACGCCTGGAGTTCGACCCCGAGATCGCCACCATCGACATCTCCGTCGGCGCGCGCGGCACCGACCGGCGCACCGCCCTCGACGACCTCACCCGCCGCAACAACGACGTCCTCACCCTGATCAAGTCCTACGGCGACGCCGTCGAGAAGCTGGTGACCGGCTCCTTCTCCATCAACCCCGAACTCACCCGGCACGGCCGCGGCGAACGCGTCCGCGCCTACCACGGCCGTGTCAACATCACCGCCCAGCTCGCCGACTTCACCGCACTCGGCGAACTCACCACCCGCCTCGCCGACCTCGAACTCACCACGGTGGCCGGCCCAAGGTGGGCGCTGCGCCCCGACTCACCGGCCCACGGCGAAGCACGCAGGCAGGCGGTCCGCGAGGCCGTCCAGCGGGCCCGCGAGTACGCGGAGGCGCTCGGCGCGAACCTCGCCGCTCTCGTGGAACTCGCCGACATCGGAGCGGAGAACGCCGCGCCGTTCGCGATGCGTGCCCCCGCGTACGCCATGGGTTACGGCGGCGCCCCCGAACCCGCCGGCGCACCGCCCGCACTCGATCTCGAACCGCAGCGCCAGACCGTCTACGCGCAGGTGAACGCGCGCTTCACCATGACCCCTCCCGTACTCTGAAATATCGCTCATCGGAGCGGCCGGGCGCACACTTCAACACTTGTCAACAACCCTTCATGTAAAGGTTGTTGAGTAGTCATGTGAGACCAATTACCTACCCGACGGTAAGGTTTAGTCTCGAATCATGCGCCGAGCAAAAATCGTCTGTACCCTCGGGCCCGCCACCGACTCGTACGACCAGATCAAAGCACTGGTCGAGGCCGGAATGGACGTCGCCCGCTTCAACCTCAGCCACGGCAGCTACGCCGATCACGAGGAGCGCTACCAGCGCGTACGCAAGGCCGCCGAGGAAACCGGCCGCAGCGTGGGAATCCTCGCCGACCTTCAAGGCCCGAAGATCCGCCTCGGACGCTTCCGCGAAGGCCCCGTACTCCTTGAACGCGGCGACGAGTTCACCATCACCGTCGAGCCCCTCGAAGGCGACCGCCACACCTGCGGCACCACCTACGAAGGACTCGCCGACGACGTCACCGCCGGTGAGCGCATCCTCGTGGACGACGGCAAGGTGACTCTCGAAGTCACCGAGGTCGACGGACCGCGCGTGCGCACCACCGTCGTCGAAGGCGGCATGGTCTCCGACAACAAGGGACTCAACCTCCCCGGCGTCGCGGTGTCCGTCCCCGCGCTCTCCGAGAAGGACATCGACGACCTGCGCTGGGCCCTGCGCATCGGCGCCGACGTCATCGCGCTCTCCTTCGTCCGCAGCGGACGCGACATCGTGGACGTCCACCGCGTCATGGACGAGGAGGGCCGGCGCGTCCCCGTCATCGCCAAGGTCGAGAAGCCGCAGGCCGTGGAGAACATAGACGACATCGTCGCCGCGTTCGACGGCATCATGGTGGCCCGCGGGGACCTCGGCGTCGAGATGCCGCTGGAGCAGGTGCCGATCGTCCAGAAGCGCGCGATCAAGCTCGCGAAGCGCAACGCGAAGCCGGTCATCGTCGCCACGCAGATGCTCGACTCGATGATCGACAACTCCCGGCCGACCCGCGCCGAGGCGTCCGACGTCGCCAACGCCGTCATCGACGGCACCGACGCGGTGATGCTGTCCGGCGAGACGAGCGTCGGCAAGTACCCGGTCGAGACGGTCCGCACGATGAGCCGCATCGTGGAGGCGGCGGAGGAGGACGTCCTCGCGAAGGGCCTCCCGCCGCTGACCGAACGCAACAAGCCCCGCACCCAGGGCGGCGCGGTCGCCCGCGCGGCGGCCGAGATGGGCGACTTCCTCGGCGCGAAGTTCCTGGTCGCCTTCACCCAGTCCGGCGACACGGTCAAACGCCTCTCGCGCTACCGCTCACCGATCCCGCTGCTGGCCTTCACCCCGGACCCGGCGACACAGGCGCAGCTCAACCTCACGTGGGGTGTGGAGGCGTTCCTCGGTCCGCACGTGGACTCGACGGACGCGATGGTCGACCAGGTGGACGAACACCTGCTGCGGATCGGCCGCTGCGACAAGGGCGACATCGTGGTGATCACGGCAGGTTCCCCACCGGGAGTCGCGGGCTCCACGAACCTGGTCCGGGTCCACCACGTGGGCGAGGACGACAGCCCGAAGTAGCGGTTGTCGGGCCGGGGTTGTTCAGTGCTTCGGCCCGATGCGGGCGTCCATGAGGGCGACGGACGCGCGCCTGGCGACGGAGACGTTCTTGGCGTTCGCCCTCGTCCAGGCGACCCCGAGGCCGTCGAGCGTGTCCGTGAACAGGCGCAGGATGTCGGCGGACTTGTTCGTGAAGAAGTACCGGGGGTACTCGTAGCGCCTGGTCACGCCGCCCACGGTGCGGGTGGTCCAGTTCACGGTCCGGCAGCCGTCGGAGTGGACGAGCCCGCGGACCAGCTCCCACGGGTGGGCGCCCACGATCTCCCGCTGCCAGTCGGCGAGCACGATGGCGCGGTCGTGCTTCCTGCCGGGGCCGTGCTGCGGAAACAGGCACGGCCAGTGCCGGTCGTAACTGCTCACCATGACGCATCCCTGTTTCCGCACGACAGCCACGGAGACACCGGGGCGGACGGCGACAATGGCCGCCCGGCACAGCTGGATCAGTCCGGGCCAGGCGTCCGCGCAGGCGATGCGCAGGTAGTGCCCGCCTCGGGAGTGCGCGCTGATGCAGCCGTCACCGAGGTAGAGCCCGAGGAGATACGCGTACGCCGCCGTGTCCGCCGGCCCCCGCGGACAGTCCCGCGCCATGCGCGGCACGGGCTCGACGCGGGTCCGCCAGGCGCGTATCGCCGCACGCGACACACCGGTCCGTCTGCTCACGGAATTGAGGCTGCGGCCTTGGGCGACGAGCGCCAGCGTGCTGCGTCGCGTCTCCATGTCGTACATACGACCGAGCTTGACGTGATCTATGTGTCAGCCGAACGGAAACGACGCCTGTGTCACACGTTCACGTGAAGATCGACGGAAACCGCGCCAACCTTGGAAACGAAGGGAAAGTGCCCCGAGTCGGATTCGAACCGACGCTGTATGGGTTTTGAATCCATGGCCTCTACCGCTGGGCTACCGGGGCTCCTTCGAAACGAAGGAAGGGACGGGCCCTCCGTGCTCCAACCATACCGTAGCTAGGTAGGCTCTTGCCCAGCAGTATCTGCCAGTTACGAGGAGCCTCAGTGACCGCCCCCGAGTCGCCCCAGCCCGTCGCCGACGACGACAAGTCGCATGTCCCGCCCCTGACGACCCGCGTCGTCATCGCCGAGGACGAGGCGCTCATCCGTCTCGACCTGAAGGAGATGCTCGAAGAAGAGGGCTACTCCGTCGTGGGCGAGGCCGGTGACGGTGAGCGTGCCGTTGAGCTGGCCCGTGAGCACCGGCCCGATCTTGTCATCCTCGATGTGAAGATGCCCGTCCTCGACGGCATCTCCGCCGCCGAGCGGATCGCCAAGGAGTCCATCGCCCCCGTCCTGATGCTCACCGCCTTCTCGCAGCGCGATCTCGTGGAGCGCGCCCGGGACGCCGGGGCCATGGCGTACCTCGTGAAGCCGTTCAGCAAGAGCGACGTCGTGCCGGCCATCGAGATGGCCGTCTCGCGCTTCACCGAGCTGAAGGCGCTGGAGCGGGAGGTCGCCGATCTGACGACCCGGCTGGAGACGCGCAAGCTCGTGGACCGGGCGAAGTCGATCCTCCAGACCCAGTACGGCCTGACCGAGCCCGCCGCCTTCCGGTGGATCCAGAAGACGTCGATGGACCGGCGGCTGTCGATGCAGCAGGTCGCCGAGGCCGTCATCCAGGACGACGAGGAGAAGAAGGCCGCCAAGGGGCAGTGAGCACGGCGGCACCTACGTAAGGAGGCCCGCGANNTCGCGGGCCTCCTTACGTAGGAGAGGCGTTCAGTCCTCGCCCAGGTACGCCTTGCGTACGGACTCGTCCACCAGCAGGTCCTGCCCGGTGCCCGAGAGGACGACCTTGCCGACCTCCATCACATGGCCCTGGTCGGCCAGTGACAGTGCCGCCTGGGCGTTCTGCTCGACGAGGAGGATCGTCGTGCCCTGCGACTTGAGTTCGGCGATCGTCGCCATGATCTTCTGCATCATGATCGGCGAGAGTCCCATGGACGGCTCGTCGAGCATGAGCAGCTTGGGCTGCGACATCAGCGCCCGTCCCATGGCGAGCATCTGCTGCTCGCCGCCGGAGAGGGTGCCCGCCGCCTGCTTGCTGCGTTCGCCGAGGATCGGGAACAGTTCGTAGGCGCGCTTGATGTCCTTCTCGATGCCGGCGGTGTCCTTCCGGAGGAAGGCGCCGAGCTTGAGGTTCTCCGCGATCGTGAGCCGCGGGAAGATCCTGCGGCCCTCGGGGGAGTGCGCCAGGCCCATCGCGACGATCTTGTGCGCGCCGATGCCGTTCAGGGGCCGGCCGTCGAAGATGATCCGGCCCCCGGAGGGCTTGAGCAGCCCGGACAGGGTGCGCAGCGTGGTCGTCTTGCCGGCGCCGTTGGTGCCGATGAGCGTGACGATCTGACCGGCTTCGACGCTGAAGGAGATGCCCTTGACGGCTTCGATCTTGCCGTAGGCGACCTTGAGGTCCTCCACCTCCAGTAGTGCGGTCACTTGGTGTCTCCTTCTGTGCCTGCCGTGCTGTCCGCGTGTGCCTCCGCGGCCTCCACCTCGGAGACTTCCTCGGCGCCGGGGGCGCCTTCGTAGGGGGTGCCGAGGTAGGCGGCGACGACGCGCTCGTCGGCCTGGACGACCTCGGCGGTGCCCTCGACGAGCTTCTGGCCCTGGACGAGGACGGCGACGCGGTCGCACAGGTTGAAGATGAAGCGCATGTCGTGCTCGATGACGAGTACGGCGATGCCCTGGTCGCGGATCGCGAAGACCAGGTCCTGGGTGGTGCGGGTCTCCTGCGGGTTCATGCCGGCGGTGGGCTCGTCCAGCAGGAGCAGGCCCGGGTCGCTGGCGAGTGCGCGCGCGATTTCCAGCTTGCGCTGTTCTCCGTAGGGGAGGTTGCGGGCGAGGTGGTCGCGCTTGGCCGCGAGGCCGGTGAACTCCAGGAGTTCCATGGCGCGTTCCTCGGACTCCTTCTCCGCCTTCTTGAAGCCGGGGCCGCGCAGGAGCGCGGACCACAGGCCCTCCTTGGTCCTGGTGTGGCGTCCGACGAGGACGTTCTCCAGGACCGTCATGTTGGCGAAGAGCCGGATGTTCTGGAACGTACGGGCGATGCCTGCCTTGGTGACCAGGTGGGACTGGTGCGGCAGGACGGTGCCCTTGTAGCTGACGGTGCCCTCGGTGGGGACGTACAGACCGGTGAGGCAGTTGAAGAAGGTGGTCTTGCCCGCGCCGTTGGGTCCGATGAGGCCGACGATCTCGCCGGTGTTGACGTGGAGATCGACGTTCTGTACGGCGGTGAGTCCGCCGAACTTCTTGGTGACGCCGGTGGCCTGGAGGACGGGCGCGCCGGTGGTGGTGGCGGCCTTGGGGGATCCGGCGTCGGTGGGTTCGATGTCGGTGGTCATTCTGGGTCACACCCCCGCTTTGCTGAGGCCGATATCGCCCTTGGGGGCGTCCAGTTGACCGGTCTCGTGGAATTCGAGCTGCTTCCTGCGGTCGGCGATGAGGCCCTCGGGGCGGAATCGCATGAGCAGGATCAGCGCGATGCCGAAGAGCAGCAGCTGGTAGTCGGACATGAACTGGAGCTTCGCCGGGATGAGGTAGAGCAGCGAGGCGCCGATGAGGGGTCCGCTGACCGTGCCCATGCCGCCGAGGATGACGGCGGCGAGGAGGAACGCCGAGTTCGGCGGGACGGCTTCGACGAACTTGTACTGGGCGGGGGTGACGGTGAAGGTCACGTGCGCCTGTACGGTGCCGGCCATACCGGCGAGGGTGGCGCCGAGCGCGAAGGCGAGCAGCTTGAGCCGGAAGGCGTTGATGCCCATGGCCCTGGCCGCGGTCTCGTCCTCGCGGATGGCGACCCAGGCGCGGCCGATGCGCGACTGGTCGGAGCGGCGGAAGACGGTCACCACGATGATGGTGAACAGCAGCATCAGCAGGTAGTAGTTGGAGAATCTGCCGAGTTCGACGCCGAGGATCGTATGTGGTTCGCCGAGGTTGAACCCGAAGAGGTCCAGGTCGGGGATGTTGGGGATGCCGTTGGAGCCGTTGGTGACGTCCGGGCCCGACGATCCGTCGAGGTTCTGCATGGTGATGCGGAAGATCTCACCGAAGCCGAGGGTCACGATGGCCAGGTAGTCGCCGTGCAGTCGCAGGGTCGGCGCGCCGATGACGACGCCGAAGATCAGCGAGGCGCCGGCGCCGCAGAGGACGGCGGCCCAGAACGGGAGCTGGATGCCGATGGTGGACGACGGCGATCCGGAGACGAGGGCGGCCGTGTAGGCGCCGACGCCGAGGAAGGCGACGTATCCGAGGTCGAGCAGGCCGGCGAGGCCGACGACGACGTTGAGTCCGAGCGCGACGGTGGCGAAGATCAGGATGTTCGTACCGATGGAGGCGTACGCGTCGTTGCTCTGGGTGAACGGGAAGGCGAACGCGGAGACGAACGCCGCGGTCACGGTCACGTTCTTGTGCTTGGAGGTGAGGCCCGCGAGCCGGCGGTTGAGGCCGGCGCGGGAGATGGCGGTGGCGCCGAAGGCGACGAGGAGGATGTAGCCGATGAAGAGTTCGGCGGCCTCGGTGTCGATGCCGTAGGTGAAGACGAAGAGGCCGAGCCCGAAGGCGGCGGCGATGATGAGGATCTCGGCCCAGCCGGGGAGCGCGGTGGCTTCCTTGGGTGTGGGGGCCTTGAAGGACTGGACGAACCGCTGCCAGACGTTGGGGTTGTCGTGGTCGCCCGCGACGTCGCCGGGGAGCCCGAGGGCGGCGACGAGGGTGAGGAGCGAGGCGGCGGCGGCGACGTAGCCGCCCGGTTCGAGGTTGGCGAGTCCGCCGAGTTTCACGGCGATCGCGATGACCGTGTACCAGGTGGTGGCGAACGTGCCGAGGGCGAAGAGGAGGACGGGGCCGTTCTTGCCGCCGGGGGTGAGCCAGCCGAGGCCGCGTACGCCGTAGCCCGCGACGACGAAGACCAGCGTCAGCAGCGCACCGGTGAGGGTGAGCAGCTGGAGGCCGCCGGGGTAGCCGGTGACCGTGAGGTCGCCGGGGAATTCGGCGGTCCAGGTCCAGGCGAGGAAGGTGCTCGCGAAGGTCGCGACGGCGCCGATCGCGGCGCCGAGGCCGGCCGCCGACGCCGGGAGGCCGATGACGGGGCGGCCGGGACGGGGTGCGGGGGCCGCGGTGTTCTTTTTCGTCGTGGTGGTGGTCATCGGTATCACGCCCTGTCCGAGACGCGTGCGCCGAGTAGACCTTGTGGCCTCAGCAGCAGTACGAGGATGAGGAGGACGAAGGCCCACACGTCCTTCCAGGCGCCGCCGCCGAGCTGCGACATGCCGGGGATGTTCTCGATGTAGGCGGTGGCCATGGCCTCGGCGAGGCCGAGGACGAGGCCGCCGATCATGGCGCCGTAGATGTTGCCGATACCGCCGAGGACGGCGGCGGTGAAGGCCTTGAGTCCGGCGATGAAGCCCATCTTGAAGTTGACTTCGCCGTACTTGAGGCCGTGTGCGACGGCCGCGATGGCGGCGAAGGCGGCACCGATGGCGAACGCGGTGACGATGATGCGGTCGGTGTTGATGCCCATCAGCTTGGCCGTGTCCGGGTCCTGCGACGTGGCCTGCATGGCGCGTCCGGTGCGGGTCTTGGAGACGAAGACTCCGAGCGTGATCATGCACAGGGGCGCGGCGATGAGCAGGAAGAGGTCACCGCGGCTGATGGCGAAGGCGCCGAAGTCGAGCCTGCCGCCCTCGAACTCGGGGAAGGGGCGGGACTTCGTGGCGTCCGGGTAGAAGGCCCAGATGGCTTGCTGGAGTGCGATGGAGAGGCCGATCGCGGTGATCAGTGGTGCGAGTCTGGGGGCGTTCCGCAGCGGCCGGTAGGCGAAGCGTTCGGCTCCTACGGCGACGAGCACCGAGCAGGCCATCGCCATGAGGATCATGAGGGGCAGTGCGAGGAGCAGGCTGGTACCGCTGGGCAGCCAGAGGAATACGGTCAGCGCACCGAAGCCGCCGATCATGAATATCTCGCCGTGGGCGAAATTGATGAGCTGGACTATGCCATAGACCATCGTGTAACCGATTGCGATGAGTCCGTACAGCGCGCCGAGTAGCAGGCCGTTGGCAAGTTGCTGCGGCAGATCGTTCACCGCGGGGCCTCCGAATGAGTGGGGTCAGATACGGCCGCGCGGGGGCGCTGTGGCGCCCCCGCGCGGTGGTAGTTCCTTCAGGAGGGAGGGCTGGTGAGCCCGATCAGCCCTCGAACACGCCCGTCTTGACGGGGACGTGCTTGCCGCCCTTCACCTCGTAGAGGGAGAGCTGCTTGTTGATGGTGTCGCCGTACTCGTCGAAGCCGACGGTGCCGGTGACGCCGTCGAACTTGACGTCCTGCATGGCTTCGGTGATCTGCTTGCGGGCGTCCTTGACGTCGCTGGGCAGCTTGCCGTCGTTCTTCTCGACGACGGCCTTGACCGCCTGGATGATGGCCCAGGTGGAGTCGTAGGAGTAGCCGCCGTACGCCTCGAACGCGCCGTCGTAGCCGCCGGCGGAGTAGTCGGCGATGAACTTCTTGGCGGTGTCCAGGGTCTCCAGGGGCGCGCCCACGGAGCTGGCGAAGTCGCCTTCGGAGTTCTTCTTGCCCAGCTTGATGTACTCGGCGCTGAAGAGGGCGTCGCCGCCGACGGTGGGTATCTTGGCGCCGGCGTTCTTGATCTGGCTGGCCAGCGGGGCGCCGGCCGGGTACTCGCCGCCGTAGTAGACGAAGTCGGCCTTGGTCTGGGCGACCTTGCTCGCGACGGACGAGAAGTCCTTGTCGTCCGGGTTGATGTGGTCGGTGCCGACGACCTTGCCGCCGAGCTTCTTGAACTCGGTGGAGAAGGTGGCGGCGAGACCGGCTCCGTACGTCTTCTTGTCGTCGATGACGTAGACGTTCTTGAGCTTCTTCTCGTTGAACATGAACTGCGCGGCGTACGGGCCCTGGATGGCGTCCGTGGTCGCGGTGCGGAAGTAGGTGTCGAAGCCGCGGACCTTCTTGCCGGTCTGCCAGTCCTTGCCCTGAGTCATCTCGGGGTTGGTGTTGGCGGGCGACACCTGGACCAGGTTGTCGTTGGCGAAGACCTTCTGCATGGCCTGGCCGACGTCGGAGTTCAGGGGGCCGACCACGCCCATGACGTCCTGGTTGCCGACAAGCTTGGTGGCGTTCTGCTGGCCGGTCGCGGCCTGGGCCACGTCGTCCAGGGACTCCAGCTTGAAGGTGACGCCTTCGACTTCGTTGTTCTTGTTGGCCGTCTTGACGGCGAGGTCGGCGGAGTTCTTGATGCCCTGGCCGAGCGCGGAGAGGTCTCCGGTCAGCGGCGCGTCGAGGCCGATGACGACGGTCGTCTTTCCGCCGCCGCCGCCCTCGCTGCTGTCGTCGCGGGAGCCGCAAGCCGAAAGCGTGAGGGCTCCTACCGTGACCGCAGTGGTGACTATGAACAAGGAACGGTGACGCACGATCAGTCCTTTCCCCTGGCACGGCTGTCCCTGATTGAGAAGCCGGGTCGAGCGCTGGAACCGAACTGAAAGTAATCCGGTGGCGCGGTGACTGGCCGTGACTCTAAGCGCGCTGGTGGGGGTGGTGCAGAGGTGCGGCCCATGATGTGACGCTCTTGTTATGACGGAAGCGTGGTGAAGCCCGTAAGGGAAGGGAAAGGCGTGCGATTTGAGACCGTTCGGAAGTCCACATACTGAGAACCAGCAGGACCGTAACGGTAATCGGCCGATTACGGAGCGGGATCGGCGCACGCTCGGCCGATGGCCGCGCCGAGGTCTTCGGGGTATCCGCCGCCGAGGATCCGGCTCTGTTTCTGGACGGCCCTTTCGTTACGCAGGGTGACTTCCAGGAAGGGGAGTCCGGAGTTCCGTGGTACTTCCCCGCAGTCGAGTACGTAGACGGTCACCGTCACGTCGCGGGACTTCCCGGCGGGCACGGTGAACGGAGCGGACGGTTCCGTCGAGACGGCCAGGGCCGCCGACGGCTGGGTGATGGCGTCGACGGTCACCCGCCGGCCGGGTTCGGTCGAGATGCTGACGCCGAAGGTGAACGCGCCCGCGTGCCCGTCGTCCGGGGAGGCGCCCGCGTACGCGAAGCCAACCACCTGCGAGGGCCAGGGCGGTGGCGGCGCGGGAGGCGGCTCCGGGGCGTTGACGGCGTACACGCCCACGCCCGTGGCGAGGGTCGCGACGGCGGCCAGGACGGCCTTGCGGCGGTGGCGCGCGGGCACGACGTGGCGGACGCGGGACGGCGTCGCGCCGGCGGCCGGGGCCGCCGGGTGCTGGTAGGTGTCCTCGCCCGGTTCGACGGGGCCGATGCCGCTCATGCGGCGAAGCTAATGCGCATCGGGACGCAGGACAATGGATCGTGCCGCACAGCGTGACGCAACGTCACCATCGGGGGTCCCACCTGGCTCTCCCCGCGCCGGGGTCCGGCGGTGGACGGCGCCCCGCGGGAGCCTCGACGGGCTCTCGTTACCGGAATGTTTCGCGGCCGTCGGACGACGGCCACGCGTCTCACCTAGTGGTCACCGGGAGCGGGCCGAAGCCCGTTCACCGCCCCCTCCGGCCCGCTTGAGGCTCCCTTGAGGTTAGCCCTCCGGTGTGCCTCGGTGTCCCCCGGCGGTGCCTCTCGGTGGCCCCTCAGGCGTCCTTCCGCTTCATGAACGCGCTGCCGTCGCCGCTCTGGAGCAGACACGTCAGCCGCGCCGTGCACACCCGCTTGCCCCGCTCGTCGGTGATCACGATCTCGTACGTCGCGGTGGACCGGCCGCGGTGGACCGGGGTGGCGACACCCGTCACCACGCCCTCGCGTACCGCGCGGTGATGGGTGCAGTTGAGATCCACCCCCACGGCGACCTTGTCGCGCCCGCCGTGCATCATCGCGCCGATGGAGCCGAGGGTCTCGGCGAGTACGGCCGACGCGCCGCCGTGCAGCAGCCCGTACGGCTGGGTGTTGCCCGCCACGGGCATGGTGGCGACGACCCGGTCGGCCGACGCCTCGGTGACCCGCAGGCCCATGCGGGCGCCGAGGTCCCCGGCGGAGAAGAGCGACTCCAGGTCGACCTCGTCCGGCCCGTACTCGTCGATGATCTCCTGCGGGAACGTCGCCGAGGGCTGCTCGTTCGCTGTGGTGTCACCCATGGGGTCAGGCTCCGATCGGCTGCGTGGTGCGGGTCGCTTGGGTGGGGTGTGCGGGGGCGGTACGTGATCCGTACGTATGGGTCGGGATGCGGGCGCGCCGCGTCAGCGGTGCTCGAAGCGCACCACGACGGACTTGCTCGCCGGGGTGTTGCTGGTGTCGGCGGTGGAGTCCAGCGGCACCAGCACGTTCGTCTCCGGGTAGTAGGCGGCGGCGCAGCCGCGGGCCGTGGGGTAGTGCACCACCCGGAAGCCCCGGGCACGCCGCTCGACGCCGTCCCGCCACTCGCTGACCAGATCCGTGTACGAGCCGTCGGCCAGGCCCAGTTGACGAGCGTCCTCCGGATTGACCAGGACGACGCGGCGGCCGTTCCTGATGCCCCGGTAGCGGTCGTCGAGACCGTAGACCGTGGTGTTGTACTGGTCGTGCGAGCGCAGCGTCTGGAGCAGCAGCCGGCCCGCCGGCAGTTCCGGGTACTCGACGGGCGCGGCCGTGAAGTTGGCCTTGCCGGTGGCGGTGGGGAAGCGCCGTTCGTCGCGCGGGGCGTGCGGGAGCTGGAATCCGCCCGGCGCGGCGACGCGTTCGTTGAAGTCCTCGAAGCCGGGGACGACGCGCGAGATGCGGTCGCGGATCGACGCGTAGTCCTTCTCGAACTCCTCCCACGGAGTCAGTGACGCCGGACCGAGGACGGCGCGCGCCATGCGGGTGACGATCGCCGGCTCGGACAGCAGGTGCGGGCTCGCCGGGGTGAGGTTGCCGCGCGAGGTGTGCACCATGCCCATGGAGTCCTCCACGGTCACCACCTGCCTGCCGCCCGCCTGTACGTCCTTGTCGGTACGCCCGAGGGTCGGCAGGATCAGGGCACGCGCGCCGGTCACCGCGTGGGAGCGGTTGAGTTTGGTCGACACGTGCACGGTCAGCCGCGCGGTGCGCATCGCCGCCTCGGTCACCTCGGTGTCGGGGGACGCCGACACGAAGTTGCCGCCCATGGCGAAGAAGACCTTCGCGTCGCCGTCGCGCAGGGCGCGGATGGCCCGTACGACGTCGTAGCCGTGGTGGCGCGGCGAGGTGATCCCGAACTCCCGGTCCAGGGCGTCGAGGAACGCCGGCGCGGGCCGCTCGAAGATGCCCATGGTGCGGTCGCCCTGGACGTTGGAGTGTCCGCGTACGGGGCACACCCCCGCGCCCGGCCGGCCGATGTTGCCGCGCAGCAGAAGGAAGTTGACGACCTCGCGGATGGTCGCGACGGAGTGCTTGTGCTGGGTGAGGCCCATCGCCCAGCAGACGATGGTGCGTTTCGAGGCCAGCACCATGGCCAGCGCGCGCTCGATGTCGGCGCGCTCCAGGCCCGTCGCGGCGAGGGTCTGCTCCCAGTCGGCGGCGCGCGCGGCGGCGGTGAACTCCTCGAAGCCGTGGGTGTGTTCGGCGACGAACGCCTCGTCGACGGCGGCCGGGTCGCTCTCGGCCGCGTCGAGGACCAGCTTGTTCAGCAGCCGGAACAGGGCCTGGTCGCCGCCGATCCGGATCTGGAGGAAGAGGTCGGTCAGCGCCGCGCCCCTGAGCAGGCCCTGCGGGGTCTGCGGATTCTTGAACCGGCCCATGCCGGCCTCGGGCAGCGGGTTCACCGAGATGATCCGCGCGCCCGCCGCCTTGGCCTTCTCCAGGGCGGAGAGCATCCGGGGGTGGTTGGTCCCCGGGTTCTGCCCGGCCACGATGATGAGGTCGGCCTGGTGCATGTCCTCCAGGGACACGCTGCCCTTGCCGACGCCCAGGGTCTCGGCGAGCGCCGAACCGGACGACTCGTGGCACATGTTGGAGCAGTCGGGCAGATTGTTCGTGCCGAACTCGCGGGCGAACAGCTGGAGCAGGAAGGCCGCCTCGTTGCTGGTGCGGCCCGAGGTGTAGAAGAGCGCCTCGTCGGGGGAGTCCAGCGCGGTCAGTTCCTCGGCGATGATCGCGAACGCGCGCTCCCAGCTGACCGGTTCGTACCGGTCCCCGCCGGCGGTGCCGCCGGCGGCACCGCGCTCCAGGAGCATCGGCTGGGTGATCCGGCCCTGCTGGCCCAGCCAGTAGCCACTGCGCGTCGCCAGGTCGGCCACCGGGTGCGCGGCGAAGAAGTCCGGCGTCACCCGGCGCAGCGTCGCCTCCTCGGCGACGGCCTTCGCGCCGTTCTCGCAGAACTCCGCCGTGTGCCGGTGGTCGCCCTCCGGCCAGGCGCAGCCCGGACAGTCGAAGCCGTCCTTCTGGTTGACCTTGAGCAGTGTCCGCGCGGCCCGGGTCACCCCCATCTGCTGCTGGGCGACGCGCAGCGAATGTGCCACGGCCGGCAGTCCGGCGGCGCTGTCGCGCGGGGCGGCGACCCGTGGGGCGTCCTGGACCGGATCACCTGAGGGCGGCTTGCTGGCCATCACGCTCTCCCTAACTCGTACGTCGTCACTCGCCCCCCGATCCTGTCACGCACCGCCGACAGCACGTCGGGGAGGAGTGGCCGGGTCGGGATTGTCAGTGCGGCGTGGCAGGATCGGGTACGTGGCTGAGACAGCATCGAAGAAGACCGCAGACAACCGTCCTCGCCTGCTCCTCATGGACGGGCACTCCATGGCGTACCGGGCGTTCTTCGCGCTGCCCGCGGAGAATTTCACCACCGCCTCCGGCCAGCCGACCAACGCCGTCTACGGCTTCGCGTCGATGCTGGCGAACACCCTGCGTGACGAGGTGCCCACGCACTTCGCGGTGGCCTTCGACGTCTCGCGCAAGACGTGGCGCTCGGAGGAGTTCCCCGAGTACAAGGCGAACCGCTCCAAGACGCCCGACGAGTTCAAGGGCCAGGTCGAGCTGATCGGCGAGCTGCTGGACGCGATGCACGCGCACCGGTTCGCGATCGAGGGCTTCGAGGCGGACGACGTCATCGCCACCCTCGCCACGCAGGCCGAGGAGGCCGGCTTCGAGGTTCTCATCGTCACCGGCGACCGGGACTCCTTCCAGCTCATCACCGAGCACACCACGGTGCTGTATCCCACCAAGGGCGTCTCCGAGCTGACCCGGTTCACCCCGGAGAAGGTGTACGAGAAGTACGGGCTGACGCCGGCGCAGTATCCGGACTTCGCCGCGCTGCGCGGCGACCCGTCGGACAATCTCCCCAGCATTCCCAAGGTCGGCGAGAAGACGGCCGCGAAGTGGATCAACCAGTTCGGTTCCCTCGCCGATCTGGTGGAGCGCGCCGACGAGGTCAAGGGCAAGGTCGGCGAGAGCCTGCGCGAGCACCTGGACTCGGTCAAGCTCAACCGTCATCTCACCGAACTGGTGCGCACCGTCGAGCTGACGAAGACCCCGCAGGACCTGGAGCGCGCCCCGTACGACCGCACGGCCCTCACCGGATTCCTCGAAGTGCTGGAGATCCGCAACCCGAGCCTGCGCGAGCGGCTGCTCGCCGTCGACCCCGGCGCCGTCGAGGACGAGGCCCCGGCCCCCGAGGCGGGAATCGAGCTGGACGGCACGGTCCTGGCCTCCGGCGAGCTGGCTCCCTGGCTGGCCGAGCACGGCGACGAGCCGCTGGGCGTCGCTCTCGTGGACACCTGGGCGCTCGGCACGGGCAGCATCGGCGAGGTCGCGCTGGCCGCGGCCGACGGCGCCGCCGCCTGGTTCGACACCACGCAGCTCGACGAGGCCGACGAGAAGGCCTTCGGCAGCTGGCTCGCCTCGGCGGACCACCCCAAGGTGCTGCACAACGCCAAGAGCGCCATGCGGGTCGCCCCCGAGCACGGCTGGCGGATCGGCGGGGTCACCATGGACACCGCTCTCGCCGCGTATCTGGTCAAGCCCGGCCGCCGCTCCTTCGCGCTCGACGCCCTCGCCGTCGAGTACCTCGGACGCGAGCTGGCTCCGGCCGCCGCGAACGACGGACAGCTCGCCTTCGGCAGCGACGACCAGGCCGAGGCGGACGCGCTGATGACACAGGCGCGCGCCATCCTCGACCTCGGCGTCGCGTTCACCGGCCGGCTGGCCGAGGTCGGCGCCACCGAACTGCTCCAGGACATCGAGCTGCCGACCTCCGCGCTCCTCGCCAAGCTGGAGCGCAACGGCATCTCGGCCGACCAGCCCCATCTGGTCACCCTGGAGGAGCAGTTCGCCGCCGCCGTCCAGCAGGCGGTGAAGGAGGCGCACGCGTCCGTCGGGCACGAGTTCAACCTCGGCTCGCCCAAGCAGCTCCAGGAAGTCCTCTTCGGCGAGCTGAATCTGCCCAAGACCAAGAAGACCAAGACCGGTTACACGACGGACGCCGACGCGCTGGCGTGGCTCGCCGCGCAGACCGAGCACGAACTGCCCGTCCTGATGCTGCGCCACCGCGAGCAGGCCAGGCTCCGGGTCACCGTCGAGGGCCTGGTCAAGATGATCGCGGCCGACGGCCGTATCCACACCACCTTCAGTCAGACGGTCGCGGCCACCGGCCGGCTCTCGTCCACCGACCCCAACCTGCAGAACGTGCCGGTGCGCACCGACGAGGGCCGCGCGATCCGCCGCGGCTTCGTCGTCGGCGAGGGCTACGAGTCGCTGATGACCGCCGACTACAGCCAGATCGAGCTGCGCGTCATGGCGCATCTGTCCGAGGACGCCGGTCTGATCGAGGCGTTCACCTCCGGCGAGGACCTGCACACGACCGTCGCCTCCCAGGTGTTCGGTGTCGAGCGCGCCGATGTCACCCCCGACATGCGCCGCAAGATCAAGGCGATGTCGTACGGACTGGCCTACGGCCTCTCGGCGTTCGGCCTCTCCCAGCAGCTGAACATCGAGGCGGCGGAGGCACGCGGTCTGATGGACACGTTCTTCGAGCGCTTCGGCGGCGTACGGGACTATCTCCAGCGCGCGGTCGAGGAGGCCAGGGCCACGGGCTACACGGAGACGATGCTCGGCCGCCGCCGCTATCTGCCCGACCTCAACAGCGACAACCGCCAACGCCGCGAGATGGCCGAGCGGATGGCGCTCAACGCCCCGATCCAGGGCACGGCCGCCGACATCGTCAAGGTGGCCATGCTGCGGGTCGACAAGGCGCTGACCGGGGCCGGGCTGACCTCGCGCATGCTCCTCCAGGTCCACGACGAAATCGTGCTGGAGATCGCCCCCGGCGAGCGGGAGCGGGTGGAGGAGCTGGTGATCCGCGAGATGGCCGGGGCGACGGAGCTGCGGGCGCCGCTGGACATCTCCGTGGGCGTGGGACCGGACTGGGACTCGGCCGCCCACTGACGGCGGGCCGGCCGGCCCTCGTCAGCCGTACCGCTTCTCGTACGGGATCAGCGCGATTCCGTACGGGAGCGGTCGGGGGCGGCGGGGGCCACCGGCTTCGTACGGGCGGCGCGCAGCCGCATCCCCGCGCCGTACAGGACGAGTCCGAGGGCCAGGCCCGCACCGGCGCCGAAGCAGAGCGTCGGGATGACGTCCAACGGCGTGGAGACTTGCCCGTGGTAGGCGTACCAGCGGGTGAACCGGTGCGCCATGCCGAGCAGCACGCACCCCGCCAGCACGGCGTGCGCGAGGGCGCGTTCGCGCCGCAGGAGCACCGGCACCGAGGCCGGCGCGGGAGTACGGGGCAGCCGGCGCACGGCGGTGACGGTGAACCAGCAGAGCGCCACGAGCGCCAGGGCCGAACTGCCGTACTGCGTGTACGTGTACAGCGGGAAGCCCGCGACGATCTCCTCCAACGCGGGCACCATCCGGGTGCCCCACCGGTCGAAGTGCGTGAACGCGTCCCACACCACATGGGTGGACGCGCCGAGCACCGCCGAGAGACAGAACCGCGCGGCGAGCGCCGCCCGCCGTTCCGCACGCCGGTCGGGACCTCGTACGAAGGCGTGGATCCGCCCCTGCCAGGCGCCGGGCAACAGTGCCACCAGCGGCTCACGCAGCATCAGCCAGAGACCCACCAGAGCCGCGGCGATGACGACATCGGCGGTGAACAGACCCACGATCCCGTGCGTCACCTCGCCGAACTCCATGGCCTCGGGCACGGCGGTCGCGGCGAAGTACGTCATGTCGGGCGCCATCGACCCGGCGACCAGGGCGGAGGCGAGCAACGGCCCGCGTGCCGTGCCGTTCCTGCGGATGCCCGGCAGCACCGCCGCCGCGTGGCTCAGCGTGAAAGGCAAGGCCGTCCCCCTGGGGCGTGTCGTCGTCGTGCGATCAGCTCCACCGACGCGATCAGGTCGATCGGTTCGGCCTGTTCGCTCAGGCGGGAACACGCCCACCTGGCACGGAGTCAGTCGGATCAGTATGAAGGACGCACGTTCTCGGCCACCGGTTCGACCTGGGGGAGGCCGGGAGGTGGCGAACCGGTGAAAAGCGGTCACCGACCCGTGTGCGCGCACAGGTAGTTGCCGTAGGGTCGCCTGAGTCCTCGCGCTGGGGAGCGCGAACAGCCGTTCACCGGGAGGGACCAGACGTATGGCAGCGCAATTCGGCCGCCGGCTCCGCAGAGGGGCGACCACCACCGCGGTCGCCGCACTCGCGGTCGCCGCACTCTCCGCCTCGCAGGCCCCCGCGATCGTCCCCGGCGGCGGTGGCAACGGAAAGCAGGCGTCCGGATCGAGCGTGCCGGACGAGAGCCCGGACTCCGCCAGCGGGGATTCCTCGTACCACACGGACCTCCCGCCGCTGAACACCCCCGACAAGCCCGGCACTTCGATCGACCTGCCGGACCTGGGGGGCGCTGCCGAGGCCGGGATACCCGCCACGGTGCTGTCCGCGTACAAGCAGGCCGAGCAGCGCCTCGGGGTCACCAACCCCGGCTGCAACCTGCCGTGGCAGCTCCTCGCGGCGATCGGCAAGGTCGAGTCGGGCCAGGCGCGCGGCGGCCGGGTCGACGACAACGGCACCACGTTCACGCCGATCCTGGGCCCGGTGCTGAACGGTGTCGGCTTCGCCAACATCTCCGACACCGACAACGGCGCCTACGACGGCGACAAGACCCACGACCGTGCCGTGGGCCCCATGCAGTTCATCCCGTCGACGTGGGCGACCTGGGGTCAGGACGCCAACGGCGACGGCCGCAAGGACCCGAACAACATCTTCGACGCGGCGCTGGCCGCCGGCCGCTATCTTTGCGCCAACAATCGCGACCTGTCGCTGAAGTCCAACCTCGACCAGGCGATCCTCAGTTACAACCGCTCGCGGGAGTATCTGGCGACGGTCCTGTCCTGGCTGGAGTACTACAAGCGCGGCAGCCACGAGGTGCCGGACGGTACGGGTGTGCTGCCCGAGGGCCCCGGTCCGCTGAACCCGGGCGGCCCCAGCAACTCGCCCAGCCCCGGCCCGACCACCTCGCCGAGCCCCGGCGAGTCGCCGACGACCAACCCGCCGAAGCCCCCCAAGCCGCCGGCCACGAAGCCGCCGACGACACCTCCCACGAAGCCGCCGAC
>NZ_MDCR01000123.1 GCF_001723055.1 Streptomyces niveus
TGAGGCATTTCTGCGTTCAGGCCACGGTTTCCAGCACAGCCGAGCTTCGGGTATGATCTCTCTTGTTGTCCCGCCCCAATAGCTCAGTCGGTAGAGCGTCTCCATGGTAAGGAGAAGGTCTACGGTTCGATTCCGTATTGGGGCTCCAACACGAAGAAGGGCCCCGCCTGTTGGCGGGGCCCTTCTTTCGTTCGGCGGTTCCTACTGCGGTTCCGGTACCCGCATCGCCAGGATGGCCATGTCGTCCGACGCCGGCTCGGCCGCGAACCTCTCCACCGCTCGCAGCACGCGTGACGCGACGGCGCCGGCCGTCAGGCCCGTACAGCCCGTCAGGACATCGACGAGACCGTCGTCGCCCAGCATCCGGGTTCCCTCACGGCGTTCGGTGACGCCGTCGGTGACACAGAGCAGGACGTCGCCCGGGTCGAGGGTGACCATCTGCTCGTACAGCTCCAGGTCGTCCATGACGCCGAGCAGCGGCTGCGGGTCGGCCGCCGCCTCCACCGTGCCGTCCTGGCGCAGGCGCAGCGGCAGCGGATGGCCGGCGCAGACGACCTTGAGGACGGCGCTGCCGTCCTCCTGGGGCCACAACTCCCCGTAAAGCAGCGTCAGGAAGCGGCTGCGCGCGCCCTCGTCGAGGATCGCCGCGTTCAGGCGCTCCAGTACCGCCGGGCCGCTGAAGCCCTCGCGGGCCAGGAGGCGGAGCGCGTGCCGGGCGAGGCCCGTCACCGCCGCGGCTTCCGGGCCCGTGCCGCAGACGTCGCCGATCGCGAAGCCGTACGCGCCGTCGTGGATCGGGAAGATGTCGTAGAAGTCGCCGCCCACCTCGTTGCCCTCGCCCGCCGCGCGGTAGATGACCTCCACCTCGACGTTGGGCACCTGGGGCAACTCCGGCGGCAGCAGGCTGCGTTGAAGAGACTGGCTGATCGCCATGCGCTCCGAGTAGAGGCGCGCGTTGTCGAGCGCGAGCGCCGCTCGCCGGGACAGGTCCTCGGCCAGCTCCAGGATCTCCTGGCGGAAGTGGTCGTCGGACGGCTTGCCGAGGGTGAGCATCCCGATGACCCGGTTACGGGCGACGAGAGGCAGTACGACGGTCTCTCCGCCCACCGCGGCCGCTGTAGCCAGCGTGGTGCCGATTCCGGAGGAGACGGGCGTGGAGGCCCCTCCCAGCTCCCTCATGGACGTACGGAGCGCCGCCTGGTGCGCGGCGTCGGCCGGGCCGGTCCACACGCGGGCGCCCGGAGTCGGCACCGGCTCGGGCGGATCGATCGTGGAGAGCAGGGCCTTGAGGCCGTCGATGCGCTCTTCGTCCTCGTGCAGTACGTACGAGAGGTAGGGGTCCGACGCCTGGTCGGCGATCGTGTAGACGGCGCACCAGGTCGCGAGGGTCGGCACCGTCATCTGTGCCATGAGCGCGAGTGTCTGGTCCCGGTCGAGTGTGCCGGCGAGCAGGTCGGAGGCTTCGACGAGGAAGGAGAGCGAACCGCGCCGGAGGCGTTCGAGCTCGCCGAGCCGGGCGGACTCGACGGCCAGGGCGATGCGGTCGGCGGCGAACTGGAGTCGCAGGGCCTCCTCGTTGGAGTACCGGCCCGCGGATTCGGCGGCGACGCCCAGCGAGCCGGTGAGCCGGCCCTCCACCTTGAGCGGGACGGTGACGACGGAGCGCATGCCGGTGCCGTTGAGCAGCGGGACGGCGCCGGGGACGATCACCAGGTCCTCGTGGACGGCGGGCATCCGGGCGGAGCCGTACCGCCCCGTGCCGGCCTCCACCGGGACGCGGGCGAAGCGCTGGCGCGCCGAGGGGAGCCCGGTGGTGGCCCGTACCTCCAGCTCCGTCTCGTCGTCGGTGGCGAGCAGGAGGAAGGCGGAGTCGCCTTCGAGCATGTCGCGGGCGCGCTCCACGGTGCGCTGGAGCAGACCGTCGAGATCCTCCGGGGCCGGTGAGCCGATGAAGACCTCGAAGGGGTCCACGGTGCGGCTCTCGGCGCCCGCCTCGGTGGCGGGGGCGCGCTGCGGGGTCTGGATGACGGCGCGTTCGTCGTCGCGTACGAGAAGGCAGACGGTGGACGGCTCGCCCTCGGTGTCGCGCACCCGGAGGTGGGAGGCGTACACGGGGATGACTCGGCCGTCGCTGCCGCGGATTCCGTAACTGCCCTCCCAGCGCGAGAGCAGCAGCGCCTCGGCGATGCCGGTGCCGATGCCCGGCGTGTGCGGCCAGGCGGCGAAGTCGGTGAGGGGTTTGCCGATGACCTGGTCGGCGGGGTAGCCGAAGAGGTGTTCCGCGTCCTCGTTCCAGGTCGAGACGGCGCCGGTTCTGTCGATCTGGACGACGGCGACCCTGACCCGTTCGTCGGTGACGGGGAGGAGCGCGTTCGGGATGACGGGGCCGGCGGACCGCGCGCCGACAGGGCGGTCCGGCAGGTCGAGCTGGAACCAGACCTGTTTGTGCGTCGGGGTGTAGTCGACGCCCCAGCGGGAGGCCAGGGCCGCGCAGAGGAGCAGTCCGCGGCCGTTTTCCCGGTCGGGGCTGCCCAGGGACAGCCCCGTGCCCTGCATGGGGATCTCACGTTCGGGATAGCGGTCGGAGACCTCGACGCGGACGGCGCCCTCCGTACGGAGGCAGAGCACGTCCGCCGACGTGCCGGCGTGGATGACCGCGTTGGTGACGAGTTCGCTGGTGAGGACCACGGCGTCGTCGACGACGTCGGAGTACCCCCAGCCCTGGAGCGTGTCACGGACAAAGGCGCGGGCGGTCGCGACGGACCGCCCGACAGGGTCGAAGCTGGCAGCCGCCCGCGCGGTGATCACAGAACTCCTCGTACGCGTCTCGACGCCCGGCTCCGCCATGATTCGGCCCCGCCCTCCAGAAGCCCGGTGGTAGTACGTTCGCCACACCGCCCCCGCCGGGCGGACCGGGACGGTTGGACAGCCGGATGCCAGGTTACTTACCTTCGCTGGCAGGGTGGATGCCGGTTGCCACTGTTTCCGCCTACCGGGGGTGGGGACGCTATGCGAAGCTGCCGATCTGTTATCGCCAGGTTCAGCCGTGGTGAAACACTGGGCAGGATTCCAGAGACAGTCCGAGTAACAGGTCTGAGCAGTCAGTACGGTCAACCCCCGCGGGAGGGACACGGTGGAGTCTGGCGTGGCGGCGCGTGGCAACAGCACGCGCGCGAAAGGCGGACGGTCCCGGAACAACGGGGCCATCGAGGTTGATGCGGCGGCTCTCAACAGACTGCTGACGGCCTTGGTGGCGATGCGGGACGGCAACTTCCGTAAACGCCTGACCGTCTCCGGTGACGATGTGATGGCGGAGATCTCCGCCGTGTTCAACGAGGTGGCGGACCGGAATCTGCACCTCACGGGCGAGCTGGCCCGCGTACGCCGCATGGTCGGGCGTGAGGGCAAGCTCACCGAGCGGCTGGAGACAGGCGCCTGTGAGGGGTCCTGGGCCACCGCCATCGACGCGTCGAACGCCCTGGTGGACGACCTGGCGCGCCCTGTGTCCGAGGTCGGGCGGGTGCTGTCGGCGGTCGCCGAGGGCGACCTGGAGCAGCGGATGGAGCTGCGTTCGCACTTCGACGAGGGCTCGGCGGGGACGGAGCGCCCGCTGCGCGGCGAGTTCCTGAAGGTCGCCAGGACCGTGAACAGCCTGGTCGACCAGTTGTCCGCGTTCACCGACGAGGTGACGCGGGTGGCGCTGGAGGTCGGTACCGAGGGCAAGCTCGGCGGTCAGGCCAAGGTGCGCGGAATGTCGGGTTCGTGGAAGGATCTCACGGATTCCGTCAACACGATGGCGTACCGGCTCACCGCTCAGGTACGTGACATTGCTCTCGTTACGACGGCCGTCGCCAAGGGTGATCTGTCGCGCAAGGTCACCGTGCACGTGGCCGGCGAGATGCTTCAGTTGAAGAACACCGTGAACACGATGGTGGACCAGCTGTCGTCGTTCTCGTCCGAGGTGACGCGAGTGGCCCGCGAGGTGGGCACCGAGGGCGAGCTGGGTGGCCAGGCCACCGTGCCCGGCGTGGCCGGTGTGTGGAAGGACCTCACCGATTCGGTGAACACGATGGCCGGCAACCTGACCAGTCAGGTGCGTGGCATCGCGGAGGTCACCACCGCCGTCGCGAACGGCGATCTTTCTCAGAAGGTCACCGTGAGCGCGCGCGGCGAGGTCGCGCAGCTCGCCGAGACGATCAACCAGATGACCGAGACGCTGCGTACGTTCGCCGACGAGGTGACCCGGGTGGCGAGCGAGGTCGGCGGCTCGGGTGTGCTGGGCGGTCAGGCTCAGGTGCCGGGCGCGGCGGGCACCTGGAAGGACCTGACGGACTCGGTCAACACCGTCTTCCGCAATCTGACCACCCAGGTGCGGGACATCGCCCAGGTGACGACGGCGGTGGCGAACGGTGACCTTTCCCAGAAGGTGACCGTCGACGTGGCCGGCGAGATGCTGGAACTGAAGAACACCGTCAACACGATGGTGCGGCAGCTCAATTCGTTCGGCTCCGAGGTCACGCGGGTCGCCCGCGAGGTCGGTGTCGAGGGCCAACTCGGCGGCCAGGCCGAGGTGCCGGGCGCGGCGGGTACGTGGAAGGACCTCACCGACTCCGTCAACACCGCGTTCCACAACCTCACCGGCCAGGTGCGCGACATCGCGCAGGTGACGACGGCGGTGGCGAACGGTGACCTTTCCCAGAAGGTGACCGTCAACGTCGCGGGCGAGATGCTCGAACTGAAGAACACGGTCAACACGATGGTGGCGCAGCTGTCGTCGTTCGCCGACCAGGTGACGCGGATGGCGCGTGACGTGGGTACGGAGGGCAGGCTGGGCGGTCAGGCGCGGGTGGACGGCGTCTCCGGTACCTGGAAGGAACTGACCGACTCCGTCAACTTCATGGCCGGCAATCTGACCGACCAGGTGCGTCAGATCGCCCAGGTGACCACGGCCGTGGCGCGTGGCGACCTGTCGCAGAAGATCGACGTCGACGCCCGTGGCGAGATCCTGGAGCTGAAGAACACCATCAACACGATGGTCGACCAGCTCTCGGCCTTCGCCGAGCAGGTGACCCGCGTGGCCCGCGAGGTGGGCAC
The DNA here is from genome assembly GCF_001723055.1 of Streptomyces niveus. Taxonomy (GTDB): domain Bacteria; phylum Actinomycetota; class Actinomycetes; order Streptomycetales; family Streptomycetaceae; genus Streptomyces; species Streptomyces niveus. The sequence continues at coordinate 5,095 of NZ_MDCR01000123.1, forward strand.
GGACGGTAGGCTCGGCGGCCAGGCGCAGGTGCCGGGCGTCGCCGGTGTCTGGCGCGATCTGACGGACTCCGTGAACGGTATGGCGGGGAACCTGACCTCCCAGGTCCGCAACATCGCCCAGGTCGCCACGGCGGTGGCGCGCGGTGACCTGTCTCAGAAGATCGACGTCGACGCGCGCGGTGAGATCCTGGAGCTGAAGAACACCCTCAACACGATGGTGGACCAGCTGTCGAACTTCGCGGAGCAGGTGACCCGCGTGGCCCGCGAGGTCGGTACGGAGGGCATGCTCGGCGGTCAGGCGGAAGTACAGGGTGTCTCGGGCACCTGGAAGGACCTCACACAGTCCGTCAACTTCATGGCGAACAACCTGACCTCGCAGGTCCGCAACATCGCCGAGGTCACGACGGCCGTCGCCAAGGGCGATCTGTCGAAGAAGATCACCGTCGACGCCAAGGGCGAGATCCTCGACCTCGTCACGACCGTCAACACGATGGTCGACCAGCTGTCGAACTTCGCCGACGAGGTGACCAGGGTGGCCCGTGAGGTGGGCACCGAGGGCATCCTCGGCGGCCAGGCGCGGGTACGCGGCGTGACCGGCATCTGGAAGGACCTCAGCGACAACGTCAACACGATGGCCAACAACCTGACGAGTCAGGTGCGGAACATCTCGCGGGTCTCCTCGGCGGTCGCCAACGGCGACCTCACCAAGAAGGTCACCGTCGAGGCACGCGGCGAGGTCGCCGAACTCGCCGACACCGTCAACATCATGGTGACTACGTTGTCGTCCTTCGCCGACGAGGTGACGCGCGTCGCCCGCGAGGTGGGCACCGAGGGCGAGTTGGGCGGCCAGGCGCGCGTGCCGGGCGTCTCGGGGACCTGGAAGGACCTCACCGAGTCGGTGAACTCGATGGCGTCCAACCTGACCGGTCAGGTGCGCCAGATCGCCACGGTCACCACCGCCATCGCCAAGGGTGATCTCACCAAGAAGATCGACATCGACGCCCGCGGTGAGATCCAGGAACTGAAGAACACCATCAACACCATGGTCGACCAGCTGTCGTCGTTCGCCGACCAGGTCACCCGGGTGGCCCGTGAGGTGGGCACGGACGGGCAGTTGGGCGGCCAGGCCCGGGTCAGGGACGTCGACGGCACCTGGCGCGACCTCACCGAGTCGGTGAACGAGATGGCCGGCAACCTGACCCGTCAGGTGCGGGCGATCGCCGCCGTCGCCACCGCGGTGACCCGCGGCGATCTGAATCTGAAGATCGACGTCGACGCGGCGGGCGAGATCCAGGTCCTCCAGGACAACATCAACACCATGATCGCCAACCTGCGCGACACCACCCTCGCCAACGAGGAGCAGGACTGGCTCAAGGGCAACCTGGCCCGTATCTCCGGACTGATGCAGGGCCGCCGCGACCTCGACGACGTCGCCTCGCTGATCATGAGCGAGCTGACGCCGGTGGTCGCGGCGCAGCACGGCGCGTTCTTCCTCGCGATGCCGACCGGCACCGTCTCCGAGCTGGGGACGGGCGGTGGGCGCGACGGCTCGTACGAGCTGTGCATGCGCGGCAGTTACGGCTACTCGGCCGGTTCGATGCCGACCTCTTTCCGGCCGGGCGAGACCCTGATCGGTACGGCCGCCGAGGAGAAGCGCACGATCCAGGTGAATGTCCCGCCGGGCTATCTGAAGATCTCCTCGGGGCTCGGCGAGGCGTCACCGGCGTACGTGATCGTGCTGCCGGTGCTGTTCGAGGGCAAGGTCCTCGGTGTGATCGAGCTGGCGTCGTTCCAGCCCTTCACCCAGATCCAGCGGGACTTCCTGAACCAGATCGCCGAGATGATCGCGACGAGCGTCAACACGATCAGCGTCAACACCAAGACCGAGGTGCTGCTCAAGCAGTCGCAGGAGCTGACCGAGCAGCTGCGGGAGCGCTCTGCGGAGCTGGAGAACCGGCAGAAGGCCCTTCAGTCCTCCAACGCGGAGCTGGAGGAGAAGGCGGAGCTGCTGGCCCGTCAGAACCGGGACATCGAGGTGAAGAACACCGAGATCGAAGAGGCGCGGCAGGTGCTGGAGGAGCGCGCCGAGCAGCTCGCGGTGTCGATGCGCTACAAGTCCGAGTTCCTCGCGAACATGTCGCACGAGCTGCGTACGCCGCTGAACTCGCTGCTCATCCTGGCGAAGCTGCTCGCGGACAACGCGGAGATGAATCTCTCGCCGAAGCAGGTGGAGTTCGCCGAGACGATCCACGGCGCGGGCTCCGATCTGCTCCAGCTCATCAACGACATCCTCGATCTGTCGAAGGTCGAGGCGGGCAAGATGGACGTCAGCCCGACGCGGATCGCGCTCGTGCAGCTCGTCGACTACGTCGAGGCGACGTTCCGGCCGCTGACGGCGGAGAAGGGGCTCGACTTCTCCGTACGGGTCTCCCCGGAGCTGCCTGCGACGCTGCACACCGACGAGCAGCGGCTGCTCCAGGTGCTGCGCAACCTGCTGTCCAACGCGGTGAAGTTCACCGACACGGGCGCCGTGGAGCTGGTGATCCGGCCCGCGGGGGCGGATGTGCCCAACGCGATCAGGGAGCAGCTGCTGGAGGCGGGCTCGCTGCGTGACGCGGACGCCGATCTGATCGCCTTCTCCGTCACCGACACCGGTATCGGGATCGCGGCGAGCAAGATGCGGGTGATCTTCGAGGCGTTCAAGCAGGCGGACGGTACGACGAGCCGTAAGTACGGAGGTACGGGTCTGGGCCTGTCCATCAGCCGGGAGATCGCCCGGCTGCTGGGCGGTGAGATCCACGCGGCGAGCGAGCCGGGCCGCGGTTCGACGTTCACGCTGTACCTGCCGCTGCACGCCAGTGAACTGCCCCCGCAGGGCTACCCGCAGCTCGCGCCGGGCATCGATCCGCAGCGCGGCGGCAGCGACTACTCGTCCCTGTCGGCGGAGCGGGCGCACCTGGACCGGCCCGCGGCTCCGTCGGAGGCCCGTACGGGGCCCGCCGCGCTGTTCCGGCGCCGCCGCAAGGCCCTGGGCGGTCCGGAGCAGCTGAACTCGTTGTCCGGACGCCCTGGGGGCCCTGGGGGTGCGTCAGGTGATCTGCCTGGTGGCGGCAACGGTTCGGCGGGTACGGCCAACGGCGCGCGGCCGGCAGGTGTTTCGGGGGCGCAGGAGCCCTGGGCGCCCGACGCGCAGGACGCTCCGGAGGAGCGGCGTACGTTCTCCTTCGGCGGCGAGAAGGTGCTGATCGTGGACGACGACATCCGCAACGTCTTCGCGCTGACCAGCGTCCTGGAACAGCACGGTCTGTCGGTGCTGTACGCCGAGAACGGCCGTGAGGGCATCGAGGTGTTGGAGCAGCACGACGACGTGACGCTGGTGCTGATGGACATCATGATGCCGGAGATGGACGGTTACGCGACGACGACGGCGATCCGCAGGATGCCGCAGTTCGCCGGGCTGCCGATCATCGCGCTCACCGCGAAGGCGATGAAGGGCGACCGGGAGAAGGCGATCGACTCCGGCGCATCTGACTATGTGACAAAGCCGGTCGATCCAGATCATCTTCTGTCGGTGATGGAGCAGTGGATGCATCAGAAGTGACACATAAGTGACGCCGGGAGCGGCTTCGTAAGTGACCGGCGGCTGTGCGAACCTGTGGGAGAAGGTGAGTTCTTGTGGTCCATCACGTGTGGGCCGCAGGTAATCGGGGAACTTTCCGAGCTCCTGTGACGTTTTTGCTACGTGCACAGTGACATCGCGGTGACAGGGTGTGGCGACAGGCGGGGTGCGGCTACCATGACCGGCACAAGGACGGACGGCGTAAGGGAGTCGTCCCCTGGGGCGGCGCCCGGTGCACAGCCGGGGCGAGGAGGGCGGGCCATGGTGCAGAAGGCCAAGATCCTCCTGGTCGATGACCGGCCGGAGAATCTGCTGGCGCTGGAGGCCATTCTCTCCGCGCTCGATCAGACGCTGGTGCGGGCATCGTCAGGGGAGGAAGCGCTCAAGGCGCTGCTGACGGACGACTTCGCGGTCATTCTGCTGGACGTCCAGATGCCGGGGATGGACGGTTTCGAGACCGCCGCGCACATCAAGAGGCGTGAGCGGACGCGCGACATCCCGATCATCTTCCTCACGGCCATCAACCACGGTCCGCACCACACCTTCCGGGGCTATGCCGCCGGCGCGGTGGACTACATCTCCAAGCCGTTCGACCCGTGGGTGCTGCGCGCGAAGGTCTCGGTCTTCGTCGAGCTGTACATGAAGAACTGCCAGTTGAAGGAGCAGGCCGAACTGCTCAGACTGCAACTGGCGGGAGCGGGCGAGGTAAAGGAGCCGACGGGTCTCCTGGCCGAACTGTCCGCCCGGCTCGCCGCGGTTGAGGAGCAGGCCGAGGCGCTCTCCAAGCAGCTGGACGACGAGTCCGCGGACGCGGCGGCCGTCGCCACGGCCGCGCATCTGGAGCGCAAACTGACCGGACTCCGCCGGGCGCTCGACGCCCTGGAGCCGGGCAGCGGAGGCGGCTCCCCGCTCCCCTCGCCCAACTGACCTTCCGAGGACCGTTCCGCGGTCCGGTCCGCAGTCCGGACCGAGGAGCTGAGAGCGCGTCAGTTTCCGGTCGGCGGCGGGCGACACGATCGGGTGAAGCAGTGGGCACACGTGTCCGTCGCCGTTCACACCGGTAACCTCACCTCCATGGCCTCACGTACGTCCGGCAAGGGTTCCCAGGGCGCGGCGGGCACCGCGAAACCGCGTGCCGGCCGTGCGAGCGGTGCCGCGAAGAAGGCGGCCCCCGCCGCCAAGGCCGCGGCGAAGAAGACCGCACCCGCGAAGAAGGCACCGGCCAAGAAGGCCCCCGCGAAGAAGTCCGCGGCCAAACCTGCACCCAAGCCCGCGCCGTCCCCGACCAACGGCGTCTACCGCCTCGTACGCGCCCTCTGGCTGGGTCTCGCGCACGCGGTCGGCGCGATGTTCCGCGGCATAGGCCGGGGCGCCAAGGGCCTCGACCCGGCGCACCGCAAGGACGGCGTCGCGCTCCTGCTGCTCGCGCTCGCGCTGATCGTCGCCGCCGGTACGTGGTCGAACCTGCGCGGCCCGGTCGGCGATCTCGTCGAGATGCTCATCACCGGCGCCTTCGGCCGGCTCGACCTGCTCGTCCCGATACTGCTCGGCGCCGTCGCCGTCCGGCTGATCCTCTACCCGCAGCGGCCCGAGGCCAACGGACGCATCGTCATCGGCCTCTCCGCGCTCGTGATCGGCGTCCTGGGGCTCGTGCACATCGCCTGTGGCTCCCCGGGCCGGGACGCCGGTACGGAGGCGATGCAGGACGCCGGCGGGCTCATCGGCTGGGGCGCGTCCATGCCGCTGATCTTCGCCATGGGCGAGGTGCTGGCCGTACCGATGCTGGTCCTGCTGACCGTCTTCGGGCTGCTCGTCGTCACGGCGACACCCGTCAACGCCATCCCGCAGCGGCTGCGGCAGCTCGCCGTCCGGCTCGGGATCCTCGATCCCGCCCCGGCCGACCGCGACGACGAGGAGCGGCAGGAGTACGACGGCGACGACGAGCGGTACGACGAGCAGTGGCGTGAGGCCCTGCCCGCGCGGGGGCGGCGCTCGACGGCCCGGCGCGGCGCGGCGCCCGACGACTACGACCACGACTCCGACCAGGCCGAGGCCGAGGCGCTGGCCCGCCGCCGGCGCCCGCGCAGGCAGTCGGCGGGGCCCGGCAGGCAGCGGCCCCTGGACGCCGTCGACGTGGCCGCCGCCGCTGCCGCCGCGCTGGACGGAGCGGTACTCAACGGGATGCCGCCCTCGCCGATCGTCGCCGACCTCACGCAGGGCGTCTCGGCCGACCGCACGCGGGACGCCGCGAAGGCGCGGCCGGGGGAGCGTAAGCGCGGGCCGGTCGGCGTGGGATCCGGGTCGGGCGAGCACTCCGTACCCACGGCGCGCGAGCCGGAGGCGCGTGCCGACGCCGCGCAGTCCCGGTCCGGAGGCGTCGCCGACCTGACCAAGCCCGCCCCCGCGCAGGACCGGTCGCTGCCGCCGCGCGCCGAGCAGCTTCAGCTCGCCGGCGACATCACCTACTCCCTGCCGTCCCTGGACCTGCTGGAGCGCGGCGGCCCCGGCAAGACCCGCAGTGCCGCCAACGACGCGGTCGTCGACTCACTGACCAACGTCTTCATGGAGTTCAAGGTCGACGCGACCGTCACCGGCTTCACCCGGGGTCCGACCGTCACCCGCTACGAGGTCCAGCTCGGCCCCGCCGTGAAGGTCGAGCGCATCACCGCGCTCACCAAGAACATCGCCTACGCCGTGGCCAGCCCCGACGTCCGGATCATCAGCCCCATCCCCGGCAAGTCCGCCGTCGGCATCGAGATCCCGAACTCCGACCGGGAGATGGTCGTCTCGTCGCGCTCGGCAAGAACGTCGAGGGCGGCTACGAGATGGCCAACCTCGCCAAGATGCCGCACCTGCTGGTCGCCGGCGCCACCGGATCCGGCAAGTCCTCCTGCATCAACTGCCTGATCACCTCCGTGATGGTCCGGGCGACCCCGGAGGACGTCCGGATGGTCCTCGTCGACCCCAAGCGGGTCGAGCTCACGGCGTACGAGGGCATCCCGCACCTGATCACGCCCATCATCACCAACCCCAAGCGGGCCGCCGAGGCGCTTCAGTGGGTTGTGCGCGAGATGGACCTGCGCTATGACGACCTCGCGGCGTACGGCTACCGCCACATCGACGACTTCAACCAGGCCGTACGCAACGGCAAGGTCAAGGCCCCCGAGGGCAGCGAGCGCGAGCTGACGCCGTATCCGTACCTGCTGGTGATCGTTGACGAGCTGGCCGACCTGATGATGGTCGCGCCGCGCGACGTCGAGGACGCGATCGTGCGCATCACCCAGTTGGCCCGCGCCGCCGGCATCCATCTGGTGCTCGCCACGCAGCGCCCATCGGTCGACGTCGTCACCGGTCTGATCAAGGCGAACGTGCCCTCCCGGCTCGCCTTCGCGACGTCCTCGCTCGCCGACAGCCGGGTCATCCTCGACCAGCCCGGTGCCGAGAAACTGATCGGCAAGGGCGACGGGCTCTTCCTCCCGATGGGGGCCAGCAAGCCGACACGTATGCAGGGCGCCTTCGTTACGGAGGACGAGGTCGCCGCCGTCGTACAGCACTGCAAGGACCAGATGGCGCCCGTCTTCCGGGAGGACGTCGTCGTCGGCACGGCCAAGAAGAAGGAGATCGACGAGGACATCGGCGACGATCTCGATCTGTTGTGCCAGGCCGCCGAGTTGGTCGTCTCCACTCAGTTCGGATCGACATCGATGCTTCAGCGGAAGTTGCGCGTGGGTTTCGCCAAAGCGGGAAGGCTCATGGATCTGATGGAATCGCGGAACATCGTCGGTCCGAGCGAGGGTTCCAAAGCGCGTGACGTGCTGGTGAAGGCGGACGAGCTGGACGGGGTGCTCGCGGTGATCCGTGGCGAGCCCGCTCCCGAAGGAGCTGACGGGAATTGACGACGACTGAGGCGATCCGAGAGATATCCGGGGCAACCCTTTCGGCCGGCCGGACGTCAACGTGGAGAGAGAGACACCCCGGTGTCCCGTCGACACGCCGCCCGGCCATTCAGATGGCGTACAAAGTGCGTCCGCCCGGTTGCCCCACCCTTTCGTACCACCCATAGACTGAACATCCAGCAGGTGGCTACACGCTCGAAAGGCACTCCCGTGTCCATCGGCAACTCCCCCGAAGACGACCAGCCTTCCGCCGTCGACCCCGCTGAGGACGAGCGGCCCGCGACCGAAAAGGACAAGCCTTCGGTCGGTCACGTCCTACAAGAAGCACGCACCGCCGCAGGACTGACCGTCGAAGAGGTCAGCGCCTCCACCCGGGTGCGCGTTCCCATCGTGCAAGCGATCGAGCAGGACGACTTCTCGCGCTCCGGCGGCGACGTCTACGCGCGCGGTCACATCCGTATGGTCGCGCGCTCCGTCGGGATCGACCCCGAACCTCTGGTCCGGCAGTACGACTCCGAGCACGGCGGGCGCCCGGCGCCGACGCCCGCCGCCCCGCTGTTCGAGGCCGAGCGGATCCGCCCGGAGCGGCGCCGTCCGAACTGGACGGCCGCCATGGTCGCCGCGATCGTCGCGGTGATCGGCTTCGTCGGCTTCACCATGTTCAACGGCACCGAGGACGAGGGGCAGGGCAAGCAGGTCGCCGAAGGCCCCGCGCCGGAGAAGACGACCTCAGCGCCGAGCACCACGAAGCCCGCCGACCCGAAGCCCGACCCGTCGGACAGCGCCATCGCGGCGGCCCCGGCCGACAAGGTGACCGTCAAGCTCTCCGCCGTCGAGGACAAGAGCTGGATCTCCGCGAAGTCCCCCAACGGTGAACTGATCTTCGACGGACTGCTCCTCAAGGGCGAGTCCAAGACCTTCCAGGACGACGAGCAGATCGACTTCATCCTCGGCAACGCCGGGGTGATCGACATCTTCGTCAACGGCAAGCAGGTCGACGAGGACTTCAAGCCCGGCCAGGTGGAGCGGCCGTCGTACACGAAGGGCGACCCCGAGGCAGGCTGATGCCGCGGCCGGCGCCGGACGGGAACCGACGGCGTCGGCGGGCATCGGACGCACCGTCGTACGGCGGGGCGCGGGGTCGGCCCTGGGAGTGGCCCGTCGTCTTCGGGCGGGCCGGGCAACCCTGCACGGCAGGAGGGCGGCCAGGACAAAGTAGTCTTGAGCCCATGCCCGAACGCCGTACCGTCGCCCTTGTCACGCTTGGCTGCGCCCGTAACGAGGTGGACTCGGAGGAGCTTGCAGGCCGCTTGGCAGCGGACGGCTGGGAGCTCGTCGAGGAAGCCGCCGACGCGGACGTCGCCGTCGTCAACACCTGCGGCTTCGTCGAAGCCGCCAAGAAGGACTCCGTCGACGCCCTGCTGGAAGCCAACGATCTGAAGGATCACGGCAGAACCCAGGCCGTCGTCGCCGTCGGCTGCATGGCCGAGCGCTACGGCAAGGAACTCGCGGAATCGCTCCCCGAAGCGGACGGCGTGCTCGGATTCGACGACTACGCCGACATCTCGGACCGCCTCCAGACCATCCTCAACGGCGGTATCCACGCCTCGCACACCCCCCGCGACCGGCGCAAGCTGCTCCCGCTGAGCCCGGCCGACCGGCAGGGCGCCACCGGTGTGGCACTACCCGGACACGGCGGCGCGGCGACACCTCTTACAGAGACGGTGATCGTCCCCGCCCCCGCCGACCTGCCGCAGGGACTCGCGCCCGCCTCCGGCCCGCGCGCCCCGCTGCGCAGACGCCTCGACAACAGCCCCGTCGCCTCGGTGAAGCTGGCCTCCGGCTGCGACCGGCGCTGCACCTTCTGCGCCATCCCCTCCTTCCGTGGCTCCTTCATCTCGCGCCGCCCCTCCGACGTGCTGGGTGAGACGCGCTGGCTGGCCGAGCAGGGCGTGAAGGAGGTCATGCTCGTCTCCGAGAACAACACCTCCTACGGAAAAGACCTCGGCGACATCCGCCTCCTGGAGACGCTGCTGCCCGAACTCGCCGCGGTCGACGGGATCGAGCGCGTACGGGTCAGCTACCTCCAGCCCGCCGAGATGCGTCCCGGACTCATCGACGTCCTGACGTCGACGCCGGGCGTCGCCCCGTACTTCGACCTGTCCTTCCAGCACTCCGCGCCCGCAGTGCTACGCGCGATGCGCCGCTTCGGGGACACCGACCGTTTCCTGGAGCTGCTGGAGACGATCCGGGGCAAGGCACCCCAGGCAGGGGTGCGCTCCAACTTCATCGTGGGCTTCCCGGGCGAGAGCGAGGCCGACTTCGCCGAGCTGGAACGGTTCCTCACCGGCGCCCGGCTCGACGCCATCGGTGTGTTCGGCTACTCGGACGAGGACGGCACCGAGGCGGCGACGTTCGAGCACAAGCTGGACCCGGACGTCGTGGCCGAGCGGCTGGCGCGGCTCTCGCGGCTGGCCGACGAGCTGACGTCGCAGCGGGCCGAGGAGCGCCTGGGGGAGACCCTGACGGTACTCGTGGAGTCCCTCGGGTCCGTGGACGACCCCGAGGAGGGCGCCGTGGGCCGGGCGGCCCACCAGGCGCCCGAGACCGACGGCCAGGTCGTCTTCACGTCGAGCGAGGGCCTGCGCCCCGGTCGTATGGTCGAGGCGAAGGTGGTCGGCACCGAGGGCGTGGACCTGGTGGCCGAGTACTGCGGCTTCACCGGGGACGAGCCCCGGAGCCCCGGCGAGGAGGCAGCCAGATGACCGGAGTCCCGGCATCGGCCGAGGGCGGCCAGGGCAGTAGGCCGGCGCCCGGTGGCAAGCTCGGGGCTGCGGCCGTCAATCAGGCCAGCTTGTGGAACATCGCCAACATCCTCACGATGATGCGGCTGGTGCTCGTACCGGCCTTCGTGGCGCTGCTCCTCCAGGACGGCGGTTACGACCCGGCCTGGCGCGCCTGGGCGTGGGCCGCGTTCGCCGTAGCCATGATCACCGACATCTTCGACGGGCATCTGGCCCGTACGTACAACCTGGTCACCGACTTCGGGAAGATCGCCGATCCGATCGCCGACAAGGCGATCATGGCGGCCGGGCTGATCAGTCTCTCCGCGCTCGGGGACCTGCCGTGGTGGGTGACCGGCGTGATCCTCTTCCGCGAGCTGGCGATCACGCTGATGAGGTTCTGGGTGATCAGGCACGGGGTCATTCCGGCCAGCCGCGGCGGCAAGATGAAGACGCTGGCGCAGGGCACGGCGGTCGGTATGTACGTGCTGGCGCTGACGGGGCCGCTGGCGACGCTGCGGTTCTGGGTGATGGCGGTCGCGGTCGTGCTGACCGTGCTGACCGGCCTGGACTACGTACGCCAGGCGATCGTCCTACGGAGGGCGGGGCTGGCCGCCGAGCGGGGCCGGGCGGAGCGCGCTTCGTGACATCCGGGACGGAGGGGGCGTTCGCGATGCGGGACGGGGCCGTACCCGGTGCGGGGAAGGATGCGGCGGCCGACGGCGTTCTCCTTGAAGAGGTCGCAGCCCGGGTGCTGGATCTGCTCGTACGCCAGGGCACGACGCTGGCGGTCGCGGAGTCGCTGACCGGCGGTCTGGTGGCCGCAGAGCTGACGTCCGTCCCCGGCGCCTCCCGGGCGCTTCGCGGGGGAGTCACGGCCTACGCGACGGACGTCAAGCGCGATGTCCTGGGCGTGGACGGAACACTTCTGGCCGAGCGGGGCGCGGTGGATCCCGAGGTCGCACGGCAGATGGCCGCCGGCGTACGGGACGCACTGGCCGCGGGCTGGGGCATCGCGACCACGGGGGTCGCGGGCCCCGAGGCACAGGACGGACAGCCCGTGGGCACCGTCTACGTGGCTGTCAGCGGTCCGCACGGTGCCGGGAAAGTGGCCGCACTGCGGTTGAACGGTGACCGGGCGGAAATCCGTAGAGAGAGTGTGCGGAGCGTGCTGGACCTGCTCTCCGGCGAACTGACCGGGAACGGGCGGACACAGGATACGGAACGGAACGGGGGGATTTGATGTTTGCAGCCCTGAGTGAACACGACATCGCTCCCCGCACGGCCGCAGCGCGAGGCGGTACGGTGGGGCGAGAAGGTTGCGGCTACGCGGTCCGAGGAGGGAGCCACCGATGATTCTGCTCCGTCGCCTGCTTGGTGACGTACTGCGTCGGCAGCGCCAGCGCCAGGGCCGTACTCTGCGCGAAGTCTCCTCGTCCGCCCGAGTCTCGCTCGGCTATCTCTCCGAGGTGGAGCGGGGGCAGAAGGAGGCTTCTTCCGAGCTGCTCTCCGCTATCTGCGACGCGCTTGACGTACGGATGTCCGAGCTCATGCGCGAAGTGAGCGACGAACTGTCGCTGGCCGAACTGGCCGCGTCCGCAGCGGCCGCCGAGCCGGTGCCCGCGGCGGTACGCCCGATGCTCAATTCCGTCTCCGTGACGTCGGTGGCAGGTGTGCCGACGGAGCGGGTGACCATCAAGGCGCCTGCGGAAGCGGTGAATGTCGTCGCCGCTTGATCCGCACGGCGTGACCGAGGCCTGAGCCCCGGACGGTCCCAGTGACCGGCCGGGGCTTCTGCTTTGCCCGTTCGCGGCCGGCGGGGGCGCGGTTCACCTCTCGGGTGACCTCTCACGGGTGAACCTTGGCAATTTTTCCGAAATGAGCCTTTTGGGGTCTTGTGCCATGGTGGGCGTACGTGTGAACGGAACTGGAGGACGCCCCATGTCTGTCGTCAAGAGCTCACTGCCCGAGGCGGATCTGAAGCTGGTCGGCGAGGCGCTGCAGGGCGCACTCGTGGATCTGCTCGATCTCTCACTGGTGGCCAAGCAGGTGCACTGGAACATCGTCGGGCCGCGCTTCCGGTCCGTACACCTCCAGCTCGACGAGGTCGTCACCACGGCCCGCCAGCACTCGGACACGGTGGCGGAGCGGGCCGCGGCGATCGGCGTGACCCCGGACGGCCGCGCGGCGACGGTGGCGGCGCAGAGCGCGATCGGCACCGTTCCCAGCGGCTGGATCAAGGACACGGACGCCGTACGGACGCTGGTGGACGCCCTCAGCGCGGTGGTCGTGCGCATGCGCGAGCGGATCAGGGCCACGGACCAGCCCGACCCGATCACCCAGGACATCCTGATCGGCCTGACGGCGGATCTCGAGAAGCACGCGTGGATGTTCCAGGCGGAGAGCGGTTGAGGCGGGTGAGCCGGGTGCGGGTACGTCGCGTGGTGTGCCCCGGTAAGGGTCGCCCATGCGCCGTGCACGCCTCCGATGCGCCCTTCCGCCGGATACGCGGGCCGGTCTAGCTTCGGTCTGAGGAGGCGGCCATGGCACGGCGACGGATCCTTCTGCCGGCTCTCGCCCTGGGCGGGCTGTGGTGGTGGGCCGTACTGCGGCTCGCGCTGGCGCCCGAGCACGCCGGGGTCATCGAGGGGGCGGTGGCGGCGGGCGGCTGGGGGCTGAGCCTGCTGCCGGTGCACGCGGCGGCCCGTACGTCGGTGAGATCCGGGAAGGGCGCCGTCGCGGCGGTCGAGGGATCCGTACCTGAGATCCCGGAGGGTCCGGACGGCCGCCGGGACGGATCTCAGGGGACGGGGCCCAGCTGGCAGCGGGGGCACCAGTAGACGGGGCGGTCGTCCTCGGTCGTCTTGCTGATGGGGGTGCCGCAGCGGCGGCAGGGGAGGCCGCCGCGGCCGTATACGTACAGATGACGGCGCGATCGTGCCCGGTTGGCCTCCAGCAGCTTCTTCGCGGCCGTCACCAGCTGCTGGGGGGCCGGCAGGTCCCCGATGGGCAGCCAGGGAGTGGTACGGGCGAGGAAGCAGGTCTCGCACCGGAAGACGTTGCCGATGCCCGCGAGATTGCGCTGGTCCAGCAGCGCCTCCCCGACGGTGCGGGCCGGGTCGGCGAGCAGATTGCGCAGGGCGGTGTCCGGGTCCCAGTCCGGCCCGAGGATGTCCGGGCCCAGGTGGCCCACCACGCTCTCCTCGTCCGCGGTCTGGAGGAGTTCGAGTACGGGGAGCCGGTAGCCGACGGCGACGCGTTCGGCGTTGCCGAGGACGGCCCTGATCTGGTGGCCGGGACCGCCGCGCCAGCGCTCGTCGGGGCCGTACACCCGCCAGGCTCCGTCCATCCGCAGATGTGAGTGGAGGGTGAGGCCGCCCTCGACGCGGGTCAGGATGTGCTTGCCGCGCGGGGTGACGTCCAGGACCGTCCGGCCGGTGAGGTCGGCGGTCGCGAACCGGGGGACGCGGAGGTCGGACCGGGTCAGCAGCCGCCCGGCGAGGGCGGTGTGCAGGCGCTGGGCGGTCTGCAGGACGGTGTCACCTTCGGGCATGTTTCCATCATGCGCGAGAGGGCCGCCGCGGCGGGCGGCGTACGGGGTGTGGCGTGCGCGGATGTACGGCGCCGAGGCTGCCCGTGCCTTGTCTCAGGCCCGCAGACGCAGACCCCTCGGGGTGGCGTGGAAGCCCGCCGACTCCAGGACACGGCCCACGGGTGAGGTCAGTGCCTGTTCCCCGTTGGCCCGCTCCACCGTGACCGTACCGAGCGCGCCGGCGCGGGCGGCGGCGGCCAGGGCCTCGGCAGCCGCGCGCAGCGCCGTGTCGTCGGCCGCGTCCGGACGGTCCGGTCCGGTGGCTTCCTCGCCCGGCCAGGCGAGAAGGGTCTTGCCGCCCCGTTCCATGTACAGCGTCAGCGTGCCGTCGACGAGGACGACCAGGGAGCCCGCCTTGCGGCCCGGCTTGTGCCCGGCGCCGGCCGGCGGGTCCGGCCAGGGCAACGCCGCTCCGTACGCGTTGGCGGGGTCGGCGGCGGCCAGGACCACGGCGCGCGGCGACGGGTCGGACGCGGCGCGGTCACGGGCCGTGGAGGCCGCGCGGAGCCGGTCCACCGCGCCGTCCATGGCGAACTGGGCGGCGCCGAGGCCTTCGACGACATAGCCGCGGCGTGCCTGCCCGCTGTCCTCGAAGGCGGACAGCACCCGGTACACGGCCGAGAAGCCGCCCTCGACGCCCTCCGAGGCGACGGCGCCACGGGTCACCACGCCGTGCCGGTCCAGGAGGGTGCGGGCCAGCGCGTGGGCGCGGCGCGTGGTGTCCGGATCGGCGGCAGGAAGGAGCGACCAGCGTCCGCTCACGGTCGGCGGGCCCGTACGGGAGGCGGGCCGGGCGGCGGCGGTGAGGGTGCCGTAACGGCCGCGTGGGACGGTCCGTTTGGCGCGGTGCGCCGTGGAGCCCGCCGTACGCCCGGAGCCGAGGAGCGAGCGCAGCGGTGCCAGGGTGTCGTTGGTCAGCCGCCCCGACCAGGCCAGGTCCCAGACGGCGTCGGCCAGTTGGGGATCGGTGACGTCGGGGTGGGTGGTGGCCCGTACCTGGTCGGCGATCTGACGGAAGAACAGGCCGTAGCCGCCGACGAGCGTGGTGAGGACCGATTCGTGCAGCGCCGTCAGTTCAAGAGGATGCGGCGGCGGGAGCAACAGGGGCGCCGAGTCGGCCGGATAGAGGGAGATCCAGCCGTCCTTGCCGGGCAGGGCCCCGGCGCCCGCCCAGAGGACTTCGCCGGTGGTGGTCAGCTCGTCGAGGAGCGTCGGGGTGTACCCCATGACGCGGGAGGGCAGCACCAGCTTCTCCAGCGCGGACGCCGGGATGGGCGCGCCCTGCAACTGCTCGATCGCACGGGCCAGTCCGTCGATGCCGCGCAGACCGTGGCTGCCCAGATGCTGCCACTGCGGCAGGAACGTGGCGAGCGCGGCGGGCGGCACCGGCTCCAGCTCGTGGCGCAGCGCGGCGAGCGACCGGCGGCGCAGCCGGCGCAGGACCGTGGCGTCGCACCACTCCTGGCCGATCCCGGACGGATGGAACTCGCCCTGGACGACCCGGCCGCCGGCGGCGAGGCGTTGGAGCGCGCCTTCGGTGACCGCGGGGCCGAGCCCGAAGCGGGCGGCGGCGGCGGAGGAGGTGAACGGGCCGTGCGTGCGCGCGTAACGGGCCAGGAGATCGCCGAGGGGGTCCTTGACGGGCTCGGTGAACGCCTCGGGGACGCCGACCGGCAGGGCGGTGCCGAGGGCGTCACGCAGCCGGCCCGCGTCCTCGATCGCCGCCCAGTACTCGGCGCCGCCGATCCGGACCTGGATGGCGCGGCGGGACGCGGCGAGGTCGGCAGGCCATCGCGCCTCGGACCCGCGCTCCGTCAACTCGGCGTCGGTGAGCGGCCCGAGGACCCGCAGCAGGTCGGCGACGCCCTCGATGTCCTTGACGCGTCGGTCGTCGGTGAGCCACCGCAGCTCGCGCTCCAGCTCCTCCAGGACGTCGGCGTCCAGCAGCTCGCGCAGCTCGGCCTGACCGAGGAGTTCGGCCAGCAGCCGGGAGTCGAGGGAGAGGGCGGCGGCGCGCCGCTCCGCGAGGGGGGAGTCACCCTCATACAGAAACTGCGCGACATAGCCGAAGAGGAGCGAGCGGGCGAACGGGGACGGTTCGGTGGTCGTGACCTCGACAAGACGGACCCGACGGGACTCGATGTCGCCCATCAGCTCCGTGAGGCCCGGCACGTCGAAGACGTCCTGGAGACATTCCCGCACGGCCTCCAGGACGATGGGGAACGAGCCGAACTCGCTCGCCACCTGGAGGAGTTGGGAGGCGCGTTGACGCTGCTGCCAGAGCGGGGTGCGCTTGCCGGGGCTACGGCGCGGCAGCAGCAGGGCGCGCGCCGCGCACTCACGGAAGCGGGCGGCGAACAGCGCGGAGCCGCCCACCTGATCGGTGACGATCTGCCCGATCTCGCCGCCCTCGAAGGCGACATCACCGGCGCCGACCGGCGCCTGCTGGTCGTCGTACGTCGTATCGAGCGCCACCGGGTCCTGGTCGAGGAGGTCCAGACTCATCAGGTCGGCGTCCGGCAGCCGCAGCACGATGCCGTCGTCGGCGTGCATGACCTGGGCGTCCATCCCGTACCGCTCGGCGAGGCGGGCGCCGAGGGCCAGCGCCCACGGCGCGTGCACCTGGGCGCCGAACGGGGAGTGGATGACGACCCGCCAGTCGCCCAGGTCGTCCCGGAACCGCTCCACGAGGATCGTGCGGTCGTCGGGGACATGACCGCAGGCGCGGCGCTGCTCGTCCAGATACGCCAGGACGTTGTTCGCCGCCCAGGCGTCGAGGCCGGCGGCCAGCAACCGAAGCCGGCCGTCCTCCGGGGACAGCGCGCCGACCTCGCGCAGGAACGCCCCCACCGCGCGGCCCAGTTCGAGCGGGCGGCCCAGTTGGTCGCCCTTCCAGAAAGGCAGCCGGCCCGGCACTCCGGGGGCGGGGGAGACCAGCACCTGGTCGCGGGTGATGTCCTCGATCCGCCACGAGGTCGTGCCGAGTGTGAAGACGTCGCCGACGCGCGACTCGTAGACCATCTCCTCGTCCAGCTCGCCCACCCGGCCGCCGCCCTTGCGGCCCTTGCCGTCGCCGGAACCGGCCCCGGAGGCACCGGCGAGGAACACTCCGAACAGACCGCGGTCGGGGATCGTGCCGCCCGAGGTGACGGCGAGGCGCTGCGCACCGGGGCGGCCGGTGACCGTGCCCGTCACGCGGTCCCACACCACACGGGGGCGCAGCTCGGCGAACGCGTCGGACGGATAGCGGCCCGCGAGCATGTCGAGGACGGCGGTGAACGCGGACTCGGGGAGCGAGGCGAACGGCGCCGCGCGGCGGGCCAGCGCCAGCAGGTCGTCGGCCTGCCAGGTGTCGAGCGCGACGGTCGCGACGAGCTGCTGCGCCAGCACGTCCAGCGGATTGGCCGGGATCCGCAGCGCCTCGATGGAGCCGGTACGCATCCGTTCGGTGACGACGGCGGCCTGCACCAGATCGCCCCGGTACTTCGGGAAGACGACGCCCGTGGAGACCGCGCCCACCTGGTGGCCCGCGCGGCCCACCCGCTGGAGACCGGAGGCCACCGACGGAGGTGACTCGACCTGGACGACCAGGTCCACCGCACCCATGTCGATTCCCAGCTCCAGGCTGGAGGTGGCGACGACGGCGGGCAGCCGGCCCGCCTTCAGGTCCTCCTCCACCCGGGCCCGCTGCTCCTTGGAGACCGAACCGTGGTGGGCGCGGGCCAGGAGGGGCGGGGCGCCCTTGGCGGCGCCCGACTCGGCCATGACCTCGGCGGGGGAGTGGGCTTCGGGCATGGCCTCGCCCGTGGCCCGTTCGTACGCGATCTCGTTGAGCCTGTTGCAGAGGCGCTCGGCCAGGCGCCGGGAGTTGGTGAAGACGATCGTCGAACGGTGCGCCTGGACGAGGTCGGCGATGCGCTCCTCGACGTGCGGCCAGATCGACGGCTTGTCGCCGTCGCCCCCGGCGCCGCCGCTCCCGCTGTCGGCCGCCGGGGACCCGCCCAGCTCGCCCAGGTCCTCGACGGGGACGACCACCGACAGGTCGAACTCCTTCCCGGAAGGAGGCTGCACGATCTCCACCCGGCGCTGGGGGGAGAGATAGCGGGCGACCTCGTCCACCGGACGCACCGTGGCCGACAGGCCGATACGGCGGGCCGGGCGCGGCAGCAGCTCGTCGAGCCGTTCCAGGGAGACCGCGAGATGGGCGCCGCGCTTCGTCCCCGCGACGGCGTGGACCTCGTCCAGGATCACCGTCTCGACTCCGGCCAGGGCGTCGCGCGCCGACGACGTGAGCATCAGGAAGAGGGATTCGGGGGTGGTGATCAGGATGTCCGGCGGCTTGGTGGCCATCGAGCGGCGCTCGGCGGCCGGGGTGTCGCCGGAACGGATGCCGACCCGGATCTCCGGCTCGGGCTGTCCGAGGCGGACGGACTCCTGCCGGATGCCGGTGAGCGGGCTGCGCAGATTGCGCTCCACGTCCACCGCCAGGGCCTTGAGCGGGGACACGTACAGCACACGGCAGCGCTTGCGCGCCTCGGCGGGCGGGGGCACCGAGGCCAGCCGGTCCAGGGCGGCGAGGAAGGCGGCCAGGGTCTTCCCGGAGCCGGTCGGGGCCACCACCAGCACGTCCGAGCCCTCGGCGATGGCACGCCAGGCACCCTCCTGCGCGGCGGTGGGCGCGGAGAAGGCCCCGCTGAACCAGCTGCGGGTCGCGGGCGAGAACGAGTCGAGTGCGGTGCCGGACATTCCCCCATCGTGCACCCGACCACTGACAATCGCCCGGACCTGCGGAAACGGGGCACCGGACGCGGCGGAGAGCGGGGGCTCGGCGAGCCGGGGGCGGCGAGAGGGGCGTGGGACCGCAGCGCGGGGAAACCGGGAGGTGGGGCGGGGCGCGGCCGGTGCAGACTGGAGCCATGGCGGCACGGGAGCAGGCACGGCACTGGCGCTACCCGGAGCTGCCCGGTGTCGACCTCCTGCGGGCCCGGTACATCAGGAAGACGTTCGTCAAGCACACCCACGAGACGTTCGTCATGGCCGCGATCACCCACGGCGTGGACGTGTTCCACCACGGCGGCAGCCTCCAGTACGCGGGCCCCGGCTCCCTCGCGCTGGTCAACCCCGAGACCCCGCACACCGGGCACGCGCAGGGGCCCGAGGGCTGGCAGTACGGGGCCGTATACCCGTCGACCGACCTCGTCGCCGAGATCGCGGCCGAGACGACACGCATCAATGGCACCCCCGGTTTCGTCACGCCCGTCGTCGACGACCCGTACGCCGTCCACCTCGTCCACCAGGTCCTGCGGGCCGCCGACGAGGGGAACGCCCTCGCCGCCGACACGTTGCTGCGGGTCGCCGTCACCCGCCTCCTGCGGGTGAACGGGGGGACGCTGCCGCAACGTACGGTGCGCGGCGCGGGCGCCAGGACGGCGGCACGCGCGCGTGCCGTGCTGGAGGGGCGGCTGGCCGACCCGCCGTCGCTGGAGCGCCTCGCCGCCGGGCTGGGCACCAGCCCGTTCGCCCTGCTGCGGGCCTTCCGGGACACGTACGGCATGCCGCCGCACACCTGGCTCACCGACGCGCGGGTGCGCCGGGCCCGTCATCTCCTGGACGCGGGGACGGCGCCCGCCGAGGTGGCCTCTCTCGTGGGCTTCACCGACCAGCCGCACCTCAACCGGCACTTCACCCGGATCGTGGGGGTGCCGCCCGGCGCGTACCGCAAGGAGCGGGCGCCGGGCAGGGGTGCCTGAGCGCGGGTCCCGGGCGCGCGGGGCGACGGGGCGGGCGCGCAAGAACGTACAAGACGGGGGCCGGGCCCGCCCCGTAACGTCCCTGACGTGGCAGAACAGACAGCATCCGCAGACAGGCCCGGCACGGCGGGGATACCCGCCCGGTCGGCCCCGGAGACCAGGGACGAGAACGGGACGGCCGTACAGGGGGCGACATCCCGCACGGAGCCGGCACCCGCCCCCGGCGGTGAGCCGAAGCCGGACTCGGCCGTCGTCCGCGACGCACTGGGCGTCGGCATAGCCGTCGGCCTCTCCGGCTTCGCCTTCGGGGTCACGTCCGCCGGGGCCGGCCTCACCCTCCTACAGAGCTGCGCGCTCAGCCTGCTGGTCTTCACCGGCGCCTCGCAGTTCGCGCTCGTCGGCGCGCTCGCCGCGGGCGGCAACCCCCTCACCGCCGCGGCCGGTGCCTTCTTCCTCGGCGTACGGAACACCTTCTACGGACTGCGCCTGTCCCAACTGCTGGCGCTGCCACGCTACGTACGCCCCTTCGCCGCCCAGTGGGTCATCGACGAGACGACGGCCGTCGCTCTCGCGCAGCCCACGCGACGCGGCGTACGCATCGGCTTCACCGTCACCGGGCTCACCCTCTACGTGCTGTGGAACCTCACCACGCTGCTCGGCGCGCTCGGCGCCGAGGCCATCGGGGACACCGACGCGTGGGGCCTCGACGCGGCCGGGCCGGCCTGCTTCCTGGCACTGCTCGCGCCCATGCTGCGCACGACGAGGGAACGCGCGGTCGCCGCCATCGCCGTCGTCCTCGGACTCGGCTTCCTGCCGCTGCTGCCCGCCGGGGTGCCGGTGCTCATCGCCGCGCTCGCCGCGCCCGCCGTGCTCTGGTTCGAGGGCCGCCGGGCGGGGCGCGGCACCGCGGCCGAGAGCGCCGGGGAGTCCGGCCGTGGGACCACCGACCGGAAGGGAACGGACCGTTGAGCGTCTGGATCGCCATCGGGCTGACCGCGGTCGGCTGTTACCTCGTCAAGCTGCTCGGTCTCCTCGTACCCGCGGGCGCCCTGGAGCGCCCCCTCGTCCAGCGGCTCTCCGCGCTGCTGCCCGTCGCCCTGCTGGCGGCGCTCACGGCGCAGCAGGTCTTCGGCGACGGCAACGGCGCACTGGTGGTCGACGCCAGAGTGGCCGGGGTCGCCACCGCCGGGCTCGCGCTGGTGTTCCGCGCCCCGTTCCTGGTCGTCATCGCCGCCGCCGTCGCGGTGACCGCCGGGGTACGCGCCCTGGGCGGCTGACACCGGCGGGGCACCGTCCCCGGCGGCGCGGTTTCAGTCGATGTCCCGGCCGTACGCCCGCAGCGTCCGCAGCGCCTCGATCGTCGCCATGGGACGCCGCTCCGTCGTCGCGAGGGGCGTCCACGCCGGGCGGCCGGGCGGCCAGCCGCCGTCCGCGCGCTGCGCCCGCGCGAGGCAGCCCAGTGAGCCGTTCATCTCCTCGTCGGTGAACCAGCGGCGGGCGACCGACTCGGGCACGCGCGCGTAGTTGTGCGGGAACAGACGCTCGCCGCCGGGCGGGTCTCCGACGGCGTACGTGACGGCGCCCGGGTACGCGTCCGGGCGCCCCGGATCCAGGACCGCCATCCGCCGCTCCCTCACGAGCCGTCCCAGCCGGTCGGCGGCGCCGGCCGCGCGCGCCCGGTCCGGCACCCCGTCCAGAAAGGCCACAGCCGCCACGACCTCGTAAGGATGCGGCTTCTCCAGCGCGTCGACGGCGGCCCAGCAGAAGTCGGTGGCCCGGAACAGCCACGCGTGCCACACCTGGTTGCGGTGCAGCAGCCCCACCACGGGCCCGGTGGTCAGCAGCTCGCCCCGTACGGGCGGCGTGGCACTCCCCGAGGCGGCCCGCTCCGGCGGGTCGACCGCCGGAAGCGCCCCGTCCGCGGTGGACACCAGCGTGAGATACCGGCACACCCGCTCCACCCGGGGCCCGCCGCAGCGCCCGGTGGAGTCCAGGACGTACAGCGCGTGCGCCGTGTGCGACGGGAGGCTCACGGGGCCGCGCAGATCGGGCTCCAGACCGTGGCCGTAACCGCCGTCCTCGTTGCGGTACGCGGTGAGCGCCGTCTCGACGGCGTCCGCCCCGCCGCCCGTGAAGTGATGGGCGAACCGTCGCTGTTCGAGGACCCGCGCCGTCAGCCACACGAAACGCTCCGCGCGGGCGAGAGGACTCGGCTGGGATGCTGTGGTCGCGGCCATCCACCGACCGTAGGACGCGCGGTGCCCCGCGCGGGGCGGACCGGCCCCGGCTGCACTCCCATGAGCGGGATACTGGCTTCATGCGGTTGACGATTTTCTGGGAACGGATGGCGGACCACTTCGGCTCGGCGTACGCCGACTCCTTCGCGCGCGACCATGTGATGGCCGAGCTGGGCGGCCGTACGGTGAACGAGGCACTCGACGCCGGCTGGGAGGCCAAGGACGTCTGGAGGGCGGTCTGCACCGCCATGGGAGTGCCCGCCGACAAACGGTGACATCCGCGTACGCGACACTGGCTCCGTGGCACTGACCGACGAAGCAACCCAGGAACCTCAGCCGTCCACCCCACCGCCCCCGCCTCCCGCGGCGGGCAGCGGCGGTGACTCCGCCCGCATGCCCCGCTGGCTGCCCCGTGCCATGGTGCTCGCACTGACACTCGTTGCCTGCTTCCAGCTGGGCAGTTGGGCGTTCCACCAGCTCATCGGGCTGTTGATCAACATCCTGATCGCCTTCTTCCTGGCCCTGGCGGTCGAGCCGGTCGTCAGCCGGATGGCGGCGCGCGGCATGCGGCGCGGACTCGCCACCTTCCTGGTCTTCTTCGCCGTCCTGATCGCGTCCGTCGGTTTCGTGGTGCTGCTCGGCTCGATGCTCGCGGGGCAGATCATCGAGATCGTCGAGGACTTCCCCAAGTACCTCGACTCCGTCATCAACTGGATCAACCTGAGCTTCCACACCGAGCTGTCACGGGTCGCCGTCCAGGACAGCCTGCTGCACTCCGACTGGCTCCAGAGATACGTCCAGAACAGCGCGAGCGGTGTGCTCGACATCTCGACCACCGTCCTCGGCGGTCTCTTCCGGCTCCTGACGATCTTCCTGTTCTCGTTCTACTTCGCCGCCGACGGGCCGAGGCTGCGGCGCACCGTGTGCTCCGTCCTGCCCCCGGCCAAGCAGGTCGAGGTGCTGCGGGCCTGGGAGATCGCGGTCGACAAGACCGGCGGCTACCTCTACTCACGCGGCCTCATGGCGCTCGTCTCCGGTATCGCGCACTACATCCTGCTGGAGATCCTCGGGATCCAGTACGCACCGGTGCTGGCGGTGTGGGTGGGCCTCGTCTCGCAGTTCCTGCCGACCATCGGCACCTATCTCGCAGGCGCCCTGCCGATGCTGATCGCCTTCACGGTGGATCCCTGGTACGCGCTCTGGGTGCTCGGATTCGTCGTGATCTACCAGCAGTTCGAGAACTACGTCCTCCAGCCCAAACTCACCGCCAGGACCGTCGACATCCACCCCGCCGTGGCCTTCGGCTCGGTCGTCGCCGGTACGGCGCTGCTCGGCGCCGTCGGCGCGCTGATCGCCATCCCCGCGGTCGCGACGTTGCAGGCGTTCCTCGGGGCGTACGTGAAGCGCTACGACGTGACGGACGACCCGCGCGTGCACGGGCACCGGCGTCGCGGCAGCGGGCGCACGCTGGCCCGGATACGGCGTGCGGTGCGACGCGGCAGCGCGCGGGTGAGGCCGCCCCGCGCGGAGGGCGGCGCCTGACCGAGGCGATGTCCTCTTCAGGAGGCGGGCTTCGCGGGCACGCCCTAACCGCGCAGATAGGCGAGGACGGCCAGGACACGGCGGTTCGTCGCGTCGGTCAGTGACAGGTCGAGCTTGGTGAGGATGCTGCCGAAGTGCTTGCTCACCGTGCCCTCACTGACGTGCAACGCCGCACCGACGGCCGCGTTGGACCTGCCCTCCGCCATCAGCGCCAGTACTTCCTGTTCGCGCGGCGTCAGCCTCGAAAGAGGGTCGCGCCGGTGCCTGAGCAGTTGCCGTACGACTTCCGGATCGACCACCGTCGCCCCCTCGGCGACGCGGCGTACGGCGTCGACGAACTCCTCGACGTGCCCGATCCGTTCCTTGAGCAGATAGCCGACGCTGGTGCCGTCGGAGGAGTCGAGCAGTTCCTCGGCGTACGCGCGCTGCACGTACTGGCTCAGCACGAGAATGGGCAGCTCCGGCTGTCGCTCGCGCAGCGCCAGCGCGGCCCGTAGCCCCTCGTCGGAGAAGCCGGGCGGCATGCGAACGTCCGTCACCACGATGTCGGGCCGGTGCGCGGCCACCGCCTCGGTCAGCTCGTCGGCGGTCCCGGCCTCGGCGACGACCCGGTGCCCGAAACGTTCGAGGAGGCCGGTGAGCCCGTCCCGCAGGAGCACGCTGTCCTCGGCCAGCACGATGCGCAACATCAGGTCCTCTTCCGGGTCGGAGTGGGAGGGGCGGCGGTGGCGGTGGCGGGCCGGCAGGGTATCCGCACGTGGAAGACCGTCGGGCCGCCGACGGGGCTGGAGATCCGCAGCCGGCCGTCGAGCACCGAGATGCGGTCCGCGACCCCCTGAAGGCCCGTGCCGCCCGCGAAGTCCGCTCCGCCCGCCCCGTCGTCCCTGACCTCGACGACCAGATCGCCGCCGGCGATCCCGCCAGACACCTCCGCCCGGTCGGCCCCGCTGTGCTTGGCGACGTTCGCGAGTGCCTCCGAGACCGCGAAGTACGCCGCCGTCTCGACCGGTTCGGGCAGCCGCCCCGGCAGCTCGAACCGTACGTCGACCGGCACCGTCGACCGGTCGGCGACGTCCTCGACCGCGTCCTTCAGCCCCCGGTCGGTGAGCACCTGGGGGTGGATGCCCCGGATCAGCTCCCTGATCTCCACCAGGGCGGTGCCCGC
Source organism: Streptomyces niveus (assembly GCF_001723055.1). Classification (GTDB taxonomy): domain Bacteria; phylum Actinomycetota; class Actinomycetes; order Streptomycetales; family Streptomycetaceae; genus Streptomyces; species Streptomyces niveus. The sequence continues at coordinate 29,679 of NZ_MDCR01000123.1, forward strand.
CTCGTCGTGAGCCTTGGTGAGGAGGCCGCCCAGGGGCTCGCCGGGGTTCTCCAGCCTCGCCAGGCCGAGCGTCATCGACAGGGCCACCAGCCGCTGCTGCGCCCCGTCGTGGAGATCGCGCTCGATCCGGCGGCGTTCCGCCTCGAAGGCGTCGACGAGCCGCATCCGGGACCGGCCCAGTTCCTGGATCCGGGAATCGACGGCGGCGTCCCGGGGCGACAGCAGCGCCCTGGTCAGCGCCGCGCGTCCGACGGCCACCAGCCCCAGCGGATAGACCAGGACGGGCAGCAGGAGCGCACCGACGAGCGCCGCCGTGAACGCCTGCGGATACGAGCCGGCCAGCCAGATCTTCAGGACGCGGGCCTCCTCTCCGCCGCCGGCCGTGGCCATCACGACGGGCGTGGCCAGCAGCCCGCCGCAGACGACGAGCACGGTGCCCACGGCCAGCGCCTCCAGGGGCCACAGCACGCACGCGAACAGCAGCGCGTAGCCCAACTCCCGCCACGTGGCAGGCTCCTTGAGGCGGACCCGGACCCAGGCGGCGGGCCCGGTGCCGTCCGGCTCGCGGTGCGGATCGGGCAGCACGACGGGGTCGACCAGCCGCAGCCGGCGACGCTCCAGCGCGGCCAGCGGGATACCCGCGAGCGCGAACATCAGCAACAGCGGCACACCGATCAGGACCACCGCCAGCGCGCCGCCCGTGACCGCCAGCAGGAGCAGCGAGACCAGGGTCGCGAGACCGACCAGCACACCGCTCAGCAGATACGCCGCGGAGCGCCACGGCCAGCTGCTGAGGAGATAACGGGGCGACCGGAGGGCCTGCCAGAGACTGGGGGAGTGCATGCACGCACGGTAGGCGGGCGCCGCACGGGGCGACCACCCAGCTAGCTCCACCTTTCGCCCCGTACACAGCTGTGATGTGCGCGGCGTCCGGCGCGGCTTGAGTGATCAGCATGAAGAACGCAGCGACGAACAGCGTCGTCCCGCCCGGTATCGCCACGGCCGGCCTGGCGGTCCGGCTCAGCTCCGTCACCCGGTCCTACGGGAAGGGCGCGGCGGCGGTGACCGCCCTCGACCGGGTCACGCTCGACATACCCAAGGGCACCTTCACCGCCGTCATGGGGCCCTCCGGCTCCGGCAAGTCCACCCTGCTCCAGTGCACGGCCGGCCTCGACCGGCCCACCAGCGGCACCGTGCTGCTCGGGGACCGCGACCTGACCGCGCTCAGCGAGAACAAGCTGACGCTGCTGCGGCGCGAACGCATCGGCTTCGTCTTCCAGGCGTTCAACCTGCTGCCCTCGCTCACCGCCGAACAGAACGTGGCGCTCCCGCTGCGCCTGGCCGGCCGGAGACCCGAACGGGGCGCCGTGCTCGACGTGCTGGAGCGGGTGGGGCTGCGGGAGCGCGCGGGGCACCGGCCCAGCGAGCTCTCCGGCGGGCAGCAGCAGCGGGTGGCGCTCGCCAGGGCGCTGGTCACCCGCCCCGACGTGCTCTTCGGCGACGAGCCGACCGGGGCGCTGGACTCCCGGACCGGGCGGGAGGTCCTGACACTGCTGCGGGGCATGGTCGACGGGGGCCAGACAGTGATCATGGTGACGCACGACCCGACGGCGGCGTCGTACGCGGACCGGGTGCTGTTCTTGGCGGACGGCCGGATCCGCGGCGACCTCGACTCCCCGACCGCGGACCGGGTCGCCGAGCGGATGACCGCACTGGCGGTGGCCCCGTGCTGAGGCTGACTCTCCAGGGGATGCGGGCCCGCTGGGTCACCTTCACCGGGTCGTTCGTCGCCCTCGCCCTCGGAGTGGGGCTCATCGCCGCCACCGGACTCGCGCTGGCGGCCACCTTCCAGGCCCCGCACCGGGGCCCGGAGCGCTTCGCCGCCGCCCCGGTGGTCGTCAGGGCCACCGACACCCTGCGGGTCTCCACAACGATCGGTGAGCGTACGCAGCGCCTCGCCGATCCACGGGCGGTGCCCGCCGAGGTGGCCGCCGAGCTCGCGCGGCTCGGCAGGACGGTCGAGGACCGGACGTTCCCGGTGTCGTACGCCTCCGTGGGAGGCGAGGACGGCGAGGGTGCCGCGGCGGCCGGGCATCCCTGGTCGGTCGCGGCGGCCACGCCGTACCGGCTCACGGACGGTCGCGCGCCCCGGGCACCCGGCGAGGTCGTCGTCGCGGTGGCGGCCCGTGAGCGGGACCGGTCCGGCGGCGGCGTGGCGGTCGGCGACCGCGTGCGCGTCGTCACCCCGGCGGGGGCCGACAGCCGCACCGTCGTCGGCACCGTGGCCGCGACGGACTTCGAGACCGCCGTGTTCTTCACCGACGCCGAAGCCGCCCAACTCTCGCCCCGTATCGACGCGTTGGTGGTGCACGCGGACGCCACAGCCGTACGGAAGGCCGTCCAGAACGCCGTACGCGGCACCGGATCCGGGATCGACGTCCTGACCGGTGACGAACGGCGCCGGGCCGATCCGGACCCGGACCGGGACAGCGAGGCCCTGGTCGCTGTCAACGCCCTGCTGGGCACGGCGGCGGGCATCACCTGCTTCGTCTCCGTCTTCGTCGTGGCGTCGACCTTCGCCTTCGCCGTGGCCCAGCGCAGACGCGAGTTCGGTCTCCTTCGTACGGCGGGCGCCACGGCGCGGCAGATACGGCGGACCGTGTTCGCCGAGGCGGTCCTCGTCGCCGTACCGGCCTCGGCCGCCGGCTGTCTGCTCGGCGCCGTCGGCGCGCCGCCGCTCGCCGCGTGGATGGTCGACAGCGGCGTCGCACCGTCCTGGTTCGCGATCGGCGACCAGACCTGGCCGCTGCACACCGCCTTCTGGACGGGCCTGTGCGTGGCGATGGCGGGTGTCCTGACGTCCAGTTGGCGGGCGGGACGGATCAAGCCCACGGAGGCGCTGCGCGAGGCCGCGCTCGACAACGGGACAATGCCCCCGAGCCGCTGGCTGCTCGGAGCCCTCCTCCTGCTGGCGGGACTGGGACTGCTCGTATGGTCGCTGGCCACCGATCCCGGCGAGGCCCTGAAGAGGAAGACCTACATCACCCGGCCGATGCTGCTGATCGTCGGCTTCGCCCTGTACGCGCCGGTGCTCGTGCCGCCGCTGGTCAGGCTCGTCACCTGGCTGCCCGCCCGGCTGCCGGGCGCCACCGGCCTGCTGGCGCGGGAGAACGCGGCCACCGGCGTGCGCCGTACGGCGGCCGTCGCCGCACCCGTACTGATCACCGTGGCGCTCGCCGCCTCCCTTCTGGGGACGACGGCGACGATCAACGAGGCGAAGGCCACCGAGGCCGCGTCACAGACCACCGCCGACTACGTCGTGGCCGCGCCGGGAGAGAAGAGCGTGCTGCCCGCCCCGTTCGTGACCCGGGCGCGGAGCATCCCCGGCGCCGCCGTCAGCGCCTCCCGCTCCACCGCCGTGACCGTCCTCGAAGAAGGCGTCGCGCTCGTCAGGTCCGAGGCCAGGGCCGTCGACCCGGCCGCTCTCGCGGCGGTGTCCCGGCTGCCGGTGGCGTCCGGCCGGGTGGCCGACCTCGACGACGGCGGCATCGTCGTCAACGAGGAGTGGCTGACCCGGACGGTCGGACAGCGGGTCAGGGTCTGGCTGGGCGACGGCCGCGAGGTGACTCTGCGGATCGTGGCGGTCCTCCGGACCGGAACCGGCGGCAACGGTGTGTACGTGACCCCACGCAACGCCCCCGGCGCCCCGGTCGACCGCGTCGACGTCGCGGTGCGTGACGGCGCGGACGCCGGCGCTGTCGAGGCGGCGTTGCGGGAGGCGGGAGCGGCGACGCGGACGACCGTCCTCACCAAGGACGAGTGGCTGGCACGGAGCCATCCCCGCTCCAGCGAGAGCACCCGTCTGGGACTGCTGCTGATTCTGGGGATCGCACTGCTGTACACGGGGATCGCGCTGGCGAACACCCTCGTCATGGCGACGTCCGACCGCGTCGGCGACCTCGCGGTGCTCCGGCTGACAGGGGCGACCAAGCCACAGGTGCTCCGCCTGGTCGCCGCCGAGGCCCTGGTGGTCGTCGCCGTCGGCTCCCTCCTCGGCGCCGCCGTCGCAGGCCTGAACCTCCTGGGGCTGCGCGGTGCCCTCGCGCTGCTCTCCGTCCGGTCGCCCCTGGTGGTGCCCTGGGGCGGCCTGGGGGCGATGGTGGCGGCGAGCGCCGTACTGGCGGTGGCGGCCGCCGTCGTACCCGCGCTGACCGCCCTGCGCGCGCGACCGGTCGACCACGCGGGGACGCGCGAGTAGCCGCACCGTACCGACGAGTTGGGGGTGTCAGTGGTGAACGGCGACCGACCTCGGGGGTGCGGTCACACGGGTCAGGCGGGGCCGGGCGGCGGTTGCGGGACGCGCCGGACGATGACTGTTCACCCCAGCGCCGTGAGGTCGCCCGCAAGTGCGTCCGCGTCGTGGAACGCTCCAGCACGTCCCCGCCGATCGGGAGGTCGTCGATCACGGCGGGCCGATCCGGCGGATGGACAACGTCCTCATCGTTCTCGACGACCCCGGACGGCCACGGGCGGATCGAGCCGGCGATGTTCCACACGCCGAAGGCCGTCAGCGCCGGGCCGAGGAACGCGGACAGCCTGTCCCGTGTCATTGAACGTTGAGTGCGTGCCACCGAACCTTGGGCGGTCGTTGTGAGTGGCACCGCCCTTCGCTCAGGACTGCATGCGATAGGTCACGTGGGTGACCGAGTTCGCTGCTCGCGACTCCACCTGTTCAAGATTCAGTGACGGCACGCCGTCGAACAGCCGCGTACCGGCGCCGAGCGTGAACGGCACGATGTGTAGCCGCAACTCGTCGACCAGACCTGCGGCGAGGTACTGGTTGATGGTGGTCGCGCCCCCGTGGATCGACACGTTGCGGCCCCCTGCCGCCTCGCGAGCCTGCCGCAGCGCGGATTCGATGCCGTCGGTGACGAAGTGGAAGGTGGTGCCGCCGTCCATCGGCTGTGGATCGCGCGGGTGGTGGGTGAGCACGAAGACCGGTGCGTGATACGGCGGATTGTCGCCCCACCATCCCTTCCACTGTCGGTCCCACGCGCCGCGTACGGGGCCGAACATGTTGCGCCCCATGATGAAGGCGCCGACCATCGTCAGCCGGTCGAGCTCAGCCTGCCGTTGCTCCGGGGTTTCGAACATCCAGGCGTGCAGTCTGCCGCCCCAGCCATCGCCGGCGTCGTCGCCGAACGGGCGCTGCTCGGACTGGTCGAGCCCGGCCGAGTACCCGTCGACGGAGATCGAGAGATCGCAGGTCACCTTGCCCACATGGTCGTTCACTGAGCCGTCCTCCTGGTGGCGACCTCACGTCGCCCTCGTGGTGAGCCGTCTGATCCGATTGTTACTGGGGTAGACCGTTCCGGGCTCGCGAACTCATCGCCCGGCCGTACCGCCTTTTCCGGCGCCACGCAGCTCCTCGCGGCCTTTGACGCTGATCAAGGTTCGGTGACACGGGACACCCCGCCCGTTCCGTGACACGCCTGCGGGATGCGCTTGACATCAAAATCGAACAAGCATTCTCATGGAGTTCGGACCGGTTGGCCGAGGTCCCCGGGAGCCGGAGTTTTCCACAGGCCGGGAGGACGTCGAGGCCCATTGTCAGTGGCAGGGGATAGCGTCTTCGATGTGAAGCGATCGACACAAGCAAATCGGGTGGAACCCATGGCAGGATCCGACCGCGAGAAGGCGCTGGACGCCGCTCTCGCCCAGATTGAACGGCAATTCGGCAAGGGCGCGGTGATGCGCCTCGGCGAGCGGCCGAACGAGCCCATCGAGGTCATCCCCACCGGATCGACCGCGCTCGACGTCGCGCTCGGAGTCGGCGGCATCCCGCGCGGCCGTGTGGTGGAGGTGTACGGGCCGGAGTCGTCCGGCAAGACGACGCTGACGCTGCACGCGGTGGCGAACGCCCAGCGGGCGGGCGGCACGGTGGCCTTCGTGGACGCCGAGCACGCGCTCGACCCGGAGTACGCGAAGAAGCTCGGCGTCGACATCGACAGCCTGCTCCTGTCGCAGCCCGACAACGGCGAACAGGCCCTGGAAATCGTGGACATGCTGGTCCGCTCCGGGGCGCTCGACCTCATCGTCATCGACTCCGTCGCGGCCCTGGTGCCGCGCGCGGAGATCGAGGGCGAGATGGGCGACTCGCACGTGGGTCTCCAGGCGCGGCTGATGAGCCAGGCGCTCCGGAAGATCACCAGTGCGCTCAACCAGTCCAAGACCACGGCCATCTTCATCAACCAGCTCCGCGAGAAGATCGGCGTGATGTTCGGTTCGCCGGAGACCACGACCGGTGGCCGGGCGCTCAAGTTCTACGCCTCGGTGCGGCTCGACATCCGCCGTATCGAGACGCTGAAGGACGGCACCGACGCCGTCGGCAACCGCACCCGCGTCAAGGTCGTCAAGAACAAGGTCGCGCCGCCCTTCAAGCAGGCCGAGTTCGACATCCTCTACGGCCAGGGGATCAGCCGCGAGGGCGGTCTGATCGACATGGGCGTGGAGGAGGGCTTCGTCCGCAAGGCCGGCGCCTGGTACACGTACGAGGGCGACCAGCTCGGCCAGGGCAAGGAGAACGCCCGCAACTTCCTCAAGGACAACCCCGATCTCGCCAACGAGATCGAGCAGAAGATCCTGAAGAAGCTGGGCGTCGGAGTAAAGCCGGACGAGCCCGCGACCGAGCCCGCAGGGGGCGCGGCCGGTGACGCCGCCGCGGCCGGTGCGCCGGCCGGCGACACGGCCAAGACGGTGCCCGCTCCCGCCACCAAGGCCAAGACGGCCAAGGCGGCGGCGGCAAAGAGCTAGTTCGGCGCCGTGCCTTACGCGAAGAGGCGGCGAACTGAAGGGCAGGGCGGCAGCCCCGACTCGTCGAGGGCCGAGAAGGAGCTGCCGCCCCAGGACCCGGCGGAGCGGGCGCGGGCGATCTGTCTGCGCCTGCTCACCGGGACCCCCCGCACCCGGAAACAACTGGCGGACGCGCTGGAGAAGCGTGACATCCCCGAGGATGTCGCGGCGGAAGTCCTCTCCCGCTTCGAAGACGTGGGACTGATCAACGACGCGGCGTTCGCCGACGCGTGGGTGGAGTCCCGGCACCACGGCCGGGGTCTGGCCCGCCGCGCCCTGGCGCGTGAACTGCGCACCAAGGGCGTGGACTCCGAGCTGATCGACGAGGCGGTCGGGCAGCTCGACTCCGAACAGGAGGAGGCGACCGCACGGGAGCTGGTCGCCCGCAAGCTCCGCTCCACCCGTGGCATGGAGCGGGACAGACGGGTGCGCAGGCTCGCGGGGATGCTGGCCCGCAAGGGATACCCGCAGGGCGTGGCCCTGCGCGTGGTGAAGCAGGCACTGGAGGCGGAGGGCGAGGACACGGAAGGACTGGACGAGGGCATCTACTGAACCCCGGGGAAACCGAGAGCCACGGGGGCGACCAAAAGAGTCGGCAGAGCCGGCGGGACGCCGCATGAGATCCGGCCCACGCGGGGGCGGCCGGATCCGGGCCTGTGTGACCGAGACCGGCTCAGCGCGAGACCGGCAGGCCCGCCGCCTTCCACGCCTGGAAACCGCCGACGAGGTCCGTCGCCCGGTGCAGCCCCAGCTGGCGCAGCGAGAGCGCCGCGAGACTCGACGCGTACCCCTCGTTGCAGATCACCACGACCCGCAGATCGTGGCTCGTGGCCTCCACCGCCCGGTGGCTGCCCTGCGGGTCGAGGCGCCACTCAAGTTCGTTGCGCTCGACGACCAGCGCGCCGGGGATCAGCCCGTCCCGGTCCCGCAGCTCCGCGTACCGGATGTCGACCAGCAGCGCCCCGGCCTCGGCGGCGGCGAAAGCCGCATGCGGTTCGACCCGGTCAAGTCCCTCGCGGACCTGGTCGAGCAGTTCGTCTATCCCCACCGGCGTCTGTTCGCCCGGCCCGCCGCTCACTGCCACTCCTGCGGGCGCTCGACCTGCTCAAGACGGAGCACCGCGCCGGTACGGCTGTAGCGGCGCATCAGCGGCAGCGGCGGATAGTAGGCGTGCACCGACACGGCGTGCTCCGATTCCGACTCGTTGCGCACCTCGTGCACATGGTGACTGCCGAACGCCCTGGCGTCGCCCTTCGTCAACGTCCGCTCCCGGTCGACCCCTTCGGCCAGCTCCAGCGTCTTCCACCCCTCGGTGGGCAGCCGGGCGGCCAGCGAGTCCTCCTGGAGCGCGCCTCCCGCCGTGGCGAAGGCGCCGTACGAGCCACCGTGGTCGTGCCAGCCTGTCCCCGTGCCGGGCGGCCAGGCGATGATCCACGCCTCGCTGCCGGCGGGGCCGTCGAGACGGATCCAGGTACGGCCCTCGGGGTCGAGGGGGAGGGTGGCGACGAGTTCGCTGTCGGCCGCCGTACGCCGTACGAAGGCGAGCAGCTCGGCCTGCGTAGGCACGCTCTTCGGCGCGGCCGGCGCCCCGGGCGGCGCGGCGTCAACAGCCTTGGAAGAAAGGGGAGTTGACACCGAGGCGGCCGGTGCGGGGGTGTCGAGAGAGGAAGACATGAAGACCGTCCTGGAAGTTCGCGGGGGTGCGCCGCCATGTGCCGACACGACGAGCGCTACGAGAAGGGGGGCGAATTCAGCAGGACGGACGACACACACAGCCCGCATAGCGGACCAGGTCCATATGGACCCTCCGCCACAGGCGCACGTCGGTGTCAGTCACGTTCCGGAGTACACCATGTGATCGCGACGACGGTCAATTGATGTTCGCAGTGCGGTCCGACCGGTCGGAGCGATCCCTGGACGAAGAGATCTCGGGCGCGCCCCCACGTGCGGCGTCGGCCGCCGCGTACAGCTCGTCGGGACGCACGCCGCCGAAGGCCACGACCAGGTGCCCGTCGGGCCGTACGAGCAGCACCGAGTGCGCGGACGCCCCCGGGTAGCTCTCGGTGACCAGCAGCTCGGCCGGTGACGGCAGCCCCGCCACCGCCTTGGCGAGCCTCGGCATGACGCCCGCGGTCAGCCAGTGCCGCCGGTCCCACACCCCAGTCCCCGGCGCGACCAGCACCACCAGCACCTTGCCCCTGCCGAGCCGGTCCCGCAGCCGTACGGTCGTGCCGTCGGGCGCCGTCACGACCACATCCTCGACGGGCGCCCCCGTCCGGGTGTCGACCGTCGTGTGCGCCTCGGCGTACGGAGGCGCGAGGGGCGAGTGCGGGTACGCGGGGGGCGCGCCCAGCGGCCCGCTGCCCAGATGTCCGTCGGCGAGCAGGGAGTCGTGGCCGCGCGCGGTGCCCGGCAGATATGTGCGCAGCCCTCCGCCGCCCCGAAGTATCGTCAGCGACTGGTCGGCGGCGCGCAGCCGTGCGGCGACGGCCGTGCGGCGTTCCGCCTGATAGCTGTCCAGCAGCGTCTCCGACGCCCCGTGGTGCCAGGCGTGCGCCAGCTTCCAGCCCAGGTTCTCGGCGTCCCGCAGCCCCTCGTCCAGGCCCTGTGTGCCCAGGGCGCCCAGCAGGTGCGCGGCGTCCCCGGCGAGGAACGCCCGCCCGACGCGCCAGCGCCGCGCCAGCCGGTGGTGCAGCGTGTACACGCCGGTGTCGAGCAGGTCGTACGGCGGCGTCACGCCGCACCAGCCGGCCAGGGTGTCCCGCACCCGCGCCACCAGCGCCTCCGGCGTGACCAGGTCCCCCCGGGCCGGCAGCAGCCAGTCCAGCCGCCACACACCGTCGGCGAGCGGCCTGGCGGACACCTCCTGGCCGCCGCCCCGCCACGGCGGCTGACGGTGCAGCACGGCCTCGCCGGGCCAGGGCAGTTCGACACGGAGCGCCGCGACCGCGTGCCGTTCCACCGCCGTACGCCCCGGGAAACGGACGCCCAGCAGCTTGCGGACGGTCGACCTGGCCCCGTCGCAGCCCACCACATGGCTTCCGCGCCACCAGGTCGCCCCGGGGCCGCGCGTGTGCACCGTGACGCCCCGCGCGTCCTGCTCCAGTGAGTCGAGCCGGCTGTCCGTCACCAGCCGCACGAGATCATGGCGCGCGGCGGCGTCCCTGAGACCACGCGTCAGGGCGTGCTGAGGGAGATGTAAAGGCGAGGGGTGGACCGGCTCGGCACGTTCGCCGTCACCGACGGTGCCTCCCGCACCGGCGACCGCACCCGCGTCCGCCCCGGCACCGAACCCGGTCTCGGCACCACCGGCCCCACCCGCGCCACGTACCTCGTCGGCCTCACCGAGCGGCAGTTGCCGCATCTGCTGCTTGCGCCGCAGCTGTCGCCAACCGACCCACCGGGCTCCCTCGTCACGGAGCGTGGAGCAGCCCAGCCGTGCCATCAGCGCGGCCGTGTCGGGCCGCAGCACCGCCGTACGGGCCGGGCGCGGGTCGTCGGTGCCCGCCCCCTCGTCCAGCACGACGACGGCGACGCCCTGGGTGGCCAGGCAGAGCGAGAGCGCGAGCCCCACGGGGCCCGCGCCGACAACGATCACCGGGTCCACGGCGCGACCCCTCCGGCCCGTACGGTCAAGTGGCGATTGGCGGTTGGCACCCGGGGAGCGATCACAGAACGTATGCAACCTACTGCGGGTGCTTGCGTCAAGTGACGGAGGCAGCGACGCCGCGCGCCGCTGCCTCCGTCAGGTACTTCGGCCCCGTTTCAGGGGCGAGGGCCGAGGGGCTAGCCGCCGCCGCCACCCTCGTCGCCGGTGGCGCCGTCCGTCTTGCTGATCGGCGTACCCGTGACACTCAGATCGTCCATCGCCCCGCCCGTCAGCACGGCCCCGGTGCTCCGCTTCGCGCGGCGCAGCCGCTTCTCCAGCCAGGACGCGAACGTCGTGAGCAGCAGATTCAGCACGATGAAGATCACCGCGACGACGATGAAGCTCGGGATGACATTGCCGTAGTTCGCGGCGAGCGTCTTCCGGGCGCTGAGCAGCTCGGTGAAGCTGAGCAGCGCCCCGCCGAGCGCGGTGTCCTTGACGATGACCACGAGCTGGCTCACCAGCGCGGGCAGCATCGCCGTCACCGACTGCGGCAGCAGGATGCTGCGCATCGTCTGGCCCTTGCGCAGACCGATCGCCTTGGCGGCCTCCGTCTGCCCCTTGGGCAGCGACAGGATGCCCGCGCGGACGACCTCGGCGAGCACCGACGCGTTGTACAGCACCAGGCCGGTGACGACCGCGTACAGCGGGCGCATCTCCGTACTGATGTCGGTGTACTCCGCGTACAGCTGGTTCGCGAACACCATCAGGATCAGTACGGGGATCGCGCGGAAGAACTCGACGACCACACCGGACGGAACCCTGACCCAACGGTGGTCGGAGAGCCGCGCGATACCGAAGAGAGCACCGAGAGGAAGCGCGATCACCAGCGCGAGACCCGCGGCCTTGAGGGTGTTGACGAGACCGGGGAGCAGATACGTCGTCCACGCCTGGGACTCGGTGAAGGGGCTCCACTTCGCCCACTCCAGCTGTCCCTTGTCCGACATGGCGGAGTAGATCCACCACACACCCAGGGCCAGGACGACCACGAAGAGCGCCGAGTAGATGATGTTGCGGCGCTTGGCGCCGGGACCCGGCGCGTCGTACAGAACGGAAGTCATCGCTTCACCGCCACTCGCTTGGCGACCCAGCCGAGGATGAGACCGGTCGGCAGTGTCAGGACCACGAACCCGAAGGCGAAGATCGCCGAGATGAGGATGAGTTGCGACTCGTTCTCGATCATCTCCTTCATCAGGAGGGCCGCTTCGGCCACGCCGATGGCCGCGGCCACCGTCGTGTTCTTCGTCAGGGCGATCAGCACGTTGGTGAGAGGCCCGATGACCGAGCGGAACGCCTGCGGAAGGACTATGAGGGACAGGACCTGGGTGAAGTTCAGCCCGATGGCCCGCGCCGCCTCCGCCTGCCCGACAGGCACCGTGTTGATGCCGGAGCGGATGGCCTCACAGACGAACGCCGCCGTGTAGACGGTCAGTCCGAGAATGGCCAGCCGGAAACTGAGCGCGTCGAAGTCGTCGGCCGCGCCCAGAGTGATACCGAAGATGTCGGCGAGACCGAGGGAGGCGAAGACGATGATGACGGTGAGCGGAATGTTCCGGACCACGTTCACGTACACCGTGGCGAATCCGCGCATCAGCGGAACCGGGCTCACGCGCATCGCCGCGAGTATGGTGCCCAGGACGAGGGAGCCGATTCCGGAGAAGACGGCGAGCTGCACCGTTACCCAGAACGCCCCTAGCAGGTCGTAACCTTCAAGAAAGTCGAACACGATCTCCCGCGCTCTCGCGTTTGTTGATGGCGTGGCGCGCCACCCTCACGGGGCGGCGCGCCACATCTGCGCCGAATGAGCCGAATGGGCCGAGGAATTCGCCGAGGGACTCGCCGGGGAATTCAGGGCCCGTCGATTCAGCTGACGATGTTGCCGATCTTCGGGGCGGGCTCGTTCTTGTAGTCGGCCGGGCCGAAGTTGTCCGCCACGGCCTTGTCCCAGGCCTTGTCCGCGACCATCTTCTCCAGAGCGGCGTTGATGTCCTCGGTCAGCTTGGTGTCGCCCTTCTTGACACCGATGCCGTAGTTCTCGTTGCTCAGGCTGAGGCCGGCGAGCTTGAACTTGCCCTTGTTCTGGTCCTGCGAGGCGTAACCGGCGAGGATCGAGTCGTCCGTGGTCAGCGCGTCGACGGCGCCGCTCGCGAGTGCGTCGATGCACTCCGAGTACGTGGCGTTCTGCTTCAGCTGGGCCTTCGGCGCGAAGTCGTCCTTCACGTTCTGCGCGGACGTGGAGCCCGTCACCGAACACAGCTTCTTGCCGTTGAGGTCCGCGCCCTTGGTGATGTTGTCGTCGGCGCGGATCAGCAGGTCCTGGTGGGCGAGCAGATACGGGCCGGCGAAGTCGACCTTCTCCTTGCGCTCGTCGTTGATCGAGTAGGAGGCCGCGATGAACTTCACGTCGCCGCGCTCAAGCGCGGTCTCACGGTCGGCGCTCGGGGTTTCCCGCCACTCGATGTCCTTCGCGTCGTAGCCGAGCTCCTTGGCCACGTACGTCGCGACGTCGACGTCGAATCCGGTGAAGGAACCGTCCGGGGTCTTCAGACCGATACCGGGCTGGTCGAACTTGATACCGATGGTGATCTTCTTGCCCCCGCTGTCACCCTCGCTCGACGAGTCGCTGTCGCCGGAACCACAGGCGGTCGCGGTCAGGGAAAGGGCCAGTACGGTCGCGGCAGCAGCGCTTGCTTTACGGAGATTCATGGTCAACATCCTTCTGTGTCTCGAAAGTTACGGGCAGCTCAGTGGTGCAGGATCTTGGACAGGAAGTCCTTGGCCCGGTCGCTGCGAGGGTTGGTGAAGAACTGCTCCGGCGTCGCCTCTTCGACGATCTGGCCGTCCGCCATGAAGACGACCCGATTCGCGGCGGACCGTGCGAAGCCCATCTCGTGGGTCACGACGACCATGGTCATACCGTCACGTGCGAGCTGCTGCATGACTTCGAGCACCTCGTTGATCATCTCCGGGTCGAGCGCGGAGGTCGGCTCGTCGAAGAGCATGACCTTCGGCTCCATCGCCAGCGCGCGGGCGATCGCGACGCGCTGCTGCTGGCCACCGGAGAGCTGTGCGGGGTACTTGTCCGCCTGGTTGGCCACACCGACGCGGTCGAGCAGGGTCCGCGCGAACTCGTCGGCGAGAGCCTTGTCCTTCTTGCGGACCTTGATCTGCCCCAGAGTGACGTTCTCCAGGACCGTCTTGTGCGCGAAGAGGTTGAAGGACTGGAAGACCATCCCGACATCGGCGCGCAGCCGGGCCAGTTCCTTGCCTTCGGCGGGCAGCGGCTTCCCGTCGAGCGAAATACTGCCGGAGTCGATCGGCTCCAGACGGTTGATGGCGCGGCACAGTGTGGACTTGCCGGACCCGGAGGGCCCGATCACGACGACGACCTCGCCACGGGCGATGGTCAGGTCGATGTCCTGGAGCACATGCAGCGCGCCGAAGTGCTTGTTGACGTTGCTCAGCACGACCAGGTCGCCCGACGCCGGCCTGGCGTCGTCGGTTTCCTTGGTCACTGAAACTCCGCTCATCGGCTTCTTGCTCCGTCCTCCTCGGTTGGGGAGGACCCTAGTCACGCACTGCGACCAGCGTCATTACATCTGAGGGGAAATTGAGCATAACGATCCGGCCGCAACCGGACACACCGTGTGAAGAGGGCCCGGTTCGGCGTACCGGGTGGGTAACGGAAACCCCCGCTTAACGGGAAGTGACTTGACTGGTGCGGCAGCCATGGGCGTGGATGCCCTGGTACGTACTGTGACCGCCACACCACGGAGGAGGGCCATGAGGCTGCTGCTCGTCGAGGACGACGACCACGTCGCAGCCGCCCTCGCCGCGGTTCTGAAGAGGCACGGGTTCGATGTCACACACGCGCGCAGCGGCGAAGAGGCACTCCAGGCGCTGCTCCCGGTGACCGACGGGACGAAGTCTCCTTACGGAGTCGTACTCCTCGACCTCGGACTGCCCGACCAGGACGGCTACGCGGTCTGCGGCAAGATCCGGAAACTCTGCTCGACCCCGGTGATCATGGTGACGGCGCGCGCCGATGTCCGTTCCCGGATCCACGGGCTGAACCTCGGCGCCGACGACTACGTCACCAAGCCGTACGACACCGGGGAGTTGCTCGCCCGGATCCACGCGGTCAGCCGGCGCAGCGTCGGCGGCGAGGAGGCCGGCACGGTCGGCGGCGACTCGCTGCGCCTGGGACCGGTCACCATCGAACTCTCCACGCGCCGCGTCACCGTGGACGACGCCCCCGTCCAGCTGACCCGCAAGGAGTTCGACCTGCTCGCCCTCCTCGCGCAGCGTCCGGGCGTCGTCTTCCGGCGGGAGCAGATCATCAGCGAGGTATGGCGCACCAGTTGGGAGGGGACCGGCCGCACACTCGAAGTGCATGTGGCGTCCCTGCGCTCCAAACTCCGCATGCCGGCGCTGATCGAGACCGTGCGCGGCGTCGGCTACCGCCTCGTCGCCCCCGCCGCACACCAAGGACCGTAGTACCCGGTGAGTACCCGACTTCTCCCCCTGCTCATCGTCCTCATGGCGGGTGTGCTCCTCGCGCTCGGCTTCCCGCTCGCCGTGAGTCTCGCCTCCGCCCAGCAGCAGGACGTCGTCGTCGACCGGATCGACGACACGGCACGCGTCGCCGCGCTCGCGCAGTTCGTCAGCGAGGGCGAGGCGGGGGCCGCGGGCTCCGGCGCGGGCAACGGGTCCGACGAACGCGGATCCATGCTGGAGGAGGAGCTCGCCCGCTACTTCGAGGTCTACGGCATCCGGGCGGGTGTCTTCTACCGCGACGGAGAGGCCATGGCACGGGCCCCGAAGGGTTGGAAGGTGCCCCGGACGGGGGAGGGGCGCCAGGCCTTCCAGGAGGCCCTCCTGGGGCGCCGGAGCGACGACCCCCAGCAGGTGTGGCCCTGGCAGGCGCACGGCCGGCTGATCGTCGCGTCCCCCGTCGTACGGGACGGCGACGTCGTCGCCGTCGTCGTGACCGACTCACCCACCGGGCAGATGCGCTCGCGGATCCTCGAAGGCTGGCTGTACATCGCCGCGGGCGAGGCCGCCGCCATGCTCCTCGCCGTGGGGGCCGCGGTCCGGCTGACGGGCTGGGTGCTGCGTCCGGTACGCGTACTGGACGCGGCCACGCACGACATCGCCACCGGCCGGATGAAATCCCGCGTGGCCGCCGCCGGGGGTCCGCCGGAACTCAGAAGGCTCGCCCACTCCTTCAACGAGATGGCCGACAACGTCGAGGACGTCCTCGAACAGCAGCGTGCCTTCGTCGCCGACGCCTCCCACCAACTGCGCAATCCGCTGGCCGCCCTGCTGCTGCGGATCGAACTCCTCGCCCTCGAACTGCCCGCCGGGAACGAGGAGATCGCCAGCGTACGTACGGAGGGCAAGCGGCTCGGGCAGGTGCTCGACGACCTCCTGGACCTGGCGCTGGCCGAACACGCCCCCGCCGATCTCCGGCTCACGGACGTCGGGGCGCTGGCCTCCGAGCGGGTCGCGGCCTGGCGGGCGTACGCGGAGGAGAAGGGCGTACGGCTGACCGGAAGCACCGGCGCCGTCACCGGCTGGGCCGACCCGGTCGCACTCTCCAGCGCGCTCGACGCGGTCGTGGACAACGCCCTGAAGTTCACGCCGGAGGGCGGCGAGGTGGACGTACGGGTGGCGCGCGGCGCCAGCGACCGCACCACCATCACGGTCACCGACGGCGGGCCCGGACTCTCCGACGACGAGATGGAGCGCATCGGCGACCGCTTCTGGCGCAGCAACCGCCACCAGAACGTCAAGGGGTCGGGGCTGGGTCTGTCCATCTCGCGGGCACTGCTCGCGGCGGGTGGCGGGACGATCGCGTACGAACACGCGGAACCGCGCGGGCTGCGCGTGACGCTCACCGTCCCGAGGTCCTCACCGGCCTCCTCCTGAAGAGGCGGCCCGCTCCCGAAGCGAAGGGGGCCCGCTCCTGAAGAGACGTCCCGCTACGGCTTGACCGAGCGGTAGTAGCGCAGCGCGCCCTCGTGCAGGCGCAACGGATCGGTGTAGATCGCCGTCCGCAGATCCACGAGCTGGGCCGGGTGGACCTTCTTGCCGATCCGGTCGCGGCTCCTGATCACGGTGCGGGTGAAGCCCTCGGTCAGCTCGGCGTCCATCCGGTCCGTGGTGACCAGCAGATTCGCCACGGCCACGGTCGGCACCGCCGTACCGTCCTGCGCCTTCTTGTACGCGTCCGCGGGCATCACCGCGGAGCGGTAGTAGCGGGTCGCGACCTTGGCCGTGTGGTGCAGCGTGTCGACGAGGGCGTCGTCGAGGGGCACCAGCCGTATGTCGAAGCGCTTCGACAACTCCTGTATGGAGGCGGTGGGCAGCCCGCCGGACCAGAAGAACGCGTCGAGGTCGGCCGACTCCAGACGGCTGGGCATGGTGTCGATGCCCGCCGACACCGCCGTGACGTCCTTCTGAGGATGCAGCCCGGCGGCGGCCAGCACCTGGTCCGCGATCAGCCGCACCCCCGAGCCCTCCTGCCCCACGCCCACCCGCTTGTCCCGCAGGTCCTGCACGGACGTGATGTCCGAGTCCTTCGCCGCGATCAGCTGGACGTAGTCGTCGTAGAGGCGCGCGCAGCCGCGCAGCCGGTCGGCGCCGGGCCCGTTGTCGCGCTGGTACTTCGCGACCGCGTCCGCCGTGGCGATGGTGAAGTCCGCCTTCCCGGTGGCCACGCGCGAGATGTTCTCCTGCGAGCCCTCGCTGGTCAGCAGCTCTATGGACACATCGGGCAGATCCTTGGCGAGATCCTCTTTAAGGAGGTCCCCGTAGCGCTGGTAGACGCCGCTCGTCACACCCGTACTGAACTTGACGGACCCGCTCGGTGTCTTCTCCCCCCACGGCACCAGCCACCACGAGAGCAGCCCGGCCACCACCAGGGCGGCCACGCCTCCTACGAAGGCGGTGCGACGGCTCATACGGGGCGGAAGGGGGAACATGCGGTGATCCTGCCAGCTCACTCGGCGTAATGGCCAGGCCTTGCCTTCGGGGCCCGGACCGACGGCCCGGATTCCCGGTGACCGGCGCCGGTGTCAGGCGCGCTCCTCCCAGGCCCTGCTGCGCGCGTAGTGGTTGTCGTACGTCGCCGAGGAATCCTTGATGTCCTGCACCGTCGCCCCGCCGTCATGCACCCGGCCGAGCAGCCGGTAGTAGTCGAACCGGTCCATGCCCGGCGTGAAACCGACCAGGACCTCGGCCGTCGCGTCCGGTGCGGGCGCGAAAGCGTGCGGCGTGTGCGGCGGTACGGCGACGAAGTCGCCCTTCTCCAGCGTCAGCACCTCCTCGCCGACCAGTACCTGGAGCGTGCCGTCCACGACGAAGAAGAACTCGGTCGCGCGGGTGTGGAAGTGCACCGGCGCCCCGGCCGCGCCCTTCTCGAAGCGCGCCGTGTTCACGGTCAGCGCGCCCCCCGTCGTGTCCGAGTCGGCGAACAGAGTGATCAGGCTGCCGGGAGCGTCGGTCAGAGCCTCGGCGGTGGCGCCACGGGTGACGAGCGGCTGGTGGGTGCGGATCGCCGGGTCGGTCGTCGTGTTCTGGGTGTTCTGGATGTCCTCGGTGTTCATGACGACGAATCTACGGTCACGAGTGACCGCGTGAAGGGTGCATTCGGCGGCCGAATCGATGGGGCAATCGCAGCCGACCGGCCGGCCCCACCCCCGCCTCGACACTCCGTCGGCAGACCCCCTCGGGCGCGCCCTTACCCTTGACGGGTGACCATGAGCAGTGACCGGGCCGGAGCAGTGGACGAAGTGGGCGTTGACCGGACCTACGAGGTGCGCACCTACGGGTGCCAGATGAACGTCCACGATTCCGAGCGATTGTCCGGTCTGCTGGAGGACGCGGGCTATGTCCGGGCCCCCGAGGACGCCGACGGCGACGCCGACGTCGTCGTCTTCAACACCTGCGCCGTACGCGAGAACGCCGACAACAAGCTGTACGGCAACCTCGGCCGACTCGCCCCGATGAAGACCCGGCGCCCCGGCATGCAGATCGCCGTCGGCGGCTGCCTGGCCCAGAAGGACCGCGACACCATCGTCAAGAGGGCGCCGTGGGTCGACGTCGTCTTCGGTACGCACAACATCGGCAAGCTCCCCGTACTGCTGGAGCGTGCCCGCGTACAGGAAGAGGCGCAGATCGAGATCGCCGAGTCGCTGGAGGCATTCCCCTCCACGCTGCCGACGCGCCGCGAGTCCGCCTATGCCGCCTGGGTGTCCATCTCCGTCGGGTGCAACAACACCTGCACCTTCTGCATCGTCCCGGCCCTGCGCGGCAAGGAGAAGGACCGCCGCCCCGGCGACATCCTCGCCGAGATCGAGGCACTCGTCGCCGAAGGCGTCTCGGAGATCACGCTGCTCGGCCAGAACGTCAACGCGTACGGCTCCGACATCGGCGACCGCGAGGCATTCTCCAAGCTCCTGCGGGCCTGCGGGAAGATCGAGGGCCTGGAGCGCGTCCGCTTCACCTCACCGCACCCCCGCGACTTCACGGACGACGTCATCGCCGCGATGGCCGAGACACCCAACGTCATGCCGCAGCTGCACATGCCGCTCCAGTCCGGCTCGGACACCGTCCTGAAGGCCATGCGCCGCTCGTACCGGCAGGAGCGCTTCCTCGGGATCATCGACAAGGTGCGCGCCGCCATCCCGCACGCCGCCATCTCCACCGACATCATCGTGGGCTTCCCCGGCGAGACCGAGGAGGACTTCCAGCAGACGCTGCACACGGTGCGCGAGGCGCGCTTCGCGAACGCCTTCACCTTCCAGTACTCCAAGCGCCCCGGAACGCCCGCCGCCGACATGGACGGGCAGATCCCCAAGGAGGTCGTGCAGGAGCGCTATCTGCGCCTCGTCGCTCTTCAGGAGGAGATCTCCTGGGACGAGAACAAGACACAGGTCGGCCGCACCCTCGACGTCATGGTCGCCGAAGGCGAGGGCCGCAAGGACGGTGCCACCCGGCGGCTCTCCGGCCGCGCGCCCGACAACCGGCTGGTGCACTTCACCGCGCCCGACCAGGAGGTGCGGCCCGGCGACGTCGTCACCGTCGACATCACGTACGCGGCTCCGCACCATCTGCTCGCCGAGGGACCGACGACGCGGATACGGCGCACCCGCGCCGGCGACGCGTGGGAGCGGCGCAACGCGGCCCCGCCCGCGCCCGCCGGGGTGCTGCTCGGCCTGCCGTCGATCGGCGTCCCGCCGCCGCTGCCCGCCGCGACGGGCGGCTGCTCGGTGGTGTGAGGCGGCGCGCGGCCGTGACCTAGTCTGCGCAGCATGCTCGTATCCGCGGCCGTGTGCCCCTGCCCGCCCCTGCTCGTCCCCGCCCTGGCCGCCGGCGCCGCTCCGGAACTCGACG
>NZ_MDCR01000124.1 GCF_001723055.1 Streptomyces niveus
CTGCCCGCGTGGAGCTGGAGCGCGGGCAGGTGGCCCGCCGACAGCAGCTCGTAGTCGCCCGATTCGAGGTCCAGGACGAGATGGATGGAGGTCGCGAAGCCCTCGTCCCAGTCCTGGCGGAGCAGATAGCCGTTGGCGGCCGGCAGGAAGCCGTGCGGCGGGAGCGAGCCGAGCAGGCCGCCGAAGGCGCCGGACAGCAGCAGCGCGCGGGAGCCGGCGTCCATGCCCTTGCCGGAGACGTCGGTGAGGACGACTTCGAGTGTGCGGCCCCCGTTGGTGCGGGCCGCGACGACGAAGTCGCCGGAGAAGGACTGGCCGCCGGCCGGGCGCAGCGCCATCTCGCGGTGCCAGCCCTTCGGCAGCGGCGGCAGGGCGCTCTGGACCCGGATGCGTTCGCGCAGGTCGAACAGCATCGTGCCGCCGCGCCGCCACGGTACGCCGACGCGGGCCCTGAACTGGGCGATCAGCAGCCCGAAGAGCCCGCAGGCCGCCACCACCAGGACGGTGCCCGGCGTCACGGTGGCCGGCCCCTGGTCGTACGGGCCGAGGACGAGCGATTCGACGATCAGCGCGGTGGCCGCGGCGGCGTACAGGGTGAGCAGGCTGGAGGGCCGCAGCAGCAGTCCCCCGGCGACGATCGGCAGGACGAGCGCGGACGGCGCGAACCAGACCGGAACCGCCATGGTGGCGAACGCGATGCCCGGGACGGTCAGCAGCAGCCCGACGAGGGCGATCCAGTCGGAGCCGTCGCCGCGGAAGTAGTCCACTCCGGACTTGCGCACGGCGTTGCGGGCCCGGTGCAGCGACTTGCGCATCCGGGCCGTGTACGAATCCGCTTTCGCGCCACTGGCCATTGTCGTTGGACCCTATCCATCAGCGGGCCCGGCGTGCAGGGGGACCCCTGTGACATTGCGTTCGATATCGGGTCGCCTCGACCACCCACGTCCTGGTACTGATGGCATATGACCACAGACTTGCGAGTACTCGAAGCCTCCGACTGGGACACCTGGTTCGGGACGTTGGAGAGAGCGTTCGGCGGGGCGCTCGTCAACTCCGCCGAGGAACGCGAGGTATGGCGTTCCGTGACGGAGTACGAACGCTCCGTGGGGGCGTGGGACGGCGACGAGTGCGTGGGGACCGCGGGCGCCTACACCTTCGGGCTCACGGTGCCGGGCGGCGGTGTCGTGTCGGCGGCGGGCGTGACGATGGTGAGCGTGGCGGCGACGCACCGGCGGCGCGGGATCCTCACCTCCATGATGCGGCGGCAGTTGGACGACGTCCGCTCGTGGGGGCAGCCGGTCGCACTGCTGACGGCGTCGGAGCCGGAGATCTACGGCCGGTTCGGATACGCGGTCGGGACCCGGCAGTTGAGCGCCGACATCGACACCTCGCGTGTCTCGTTCCGGATGCCCGGGGGCGACGGCGCCGACGCGGGGATCCGGCTTCGCTACGTCGCGCCGGACGACGCGCGTGAGTCGATCGAGTCGCTGTACGCACGCCTGGTCCCCGGCCGCCCCGGCATGCTGGAGCGCCGGCCCGGCTGGGACCGGAAGTTGCTCGTGGACCCGCCGGAGAGCCGCGAGGGCGCTTCCGCGCTCCAGTGCGTGCTCGCGCGGCGCGGGGAGGGCGACGACGCCGAGGTGGTGGGGTACGCGCTGTACCGGATCAAGGCCACGTGGGACGCGGCGGGGCCCGCCGGCACGGTCGTGGTCGATCAGTTCGCGGCCCTGGACCCCGTGACGAACGCCACTCTCTGGCGTTTCCTCGGCGGGATCGACCTGACGTCGTCGGTGAGTGTGACGAATCTCCCGGTGGACGACGCGTTCCAGTTCCTGGTCTCCGACGTCCGGCGCTCCAACATCCGGCTGCGGGACTCGCTGTACGTACGCCTGGTGGAGGTGGGCGCGGCGCTCGCGGCGCGGACGTATCAGGCGCCGGTGGACGTGGTGCTGGAGGTGGACGACGCCTTCTGCCCCTGGAACGAGGGCCGTTGGCGGCTGACGGGGGACGAGAAGGGCGCGTCCTGCGAGCGGACGGCGGACGCGGCCGATCTGTCGCTCTCCGTACGGGAGTTGGCCGCGATGTATCTGGGCGACACCTCACCGGCGGCGCTGGCGCGGGCGGGGCTCGTACGCGAACTGCGCACGGGCGCGCTGGCGGAGGCGTCGGTGGCGTTCGCGTCGCCGGTCGCGCCGTGGCTGCCGCACGGCTTCTGACCGGGACTGCCCGCTACGCCTTCTGACACCCCGGGCACCAGAACAGATTGCGGGCGACGAGGGACGCCGTACGGATCTCGCTGCCGCACAGATGGCACGGCATGGTCGCGCGCCGGTAGACGTACACCTCACCACCGTGGTCGTCCACCCGCGGCGCGCGGCCCATGGCCTCGGGCAGATGCTCGGGCCGTACGGTGTCGATGCGGTTGTGGCGGACGCCCTCCCGCATCAGCGCGACGAGATCGGCCCAGATCGCGTCCCACTCGGCGCGGCTGAGATCGCGTCCGGCGCGGTACGGGTCGATGCCGTGCCGGAAGAGCACCTCGGCCCGGTAGACGTTGCCGACGCCCGCGATGACCTTCTGGTCCATGAGCAGGGCGGCGACGGTGGTACGCGACCGGGAGATCCGCGCCCACGCGCGCTCCGGGTCGTTGCCGTCCAGATCCACCCGCCGCAACGGATCGGGCCCGAGCCGCTCGTGTATCGCCCGCTTCTCGGGTTCGGTGATCAGCGCGCAGGCGGTGGGCCCCCGCAGCTCCATGTACGACGTGTCGTTGAGCAGGTGCAGCCGGACGGTGTCGGTGGGAGCCGGGGCGGGGGTGTCACCGAGCGCGACCTTCCCGAAGAGCCCGAGATGCACATGGATCCACCCGCCGCCCCCGAACCCGACGAAGAGATGCTTCCCGTGCGCGCTCGCACCGTCCATCACCCGCCCGTCGAGCAACCCGGCACTCTCACCGAACCGCCCCTGCGGACTACTGACGCGCACGGGCCCCGCCGCGAAACGCTCGGTCAGGTCCTGGGCGAGGCGATGGATCGTATGCCCCTCGGGCACGGGGTCTCCTTGGGGCGTGGGGAGTGCGGGCCGGGTGTCGGTGCCGGCCACGCACGCGATTCTAGGCCCGCTTGAGACTCGGACAACCGGCTGAGTCTCCACGTGGCTCAGGGCGCGCCAAGCCACGTTGTAATCAGCAGGTTACAGATGTGATGATCGAATCATGTCTGAGCACGGGGGATCAGCAGACGAGCGACCAAGGGCGAACAGCCCGAAGTCACGGCTCGCGGAATACGCGGAGATGGCCGGACCGGCGAGAAGGCCCGCTGGAGCAGGCAAGTTGGCGGGCGACTCTCCGTCAAAGCTCATGACTCCCGTGGAAGAGGCGCCGACCCCGCCGGACGCTGCACCGGCGGAGGACTCTCTCGTCACCAGGCGGCGACAGGAGTTCGAGGCATTGCTCGACGAGTTCCGGGCCACGCCGGTCCTGGTACCGCTGGGCGAGGGGCCAGGGCCCGACCACGAGCGCGGCCTGATGACGGCCGATCTCAACGGCATCCGCTTCATTCTCGCTTTCTCCGACCAGCAGGCCCTGGCCCGATACGCACAGGCCCGCGGGGAGTTCCGCCGTAGTTGGACCTACCAGACCGTTCTCGGCGCACGGCTGCTGGACGTGGCGGTACCCGCGGCCGGGGTGCCGTGCGGGGTGGCTCTGGACTGCGCCGACGGGCCGGACGGGGCGATCTTCCCGCCGGTGAAAGGGATCGTGCCGGAAGAGGCCGCAATCGACAGCGACATGTACGAGTACGAGTACGAGGGGGACGTGCGATGAGCGGGGGCGACAAGGATCTCAAAGCCCAGGGCCTGGATCTGATCGCCAAGGGCCTGACCGACGCGCTAAGCGAGTTGAAGGAACTGGGCATGGTCGGCCAGGCCGGCATGGGGCGCGGCTTCGGGGAAATGGAGCTGTCGGGGCTGGAGTTGGGTGACGAAGGACTCACCGAAGACTTCAAGTCGTTCTGCGAGCGCTGGGAGTGGGGCGTGCGTTCGCTGGTCCAGGAAGGCAACGGATTCGCCGTACGCACGGGGCTGTCGGCCGGCACCTACTACGAGACCGAGCGGTACGTCGAGGGCACCCTCAAGGTCGTCACGAACGCCTCGATCGGCAATCCGTACGCCTCCGAGGACGAGGTCACCGGCCAGAGCTGGGGCGACATCGCCAAATCGGGCGCCTTCGGCGGCGTCGACTACAGCCAGGAGTCGTGGGACCGGGCCGGGGAGAACATCGAGCAGGGCTGGAAGGACACGGGCCGCGACGTGCTGACCTCTCGGACCGTCGGGGTGGCCGGCCTCAATCCGCAGAACATGCATGACAACTTCGGTGTCACCGAGGCCGAGTACGAGCGGATGCTGGACGACACCTTCGGCCCGTCCCCCGAAGCACGCGCCGAGGCCGACCAGCAGCAGGGCGGGGCGGGCTGATGGGCGTTCTGGGCGATATCGGCGACGGGCTGAAGAACCTCGGCGGCGACGTCAAGGACGGCCTCAACGTCGGCCTCGGCGCGATCGAGGACGGCATAGACGACGGCAAGCAGATCCTCGGCGAGGGCATCGACTACGGCACGAACAAGATCGGTGACGGCCTCGACAACCTCGGTTACCACGGCGCCGCCGACGTGGTCACGGAAGTCGGCGACGTCCTCGCCTCCGACCTCGGGGCCACTCCGGGCGAACAGCAACTCGGCCAGACCGACAAGGCGGACGACCTTGTCCACGGCAAACCGGGCAGGATCACCGAGAGCGCGAAGCACCTCAAGGACTTCCAGGCCGCCTTCGACAAGGTCGGCCAGGGGATGCGCGGTCTCGACTCCGCGAACTGGCGGGGCGAAGGCGGCGACGCCTTCCGTAAGAAATTCGAGATGCACCCCGTCAAATGGCTGCGGGCGGCCGATGCCTGCGAGACCGCGGCGGGTGCGCTGGACGCGTACTCCGACACGGTCAAGTGGGCACAGGAGCAGGCCACGGAGGCCATCGCGCTCTACAAGAAGGGCAAGCACGCCTCCGAGGAGGCGCTGAAGACGTACAACCAGCGCATCGACACGTACAACGCGAAGGTCAAGGCCGACCAGGACCCCGGTCCGGTGCCCGAGCCCTTCAGCGATCCCGGCAGAGCCGACATCAAGGCGGCGAGAGAGAAGCTCGCCGAGGCTCGCAACCAACGAAACGCCGCTGCATCGAGGGCCCGTGGCAGGGTCAGGGCGGCGTTGGCACACGCCCCCGCCGAGCCGCCGCCGCTGGATCGGCTCGGCGACAACCTCCTCGACGGCTACCAGGCCGTCAACACCGAACTCACCCACGTCGTCGGCGGCGCGCTCAAGGGCACAGCGGGACTGCTCACCTTCGCCCGTGGTCTCAACCCTCTCGACGCCTACAACCTCACTCACCCGGCCGAGTACATCCAGAACGTCAACATGACGGTGGCCGGGCTGGTGTCCACCGCGGCGCATCCGGAGCGGATCGTCCAGGCCGCCGTGGACGGATTCAAGAAGGACCCCTCCGAGTTCGTCGGCCGCCTCCTCCCCGAACTCGTCGGCACCAAGGGCGTCGGCCTCGCCCGCGGCGGTGTGCGCCTCGGTCTGAAGGAGGGCATGGAGGGCGCCGCGACGAGGACGCCGCCGAACGGGCTGAGGTACGCGGACGAGGCCGCGAGTCCCGTGGCGAAGGACTGGAGCGATCTGGCGCGCAGTACGGACATGGTGAAAGAGAGGGCGATTCACTATGACTCGGTGGATCCGAAGAAGGCCCAGGAATTCCTGGATTCCGAATATCCGTGGCTGCGAGATGTCAACAAGACGGGGCATCCAGGTTATACGGACAACTGTAGCCACAACACCGTGACCGTGGACCGCCGCTTGGACGGAATCGATGTCAGTGCGGCCCCCAAGCAGGCCGGCGACCACATTCCGCCGGAGCAGCTCGGCCTGAAGGACAGGGCCAAGGGTCAGTACGACTTCGTGAATAGCTACGATGACATCGTTCGTGACCTCCAGGCGCGTGGCGAGGGGGCAAGAAGCGCCGTATACCTCGCCCGCGCGGATGATTCGGCGCACATCTTCAACGCCGTCAACACCAAGCACGGAGTCGTGTTCCTCGACGGCCAGACTGGAGCCCTGGGCCGCCTGGAGAGCGACGCCGCAATTATCGGCCATATTCCGTACCGAGATGGGATTCCGTAGATGTCAAGCAAGGAAGCGGCTGTCCAATCCGCTGCCGAATTTCTGAAGTCCCTTGATCCGGACAAATGGCCTTCCCGCGTGATGCTCCCGGACCGGTCCGAGGAGTACCCCTACGGCTGGGCCGTCAGGTATGACAACAAGGAGCACATCGAAACGGGGGATCACGCGTTGAAGCCGTTCACCGCCGTCGTGATCGTCCCCCACGACGGATCCGCCGCCCATTTCCCCCCGTCGCATCTGCGCGTGAGCGAGTACATGGCCCTCCGCGCGACAGGCGACTGGCCCCCAGCGAGGCACTGACAGCATGTTCTCCCCCGCACCACAGGCCGCGGCCTGGCTCGATCGGACCTATCGCGGGCTTGTCGAACTGGCCGCGCCCCACCCCGTGTACGAGTCGGCCATCGCCTGGCTCATGGCCTGCCGGACCGTACAGCAGCCCGGATATCCGCACACGCCCATGCTCGCGGCCTCGGTCGTCGTCCCCAAGGACGGCAGTTCGCCCTTTCACCCGTCGCCGAGCGCGCCCCTCGTGGACCTGGAGCCGGCCGCGTCGTACGAGGTGGCCGTCGCCCGGGTCCAGGAGCAGGGGCGCAGGATCAACGTGCGGGGGGCGGTCGTGGCTCTGCATGCAGCGATCGGCGGGAGTCCTTCCGTCGCTCTCTCCTGGCAGCCGTCGGACGAGGCACCCGGCTGGTGGGGCAGGCTGACCCGCCGGTACTTTCCGGAGTTCGAGCGGGTGCGCGCGGACAGTTGGGACGACATCGTCAAGGCGGCGACCGAGACCGGGCCCGACACCCGGGGTCTGGTGTGGGTGCGTCGCGAGATCGGGGGGCTGGAGGCGAGCGGCAATCTCGTCTACGCGCACAACAACAAGGGGCAGTGCGTCTTCCTCGACAGCCTCACGTCGTCCCTTGCCCGGTTGGACACCCACCACGTGCGTGAGCTGGTCTTCGTCCGGGCCCTGCCCGAGGCGTTGAGGACCCGGCGGCAGCCCTGGGAGCGGGAGGCGCACGACTTCGATTCGGCGCTCGCGAAGGCCGGGCTGTGGCTGGAGAGCACCTACGGCGGCCAGGTCGAGCTGGTGGGTCCGACCACCGCGGACGAGACCCGGCGGGGGTGGGTGTTCTCCTGCGACACGGGGCGCCATCTGCGCGAGGGACGGTGGCAGGACACCCTGCTCGACGCTACGTTGGTCGTACCCAAGGACGCGGCCGAGCCGTTCGGGCTGCCGAACTCGGACCCCTGGAACTGGCTCGCCCACTGGGACGCCGGCGGGCTTCCCGGTACGGGAACGTTCCCGCAGCCGCCCCCGCCCGGCCGCGCCCACTGGTTCGAACCGACGCTCGCCGGACTCGGGGCCGTCCTGTCGACGTCGGACCATCAGGTCTGGTCGTCGGCGGTGGACGAGCTGTCGTCCTTCCCGGCCGGGGCACGCGCCCTGATCTGGATCCGCCGCACGGACGGCCGGGGCCGCGAGGCCGTCGGATGGCTGGTCAACGGACTGACCACGGCGACGGGCGTGATGTTGTTCGACGGCTCGTCGGAGAAGCCGGTGTCCTTCGATCCGACCGGGGTCCACGCACTGCACGTGATCCGGTACCGCTGAGGTTCGGGCGGCCCGGACCCGCAGGTCGGGCCGCCCGAACCGGCGTTCAGTCCTGCTGCGGGTGGTGTGCCGGGATCGGGGGGAGGGTGCCCGTCGTCTCGTACGTGGCGAGCATGTCGATCCGGCGGGCGTGGCGCTCCTCGCCCGTGTACGGGGTGGCGAGGAAGATCTCCACGAACTTCGTCGACTCGGACTGGCTGTGCATCCGGCCGCCGATGGAGATCACGTTCGCGTCGTTGTGCTCGCGGCTGAGCGCGGCGGTCTGTTCGTTCCAGACGAGCGCGGCGCGCACGCCCTTCACCTTGTTCGCGGCCATCTGCTCGCCGTTGCCGGAGCCGCCGATCACGATGCCGAGGGCCGCCGGGTCGGCCGCCGTCTTCTCGGCGGCGCGGAGGCAGAACGGCGGATAGTCGTCCTGGGCGTCGTAGATGTGCGGGCCGCAGTCGACGGGCTCGTGGCCGTGGGCCTTGAGCCACTCGACGAGGTGGTTCTTGAGTTCGAAGCCGGCATGGTCTGAGCCGAGATACACGCGCATGGGCGAAGTGTGGCACGTCGGGCGCGGTGCGGAGCGCTCCGGGGTCGGCGGTGCCGTACGCATACCTGACGGTGGATGTCAGGTATCGGCGGAAGGCTGCCGGTGTCCGGACGCGCTGCGCGGCGCGTCCCCAGGTGTGGAGGGAGAGCGTTCCATGTCCGAGAACTCACTCACGGCGCTGCCGTACGTCTTTCGGCCCGGCGGGCCCGGTTACGACGACGAGGTGGCCGGTTTCCAGCTCGGCTTCTCGCCGCGTCCCGAGGTGGTCGTCGGGGCGACCGGCGCCGGCGATGTCCGGGTGGCCGTCGCCCATGCCGCCGCGCACGGGCTGCCCGTGGGTGTCCAGGCGACGGGCCACGGTGTGCCGGCGGCGGCCGAGGGCGGGCTGCTGATCACGACGAAGCGGATGGACGGGGTACGGATCGATCCCGGGGCGCGTACGGCCAGGATCGAGGCGGGGGTGCGCTGGCGGGCGGTGGTCGAGGCAGCGGGGCCGCACGGGCTCGCGCCGTTGAACGGTTCGGCGCCGGGTGTCGGCGCCGTCTCGTACCTGCTGGGCGGTGGACTGGGCCTGCTGGCACGGGAGTTCGGCTACGCCGCCGACCATGTGCGCGCCCTGGACGTGGTCACCGCCGACGCGAAGCCGCGGCACGTGACACCGGCGGGCGATCCCGACCTGTTCTGGGCGCTGCTGGGCGGCGGGCACAACTTCGGTGTGGTGACAGGCCTTGAGGTGGGCCTGGTGCCGGTCGCGCGGCTGTACGGCGGGGCGCTGCTGTTCGACGGCGGGCTGCGTGATCAGGTCGTACGGACCTATCTGGACTGGGTGGACACCGTGCCCGACACGCTGACGTCGTCGCTCGCGGTCATGGTCTTCCCCGACCTGGAGCAGGTCCCGGCCTTCCTGCGGGGCCGGTACACGCTCTCGATCCGTGTCGCGTTCAACGGCGGTGAGGCGGCGGGCGAGCGGCTGGTGGCGCCGTTGCGGGCGATCGGTCCGGTGATCACGGACTCGCTGCGGGAGATGCCGTACACGGAGTCGGCCACGATCCACAGCGATCCCGATTTCCCGCACGCGTACTGGGGGGACGGCGCGATGCTGTCGGGTCTTGACGCGCCGACGCTGACGGATCTGCTGGAGCTGACGGGGCCGGGAGCGCCGACGATGTGCATCGTGCAGGTCAACCCGCTGGGCGGGGCGCTGGCGAAGGAACCGGCGGTGCCGAACGCCGTACCGCACCGGGGGGCGGCGTTCCTGGTCCGGGGGCTGTCGCCGCTGGCGGGGCCGGATCTGGGGACGGTACGGGAGCTGTACGGGAGGTTCTTCGGGCGGTTGGCACCGGTGACCGTGGGCCGCTCGCTCAACTTCGCCTTCGGTGACGGCGCGAGGACCGAGGGTCTGTACGACGAGGCGACGGCGGCCCGGCTCGCGGTGCTCAAGGCCCACTACGACCCGGCGAACCTCTTCCGCCGCAACTACAACATCCGCCCCGCCGGGGACGCTCCGAGGCAGCAGGACTAGGCCGTTTCTTTCGGATCAGGCTGCTGACCAGATGAAGATGGTGGCGAGGTGGAGTCCGGCGAGGTGGACAGTTGCGGTTTTGTCGTAGCGGGTGGCCGGGCCGCGCCACTGCTTGAGTTTGTTGACGCGGCGCTCGACGGTGTTGCGCTGCTTGTAGGCGTCGCGGTCGAAGGCCGGTGGTCTGCCGCCTTGGCTGCCGCGTCGTTTGCGGTGGGCGGCCTGGTCGATGGGCTGCGGGATCACGGCCCGGATCCCGCGCCGGCGGAGATGGGACCGGATCGCGCGGGACGAATACGCCTTGTCGGCCAGGATCATGTCCGGCGTGGTCCTGGGACGACCGGTCCGCCGGGGCACCCGCAGGCGGTTCATGACGTCGGTGAACGCGGGTGCGTCACCGGCCTGGCCAGGGGTGAGGACGAACGCCAGCGGGCGGCAGCGGCTGTCCGCGGCCAGGTGGATCTTGGTGGTCAGCCCGCCGCGGGACCGCCCGAGGGCATGGTCGTCCGGCTCACCGGCCGGGGCCCCTTTTCACGGGCCCCGGCGGCGTGCTGGTGAGCTCGGACGACGGTGGAATCGACCGCCACGACCCAGTCGAGGCCGCCTTCGGCGTCGGCCTGGGCCGGCAGCGCGGTGAAGACCTTTTCCCAGGTGCCGTCGGCGGCCCACTTCCGGAAACGGTTGTGGGCGCCCTTCCACGAACCGAAGTGCTCGGGCAGGTCCATCCACGGTGTGCCCGTGCGGTACTTGAACGCGATCGCGTCGATCACCTGCCGGTGATCACGCCACCGCCCTCCGCGCTTCGGCGTCCGGTCCGGCAGCAACGGCTCGATGCGTGCCCACTGGGCATCAGTCAACGACACACCAGGCCAACAATCCGATGATCTGAAAAAAACGGCCTAGACGCACCTGCCCTGGGCCACGCTTGAGCGGTGCACGGTGGGGGCGGGGCGGATGGCTCTCAAGCAGACCTCCCCGGGCGGTGACCGACGACTTACGGGTGGCCGCAGAGCGGTATCGAGGCAGCTGGTGCTGCGGGCACCCCTCTCTGCCACCCGCATCAATCCGGACCTGTGCGGTCAGGAGTCGTTGCGGCGCTTAAGCGATTCTTTGGCGCCGTCAACTCGGTCGCGCACAGCTGCGGCTTTCTTCTTAGCGGCAGCCTTGGCCTGATCTGCTTTGCCCTCCCTCTCCTTGCTCTTGTCGCCGGTCGCCTTGCCGATCAGTTCCTTAGCCTTGCCCTTAAGCTTGTCCCTGGTGTTGTCGTCACTCACGATTGCTCCCATCACGCGTAGGAATGAAATGAATTCACGATTCTCACCATAGAGTCGAGCGCGCCACCGCGCCCGTGAAGCACCGCCACGGAAGCCTGCGGCGAACCGCAGGCTCCAACAAGCTTCGGGGGCACGACTAGACCGGCTTTTCCAAGGCCGTACCGCTCTGCGGCTGGGTCGCCGCCCGCTGGGTCAAGAACATCACCGTGACACCCCACAGGTGCGGTACATGACGGCTGAAGAGACACGTCGTATTGAACGGTCGAAGGTAGTAGGAGCTCCCAGTAGCGGCGGTCGGCACAGCGCCTGCTCATGCCGGGCGGGCACCGGGCGGGTCGCCTTCACCTTTCCTCTTCTTCCCCCTCCTCGTCCGGCTCCTCTTCGCCTTCCTCATCGTCCTCTTCGTAGTCGTCGTCGGCTTCCTGCTCGGGCTCCTCGCCCTCCTCTTCTCCGTCCTCTTCGGGCTCGTCTTCCGGTTCGTCGTCCTCCAGCCCCTCCTCATGGCTCCGAACGACTTCCCCGTCGCGGATCTCGCCGCGCCAGCCCTCGACGTCCTCGTCGTCAGTGAGCGTGGCGTACCGCTGGAAGTGCTTGAGGTCCAGGCGCAGTCGGCGTCCCTGGGCCCGCCAGATGTTGCCGGTCTTCTCGAAGAATCCGGACGGGGTGTACTCGACCACAGCGACGATGCGGGTCAGGGCCGGGGCCAGTTCGTGGAAGGTGATGGCGCCGTGCGTCGTCCCCATACCGCCCTCGGATGTCCAGACAATGCGGTCGTCGGGGACCTGCTCCTGCACCGTGGCCTTCCAACTGCGATTGGAGAAGGCGACCTTGAGCTTCCAGTCGCTCTCGATCTCATCCGACTGTTTCACGTCGGTGACACCCTTGGTGAAGGAGTTGAACTCCTCGATCTCCGTCCAGCGGTCATAGACCGTGCGCAATGGTTTGCCTACGTCGATGGCTTCGATGATGTTGGTCACCTTGGCGCTGCCGGATTTCCCGTCCCCGCCCCCGCCACCGAAGGCGCTCTTGACCGAATCCACGGCCTTGTCCTTCACCGAGCCGGCCTTCTCACTGACGAGAGCCTTGACCGGGTTCTCGCCGCCGAGCACCCGCTTCCCGACGTCCAGGAGGCCGCCGGCGTCGTCTCCACCGGCGCCGTCCCCAAGGCCCTGCGAGAGATCGGTGAGCTTCCCGCCGGCGGAATCCAGCAGCCGCTGTCCCTGGGCCCCGACGTACGCGGACAGTTGCTCCTTGACCCGCTCCAGGCCGGACGCGCTCGTGTTGGTGGGTTCTTCGTCCTGCTTGGCCATGAGACTTACCTCCTCCGGCTGTCGCGGTTCGCGGACTTCTTCGCAGGAGCCTTCTTTGCGGGCGCCTTCTTGGCTGCGGTCTTCTTCGCGGGCGCCTTCTTCGCGGGCGCCTTCTTGGCGGGCGCCTTCTTCGCGGGCGCCTCCTTCGCCGCCGGGCGTTTCGCCGGACGGTGGCGAGGACGTTTCTCTTCTTCCTCCTCTTCCTCAGGCTGTTCTTCGGGCGCTTCCTCTTCTTCCTCTTCTTCCTCCTCCTCTTCCTCATCCTCGTCAGCTTCGAGCGGCGCTTCCAGCAGCGCCTCTGTCCGCTTCTGGAGTGCGTCGGCGACAGCTTCGAGGCGACGGTTGGCTGTCGCGGAAAGCGCCGATCGCCCGGCGGTCAGTACGTCACCGCGGGCCTGTTCCACCAGCGGCGCCACCGTAGGGTTATCCGCCAGCTTGCGAGCGGTCATGATGACCAACTCTTTTGGATTCATTGGGAATTGCTGTCCCGCCACGAGAGCGGCGAGGCCAAGGGCAAGCTTCCCCTTCTTGGTCCGGCCAAGGACGTAGCCCGCCGCCATGGCGGCGG
>NZ_MDCR01000125.1 GCF_001723055.1 Streptomyces niveus
GGGTGGTGCCGGTGCCGCCGGGGTCCGGGGTGGTGCCCTGGTCCGTGCCGTCGCCGGAGGGTGACGAATCGCCCACTCCCGGCCGGGCCGGCCCGTCGGGCGAGGAGTCCCGGCCGGTGTCCCCGCCGCGTACGACGGAGCCGAAGGTCGTCCCCTTGCCGCCGCTCAGGTCCTGGCCGGCGGCCAGTTCGTAGCCGGTGATGCCGAGCATCGCCACGGCGAAGACGATCGCCGCCGCGACGACGGAGCGCTTCCAGCCGCGTACCCGCGTGCCGTACGTGGTGGCTCCCCCGAACTCGTCCTGGGCGGGCGGCTCCTGGGGCGACGGGGCGGGCGCGGCGGGCGCGGCCGGTTCGGAGTCGTACACCTGGCGCGGCCTCGGCTTCACCTGGACCGAGACCTCGCGGATCTGGTCGCCGGTGCGGCGGAACAGATGCTGGAAGACCGTGCCCCCGCAGGTGGCGATCACGCTCACCACGCCGGCGCCGATGATCGTCCCGTACACGCCGAGCTTCGAGGCGAACACCGCCGCCGCGACGGCGGCGACCGCGCTGCCCGCGACCTGCGGCACGCTCAGTTCGAGCCGCTGGGTCCCGCCCTCCGCGCCGGTCCGTATGCCCGGATTCTGCCTCTGATCCATCTCCGACCTCTGCTTGCCCATCTGTGCCACCGTGCACCAAGAAGGGACATTTGAGCGAACCGGATAGTTCCGCTTCGGGAGATTGTGTGAATTGGGACACGGGCGAGGGATACGGACACCCCATCAACTGCCGTACCCACGGAGAACTTCGGTGGCGTGGCAGTCCACCCCGATGGCCCGAATGGAGTACTGTGGCGAGCCCTGGGGCCGGACTCCCTCACAGGTGTCCGGGTCTACGGGAGGGGGCCGAAGTGGCACTCGATCCGGCGGCGCGATGGCACCGCACGGGCGTCTGTTACGTAACGTGACCAGGTCTGTCACTCTGCGTCGCAAACAGGCAACCGTGTCATGACGGCGTTCCAGGGCCCATGCCCGACACGCCGGGCAACTCGGCAAGGTTGTGGCAGGCTGCACCCGGGCAGGTCACACTCGACTAGCGGAAGCAGCGACGCACGTGACGTCGGCAGGCACCACCCGGGAGGTCCCCATGCCCGAACTGCGTGTCGTGGCCGTCTCCAACGACGGCACACGACTGGTGCTCAAGGCTGCCGACAGCACGGAGTACACGCTCCCCATCGACGAGCGGCTGCGCGCGGCCGTACGCAACGACCGTGCCCGCCTCGGCCAGATCGAGATCGAGGTGGAGAGCCACCTCAGGCCCCGTGACATCCAGGCGCGGATACGGTCCGGAGCCTCCGCCGAGGAGGTCGCCCAGATGGCCGGGATCCCGGTCGACCGGGTGCGCCGCTTCGAGGGTCCCGTGCTGGCCGAGCGTGCCTTCATGGCCGAGCGCGCCAGGAAGACGGCGGTACGCCGCCCCGGCGAGAACACCGGTCCCCAGCTGGGCGAGGCGGTGAACGAGCGGCTGCTCATGCGCGGCGCCGAGAAGGAGACCGCGCAGTGGGACTCGTGGCGCCGCGACGACGGCACCTGGGAAGTCCTGCTCGTCTACCGGGTCGCGGGCGAACCGCACTCGGCGAGCTGGACGTACGACCCGCCCCGGCGGCTCGTACAGGCCGTCGACGACGAGGCGCGCTCGCTGATCGGGGAGACGGACGACTCGCTCGCCGTCGGCACGAAGGAGCCGAGCTTTCCGTTCGTACCGCGCATCGCGCGGCTGCCGAGGGATCGTGAACGGCCGCTCGACCGCGCGCTGGAACGGCAGATGGAGCGGCCCGCCGCGCCGGACCCGGACGAGGACACCAGCGAGCGCGACACCCTGACCAGCCTGCTGGAGGCGGTGCCGAGCTTCCGCGGCGACATGGTGGTGCCGGAGCGGCCTTCGCAGCCCGAGCCGCCGGCCATCGAGCCCGGTCAGGTGGACGACGAGGAGGAGCCGGTGGCGCCGGCCGCGTCGGCGGGCGCGGGGTCCGCGTACGCGGATGTGCTGATGCCGCGTTCGGTGGCGGGCCACCGGGACCGGCTGACCGGTACGACGGACCGTCAGGCGGAGGCCGACGGCGTACGGCCGGGCCGCCGGGCCGCCGTGCCGAGCTGGGACGAGATCGTCTTCGGTACGCGTCGCAAGAAACAGGACTGAGTTCGGCAGGTGTGAGGCCGGGACCGTACGCGACACGCGCGTACGGCCCCGGTTCATGACCTCACCCGCGTCAGCTCGGGTCCGGGCCCGTCGCCACAGGACGCTCGGGGTCCGCCGTCCAGTGCGACCAGGACCCGGCGTACAGCGCGGCCGGAATGCCCGCGATCTCCAGCGCCACCAACTGGTGCGCCGCCGACACCCCGGAGCCGCAGTAGACACCGACCTCGGGGCCGGTGCCGTCCGCCGTCGCACCCAGGGCCTTGAACCGGGCGGCGAGCGTCTCGGCCGGCAGGAAGCGGCCGTCGACGCCGACGTTCTCGGCCGTGGGCGCCGAGACCGCGCCCGGAATGTGGCCGCCGACGCGGTCCAGCGGTTCGACGTCACCCCGGTAACGCTCGGCCGCCCGCGCGTCGAGCAGCAGCCCTTCGCGGGCCAGGGCGGCGGCGCCGTCGGCGTCGAGCAGCGGCAGTGAATCCGGTACGGGGGTGAAGTCGCCCGCCTCCGGCGCGGGGATCTCGGTGGTCAACGGGCCGCCCCAGCACACGAGTCCGCCGTCCAGCACCCGTACGTCCCGGTGACCGGCCCAGCGCAGCATCCACCAGGCGCGGGCCGCGGCCCAGCCGAGTCCGGCGTCGTACACGACGACGGGCGTGCCGGCCGAGACGCCCGCGCGGCGCATCGCCGCGCCGAACACGGCGACGTCGGGCAGCGGATGACGGCCACCGGCGCCGGGCGGGCCGGCCAGTTCCGCTTCGAGGTCGACGAAGACGGCGCCGGGCAGATGGGCGGCCTCGTACTCCGGGCGGCCGGGCGGGGCGCCGGGGACGTAGCGGACGTCGAGCAGGACGGGCGGCCGGGGTCCGGCCAGCCGGTCGGCGAGTTCGGACGCGGAGATGATGACTGTCATGCGTGCCATCCTCGCGTACCGGCAAGGCCGTTCGGCTCCGGACCGGCGCGGCGGACCGGGCGGCGTCACGTCCCCGTCAAAACGGTCATCCTGTTGCTGGATCACGCCAAAAGCGGCGCGGCCGGGGCGCGGGGCGCGGCGAGGAGTGGAACCATCTGCTCGGGCACCCGGCCGCGCCGTTTCGAGGCATGCGGCCTGTCCCGCGCCGGCCGTCCCGTTCACGGCCGCCCCCTATCACGGCCGTCCGCGAACGGTTGAGGAAAGAGAGACGATGACTGAGGCACCGATCCGGCGCAGGCCCGGCACTCCATGCTGGGTGAGTCTGATGGTGCACAGCCTCGGCACGACGCGGGAGTTCTACGGAGCGCTGTTCGGCTGGACGTTCGTCACGGTGCCGGGAGCCCAGCAGTTCGGCCCGTACGTGCGTGCCGTGCTCGACGGCAAGGAGGTCGCCGGGATCGGTGAACTGGCGCCGGGGAGACGGATGCCGCTGGCGTGGACGACGTATCTCGCCACGGACGACGCGGACGCGACGGCCGAGGCGATCAGGGGCTGCGGCGGCACCGTCGGGGTGGGGCCGCTGGACGCGGGCGAGGAGGGGCGCCTGGCCATGGCGTCGGACCCGGCCGGCGCGCTCTTCGGGATCTGGCAGGCGCGGGCGCACACCGGCACGGCGGTGGCGGGGCCGCACGGGACGCCGGTCTGGAACGAGTTGGTGACCCGCGAGGCCGCGTGGGTGAGCACGTTCTACCGGTCGGTCTTCGGCTACGACCTGGAGGCCACCGACGAGAGCGGCGAGGACGTGGTGACGCTGCGCCTCGACGGGCGGGCGGTGGCGACGCTGCACGGGGTGGGCGAGGGGCTGGGCCCGATCCGGGCGTCGCACTGGATGACGTACTTCGCGGTGGGCGACCCGGACGCGACGGCGCGGCGCGCCGTCGAGTTGGGCGGGCATGTGATCGAGCCGCCGTGGGAGACGGCGGCGGGGCGGGTGGCGACCCTGGCGGACCCGGAGGGCGCGGTGTTCAGCGTGGTGCGGTCGGCGGCTCGCTGAGCCGCCGGCCCGGCACCCGTACTCGGGAACGCGGCACCACCGCCCCGCCTGCCGACGGAACTACCCGGCCGCGGGCGCGAGTTCGCCCGGATCCTGGTCGCTCGCGACACCGGACTCCGCTTCCGCGCCCACGAACTGCGTGCGGTACAGCTCCGCGTAGCGCCCCTCCGTCACGAGAAGTTCGTCGTGTGTGCCCCGTTCCACGATCCGGCCGTCCTCGACCACGAGGATCAGATCAGCGGCCCGTACGGTGGAGAGCCGGTGCGCGATCACGACGGCGGTACGGCCTTCCAGAGCTTCGGCGAGCGCCGCCTGGACCGCGGCCTCGGAGGTGTTGTCGAGATGCGCGGTCGCCTCGTCGAGGATCACGACACGCTGACGTGCGAGCAGCAGCCGGGCGATGGTCATGCGCTGGCGTTCGCCGCCGGAGAGCCGGTAGCCGCGCTCGCCGACGACGGTGTCGAGCCCGTCGGGCAGGGACCGGACGAGATCGCTGAGGCGGGCCCGGCGCAGGACGTCCCACAGTTCGTCGTCGGTGGCGCCGGGCCGGGCGAGCAGCAGGTTCGCGCGTACGGACTCGTGGAAGAGATGACCGTCCTGGGTGACCATGCCGAGCGTGGCGCGGAGGGACTGGGCGGACAGGTCGCGTACGTCGACGCCGCCGATACGGACGGTGCCCGCGTCGGCGTCGTAGAGCCGTGGGAGCAGTTGCGCGATGGTCGACTTGCCCGCGCCGGACGAGCCCACGAGGGCGACCGTCCGGCCGGGCTCGGCGCGGAACGAGATGCCGTGGAGCACCTCGGCGCCGCCCCGGGTGTCGAGCGAGGCGACCTCTTCCAGGGAGGCCAGGGAGACCTTGTCGGCGGAGGGGTATCCGAAGCGTACGGCGTCGAACTCGACGGAGACGGGCCCGTCGGGAACCGGCCGCGCGTCGGGCCGTTCCGCGATGAGGGGCTTGAGCGCGAGGATCTCGAAGACCCGCTCGAAGCTGACGAGGGCGCTCATGACCTCGACGCGCGCGCCGGCGAGCGCGGTCAGCGGCGCGTAGAGGCGGACGAGCAGCAGGGAGAGCGCGACCACCGAGCCGGGGTCGAGGCTGCCGCGCAGGGCGTAGGAGCCGCCGAGCCCGTAGACGAGCGCCAGGGCGAGGGCGGAGACGAGTGTCAGGGCGGTGATGAACGTGGACTGCGCCATGGCCGTACGGACCCCGATGTCCCGTACTCTGCGGGCCCGCGCCGCGAACTCCGCGGACTCGTCGTCAGGCCGCCCGAACAGCTTGATCAGGGTCGCGCCCGGCGCCGAGAACCGCTCGGTCATCCGGTTGCCCATCGCGGCGTTGAGGTCGGCCGCCTCCCGCTGAAGCCTCCCCATTCGCGTACCCATCCGGCGGGCGGGGATCACGAACACGGGCAGCAGGACGAGTGCGAGGAGCGTGACGCTCCAGGAGAGTGTGAGCATCACCGTGAGGGTCAGCAGCAGTGTCACCACATTGCTGACGACACCGGAGAGCGTGTTGCTGAAGGCGCGCTGCGCGCCGATCACGTCGTTGTTGAGCCGGCTGACCAGGGCTCCCGTACGGGTACGGGTGAAGAAGGCGACGGGCATGCGCTGGACGTGGTCGAAGACCGCGATCCGCAGGTCCAGGATCAGCCCCTCGCCGAGGGTGGCGGAGAGCCTGCGGGCGAGGAGGCCGAGGCCGGCTTCGGCGAGGGCGATGAGCGCGATGAGCAGGGCGAGCCGGACCACCACCCGCTCGTCGCCGCCGGACACGATCGCGTTGACGACGCGGCCCGCGAGGACGGGGGTCGCCACCGCGAGCAGCGCGGTGGCGACGCCGAGCAGGACGAACTGGATGATGCGGCGGCGGTGCGGCCGGGCGAAGCCGGCGATCTTCCGTAGGGTGGCGCGGGCGAACGGCCTGCGCTCGGAGCGGGCGTTCATGACGTTGTGCAACTGCGTCCAGGCTGTGGACTCCATACTCATGACAGGACCGTAGAACCTCAACCAACCTTCAGGTCAAACCGTGTTGCCGTGTTCCGGGCCGGAGTATGGGATCACCGCGCCACGGGGAGCTCCACGCCCACCATCGCCCCGCCGAACTCCCGGGGCGTGGACCGGTCGGCGATCAGGTCGCCCGGCTCGGTCCGCGGGTGCTCCCGCCGGGCCGGCGCGGATTCGGGGCGGCGGTCGGCGTAGGTCGACCGTGCCGGCCTTCAGTCGGAGGCGACCGGCAGGACGTCCGGCGACAGCGCGGCGGCCCTCGCGGTGGCCGCCGTCATCCGGCGCCGGTGGTGGCGCCGGCACAGCACCTCGTAGCCGACCTCGTCCTGCGAGTGGTGCACGTCGCCGACGACGACCTGCGCGCCCTCGACGACCATCACCCCGCCGACGGAACGGGCGTTGTGCGTGGCGCGCGCGCCGCACCAGCACAGCGCCTCGACCTGGAGGACCTCGACGCGGTCGGCGAGTTCCACCAGCCGCCGCGAGCCGGGGAAGAGTCTGGTGCGGAAGTCGGTGGTGATGCCGAACGCGAAGACGTCCAGGTCGAGGTCGTCCACGATCCGGGCGAGCTGGTCGACCTGCTCGGGGGCGAGGAACTGCGCCTCGTCGGCGATGACGTAGTCGCAACGGCCGCCCTGGGAAAGGCGGTCGACTATGTACGCGTAGAAGTCGAAGCCCTCGGCCGCCTCGACGGCGTCGGTCACCAGGCCGAGCCGGGAGGAGAGCTTGCCCTCGCCCGCGCGGTCGTCGCGCGTGAAGATCATGCCGAGAAGTCCCCGGGCCGAGCGGTTGTGCTCGATCTGAAGAGCCAGGGTGCTCTTTCCGCAGTCCATCGTTCCGGAGAAGAACACGAGCTCGGGCATGAGGAAGTGGCGGCCTTTCAATGACGGCGGGGTGCGGGTGCCGCCGGGTGTGACCCGGGGCGGGCGGCTACGAGCGTACTTCGAGGAGCGGGACCAACTGCTCGACGGGGGTCATGGAGCCGTGCATCCCGACCATCGCGGACTCGCGCGGCTCGTGGACGGAGGCGGTGATGACCGCGTCGTCGTGGGCGGCGGCGACGACGTCGCCGATCCGGCCGTACACCCGCTCCTCGATACCGCCGGGCGGGCCGAACCAGCCCGCCGCGACGGCCTCGTCACGGCTCGCGACCCAGAACCGGTCCCCCAGCACCTCGCGCCAGACGGTGAGGACGTCCGCCTCGGCGCCCGGGACGGCGTACACGTGGCGGGCGCGGCCCTCGCCGCCGAGCAGGGCGACGCCGGCGCGCAGTTCCCAGTCCTCGTCGAAGTCGATGCGCGACTCCTCGTCGAAGGGGATGTCGATCATGCCGTGGTCGGCGGTGATGTACAGGGCGGAGCGTGGCGGCAGTTGCTCGGCGAGGCGCTGGGCGAGCCGGTCCACGTACATGAGCTGGCCGCGCCAGGCGTCGGAGTCCATGCCGAACTTGTGGCCCTTGCCGTCGACCTCGCTGTAGTACGTGTAGACCAGCGACCTGTCCCCCGCGGCCAGTTGGGCGGCGGCGAGATCCATCCGCTCCTCGCCGGAGAGACGGCCGTGGAAGGTGCCGCCGCTGAGCGCGATGTCGGTGAGCGGGGTGCGTTCGAAGACGGGGGACGACACCTGGGCGGTGTGGATCCCGGCGGCGTCGGCGAGTTGGAAGACCGTGGGGTGCGGCTGCCAGACGTGCGGGTCGGTCCAGGGGCGCCAGCGGAGCTGGTTCATCAGGGCGCCGGTCGCGGGGTCGCGCACGGTGTAGCCGGGCAGGCCGTGGGCACACGGCGGCAGGCCCGTACCGAAGGAGGCGAGGGAGGTCGCGGTGGTGGCGGGGAAACCGACGGTGATCGGCCGGCCGGTGCCGCCGCGTGAACTGCCCAGCAGCGACGTCAGATACGGGGCCTCGTCGGGGTGGTCCTTGATCTGCTGCCAGCCGAGGCCGTCGATGAGGAAGACGCAGTTGCGGTCGGCGGGGGTGAGTTCGGGGATCACGGCGCCCGGGACGGTGACGCCCTGGCCCGTGACGAGGGTGGGCAGCAGGTCGGCGAGGGAGCCGCCGCCGTACTCGGGGACGGGCGCGGTGTCCAGGGCGAGCGGGACCGGGTCGTGCCAGTCGGCGGGCGGGGCGGTGCGGCCGGCGGCCATCAACGGCCGGTGGACGACGGGGCGGCCGTGGTGGCTTCCGAGAGCGACTGGGCGAAGACGAGCGTCTGTCGTACGGTGTCGGGCCCGTCACCCGCCTCGCTGACGCGCAGGCTGAGGTCGTCGGCGGTGGAGTTGCCGGTGTAGCCGTGGTCGGCCTCGCAGTTGGGGTCGCCGCAGGCGGCGGGCTCCAGATCGATGCGGGCGACGGCGCCCCAGCCGATGGTCAGGACGACCTCACGGGGCAGGGTGCCGGGAGTGTACGACTCGGGGTTCGCCACGACGCGGCTGACGACGACGGACGAGATCCGGTCCAGCTTGACGGACTCGGTGGAGGTGGTGGCGTACGGCGTCGGCGAACTGGTGTCGGCGGCCTGCTCGTCGGTGTGGCTGACGATGAAGCGGCGGGCGGTGAGGACGAGCACGGTGACGTGCCGGCGGACCTCGTTGGAGTCGAACGTCGTCTCCTGATGGACCAGGTACGAGGCGATCGGCTCGCCACCGACAGCGGCCTCCACCGCCTCGGCCACGAGAGCCGGGTAGTAGCCACTGCGCTCGATCGCCGTGCGCAGCCCCTGGGTCGTCGTACCGGTCTTCGCCATGGACACCATCCTACGGTGGCGCGATGTATGGCCAGGACCGTACGGACCCCGGTACCCCGGTCAGTAGCTGGGCAGGCGGCGGGGGCCGAGGTCGTCGCGGGACGGCGGCG
The DNA here is from genome assembly GCF_001723055.1 of Streptomyces niveus. Taxonomy (GTDB): domain Bacteria; phylum Actinomycetota; class Actinomycetes; order Streptomycetales; family Streptomycetaceae; genus Streptomyces; species Streptomyces niveus. Next base: position 8,994 of record NZ_MDCR01000125.1, read on the forward strand.
GGGCGAGCCGGACGCTGGCGCCGAGCACGGACAGGCCGCGCGCGGCGACCACCACCGGTTCGAGTGCGACGGAGACGATCTCCGGGTGGTCGTCGACGAGCCGGGACACCCTCAGCAGCAGCTCTTCGAGGGCGGCGGTGTCGACGGGCGCGGAGCCGCGCCAGCCGAAGAGGAGGGGCGCGGTGCGGATGGAGCGGAGCAGTTCGGCAGCCTCGCGGTCGGTGACGGGGACGAGGCGGTGCGCCAGGTCGCCGAGCAGTTCGGAGGCCACGCCGGCCAGTCCGAACGACAGTACGGCGCCGGCCGCCGGGTCGATGGCGGCGCGCACGACGGTGTCCACCCCGCGCGGTGCCATCGCCTGGACGACGGGCAGCAGCTCGGCGGGCGCGCCGAGCAGATCGGTCAGCTCGCGGTACGCGGTCCGCACCTGGGCCTCGTCGGCGAGGTCGAGCCGTACGCCGCCGAGGTCGGCCCGGTGCCGCAGGTGCGGCGCGGTGGTCTTGAGCGCGACGGGGTACCCGAGCCGCGCCGCGGCTTCGACGGCGCGGTCGGCTCCGGGCGCGGGCAGGGTGGGCCGTACGGCGATCCCGTACCGCCCGAGCAGCTCACGTGTGTCGTCGTCCCCGAGGCCGACCCCCCGCGGATCGGGCGACGCGGCACCGAGCAGCCGCTCGATGACCCCGGCGGCCCCGCTCTCGTCGATGTCGTCGTACTCGGGCACCTTCCCGAGCTCGGCGGCCTGCCGCCGCCACTGCGCATAACTGACGGCCTGCCCAATCGCCCGCACGGCCCGCTCGGCGGCGGGGTAGGCGGGGATCCGGCCGGGGGCGGGCCCCGCGGCGCGCGCGGCGGCACCGTCGGCCGACGGCGGGGGCGGCTCCTCGGCGGAGCCGCGCACGGGCACGGGCCGGGCGTCACCCGCTCCCGATCCCCCGCTGCTGACACCCGCCGCGGACGGCGCGGACCCACCACCGAGCACACCTTCGGCGTCGTCGGCCGAGCCGTGCTTGCCGACGCCCTGCACGGCCGCGGGCCCCCGGCCGGGGCCCGATACCGGGCCCCGGCCAGGGGCCGTTGTCGTCGCTGCTGAGAGCGCCTTCGCCAGGCCGCCGATTTCGACGTGGACCACCACTACCGGCTTCGCCGGGGACGTCGACGCCGCGTCGCGCAGTGCCGTCGCCAGGACCTCGCCGTCGCCCGATTCCGTCGTGCCGTTCTCGCCGACCCAGGGGATCGCCGTGACGACGACCGCGTCGCAGCCGGGGTCCGCCAGGGCCGTCGCCAGTGCCGTGCGGAAGTCCTCCGGGCGGGCCGACGTCGTCAGGTCGAGCGGGGGCAGTGGGCGCAGGCCCTCCGTCAGGCAGGCGTCGTACGTGAGGAGGCCGAGCGACTCGGAGTTGCCGAGGATCGCCACGTGCGGGCCCGCCGGGAGGGGCTGGGTCGAGAGCAGGAGGCCCGCGTCCACCAGTTCCGTGACGGTGTCCGCGCGGATCACCCCCGCCTGGCTGAGCAGCGCCGAGACCGTCGCGTCCGGGATGCGGGTGACCGGCACCGCGTGTCCCGGCGGCGCGCTGCCGCTGTGCCGCGCGCCCCTCGCGACGACGACCGGTTTGATCGCCCCCGTACGCCGTGCCAGGCGCGTGAACTTCCGCGGGTTGCCGATCGATTCGAGGTACAGCAGCACGACGTCGGTGTCCGGGTCGTCGTGCCAGTACTGGAGGAAGTCGTTGCCCGAGACGTCCGCCCGGTTGCCCGCCGAGATGAACGTGGACAGGCCGGCGCCGCGCCGTACCAGTCCCGCGAGGAGCGCGATGCCGATCGCGCCCGACTGGGTGAAGAGGCCGATCCGCCCCCGGTCGGGCGGCTCGGGCGCGAGTGAGGCGTTCAGCCGGACCGCCGGCGAGGTGTTGATGACGCCGAACGCGTTGGGGCCGATGACCCGCATCCCGTACGACCGCGCCTGGCGCACCAGTTCGCGCTGCCGCTCCCGCCCGGCGGGCCCGCTCTCGGCGTATCCGGCGGACAGGACGACCAGGCCCTGGACGCCGTGCTCGCCGCAGTCGGCGACGACGTCGGGCACCCGCTCGGCCGGGACAGCGACGATCGCGAGGTCGACGGGTTCCCGGATCTCCGCGAGGGAGCGGACGGCCGGCACTCCGTCGATCTCGGCGAGGTCCGGGGGCAGGGCGAGGTTCACCGCGTACACGCGGCCCGTGAAGCCGCCGTCCAGGAGGTTGCGCAGGACGGCGCGCCCCACCCCGCCCGCCGTACGCCCCGCGCCGACGACGGCCACGGACGACGGGCCGAGGAGCCGCTGCACCGAGCGCGCCTCGGCGCGCTGCTCGCGGCCCCGCTGCACGGCGAGGGACTCGGCGGTCGGTTCGAGGTCGAGTACGAGCCGGACCGAGCCGTCCTCGAAGTTGCGTTTCTGGGTGAACCCGGCGTCCCGGAACACCTTGATCATCTTGTTGTTGGCGGGCAGCACCTCGGCGGCGAAGCGCCGGATCCCGCGCTCGCGCGCCACCGCGGCGATGTGTTCGAGGAGCGCGGAGGCGATCCCGCGCCCCTGGTGCGCGTCCTGGACGAGGAACGCGACCTCCGCCTCGTCGGCCGGCGCCGACGCGGGCATGCCCCGGGCGTCGATGCGGTCGTAGCGGACGGTGGCGACGAACTCGCCGCCGACGGTGACCGCGAGGCCCACCCGGTCCACGTAGTCGTGGTGGGTGAAGCGGTAGACGTCCTTGTCGGAGAGCCGGGGGTAGGGCGCGAAGAAGCGGTAGTACTTCGACTCGTCCGAGACCTGTTCGTAGAAGCTGACCAGCCGCTCGGCGTCGTCGGTGGTGATGGGGCGTACGCGGGCGGTGCCCCCGTCGCGAAGGACCACGTCTGCTTCCCAGTGAGCGGGGTACGCGTGCTGTGACGGCGGCGTCATGGGGAGAGCCTACGGCGCGCACACCGGTAGCGTCGGCTTCCCGGCCGGGGCAGGCTGGGGGGTGCCGCACCGGTCCGTTACGGGGCACATGAGACACTGGTCTAGACAACAACTGTGACTTTGAAGGGCAACACCATGGCTGAGCGCCGCGTCAACGTCGGCTGGGCCGAGGGCCTGCACGCCCGTCCCGCCTCCATCTTCGTCCGTGCCGCCACGGCCTCCGGCGTTCCGGTCACCATCGCCAAGGCGGACGGCAGCCCGGTCAACGCGGCGTCGATGCTCGCCGTGCTGGGTCTTGGCGCGCAGGGCGGCGACGAGATCGTCCTGTTCTCCGACGCGGACGGCGCCGAGGTCGCGCTGGACCGGCTGGCGAAGCTGGTCGCCGAGGGCCTGGACGAGCTTCCCGAGACCGTCTGAACCGTCTCGACCGCACAGACGTACGACGAAGGCCCCGGCAGGACGCCGGGGCCTTCGTCGTACGTACGCGGGACGGAATCAGACACCCACCCCGTGCGCGCGCAGGTACGCGACCGGGTCGATGTCGGAGCCGTACTCCGCGGTCGTGCGCGCCTCGAAGTGCAGGTGCGGGCCGGTCGAGTTGCCCGTCGAGCCGGAGAGGCCGATCCGGGCGCCCGGAGTGACGCTCTGGCCGACGGAGACGCCGATCGAGGAGAGGTGTCCGTACTGGGTGAACGTGCCGTCGTTCATACGGATCACGACGTTGTTGCCGTACGCGCCGCCCCAGCCGGCCTCGACGACCGTGCCCGCGCCGACCGCCACGACCGATGTGCCGGACGCCGCGCGGAAGTCGACGCCGGAGTGGCTGCCGGAGGACCAGAGCGCGCCGCCGGTCCGGTAGCCGGTGGTGACCGGGGAGCCGGCGACCGGGAGTTGGAAGGAGGCGAGGCGCTTACGCTCCGCGGCCCGTGCCGCGCGCTCCTCGGCCTCGCGAGCCTCCTTCGCGCGGGCCTCGGCCTTGCGCTTCGCCTCCGCCTTGCGCTTCGCCTCGGCCTTGGCCTCCGCTTCCGCCTTACGGGCGGCCAGGTGCTGCGCGTCGGCCTGGGCGTCGATCGTCGCGGCGAGCGAGCCGTCGATGACGATGACAGGGTCCGTGGCGGCGGCGGGGGCCGCGTCCTGGGCGACGGCCGCCTCCGCGTCGGCGGCGAGGGCCGGGGATCCGAGGGTGCCGATGACACCGGCGGCGGTGAGAGTCGCGACTTTGGCCATGTTCGCGCCCCGGCGCGTCATTCGGCTCCGGGCACGGTGCTTCCCGGTGGCACGGGTGAACGCCATGAAGTGGCTGGTCCTTTCCTTCCTTCTCGCCTACCGGGTTAGCTGACGGGTTCGGAGCAGGAAGGTCTCCTACGGGTTCCTCCGCGGATCACGCGAAGGCTCCCGATTCACCCCAGGGACACGAAACTGGGTCCCCGGCTCCCCAGGCTCGCGCCTGACGGGGACTCGGCGATGGCTGTCCGGTGCCGCGGTCGCGGCGGGCTCTGGCGAACAGCCGGACCGACGCTAAAGGGGTCATCTTTCAATCACCAAACGGACAGGCCGTTTTGTCGCGCATGCCACAGCGCATTCAGGCAACCTCCTCCTGAATACGGACATAGCGGGGAACCCCGGTGACTGGTTCGTCACCGGGGTTCCCTTTGTCCGTGCCGCGGCGCGTCGTGTCAGCCGGTGACGACCTTCACCTCGCCGATGTTCAGGGCCTCGACGGGCTCCCTGATCACCGACGCGTCCCCGACGAGCACCGTGACCAGCCGGTCGCCCGGGAAGGCGCTGACGACGGCGGCCGTCGACTCGACCGTGCCCGTCTCGGCCAGCCGCTCGTACAGCCGCGCCTGGAAGTCGTCGGGGAGGTGCTGCTCGACCTGGTCGGCGAGGGTGTCCGCGACGGACGCGGCCGTCTCGTACTTCAGCGGCGCGACGCCGACCAGATTCTGCACGGCCGTCTCACGCTCGGCGTCCGTCAGCCCCTCCGCCGCGAGCGTACGCAGCACCTTCCACAGGTCGTCCAGCGCGGGCCCGGTCGACTCGGTGTCGACGGAGCCGCTGATGGCGAGCATGGAGGCGCCCGTGCCGTTCGGGTCGGAGCGCAGCACCTGCGCGAAGGCCCGCACGCCGTACGTGTAGCCCTTCTCCTCGCGCAGCACCCGGTCGAGCCGGGAGGTGAGCGTGCCGCCCAGGCAGTACGTGCCGAGCACCTGGGCCGGCCAGACGCGGTCGTGCCGGTCGGGGCCGACCCGGCCGATCAGGAGCTGGGTCTGGACGGCTCCGGGCCGGTCGACGATCACCACCCGGCCGGTGTCGTCGGCGGTGACCGGCGGCACGGGGCGCGGCTCGGAGGTGTCGCCCGTCCAGTCGCCGAGGGTCTCGGCGAGCAGGGCGTCGACGTCCACGCCGGTGAGGTCGCCGACGATCACCGCGGTGGCGGTGGCGGGGCGGACATGCGCGTCGTAGAAGGCGCGGACACCCTTGGCGTCGATGCGTCCGACGGTCTCCTCGGTGCCCTGGCGCGGGCGCGACATGCGGGAGGTGGCCGGGAACAGCTCCTTGGAGAGCTGCTTGGCCGCGCGGCGGGCCGGGTTGGCCTGCTCGTGCGGGATCTCGTCCAGCCGGTTCGTGACGAGCCGGCCGACCTCGCTGTCCGAGAACAGCGGCGCGCGCAGGGCGTCGGCGAGCAGGCCGAGCGCCTTGCGCAGCCGGGAGACCGGGACCTCCAGGGAGACCCGGACGCCGGGGTGGTCGGCGTGCGCGTCGAGCGTGGCGCCGCAGCGCTCCAGCTCGGCGGCGAACTCCTCGGCGCTGTGCTTGTCGGTGCCCTCGGACAGCGCGCGGGCCATGATCGTGGCCACACCGTCCAGGCCCTCGGGCTCGGCCTCCAGCGGGGCGGCGAGCGAGATCTCGACGGCCACCACCTGCTGGCCGGGGCGGTGGCAGCGCAGCACCGTCAGGCCGTTGGGCAGCGCGCCGCGCTCGGGCGCGGGGAACGCCCAGGGCCTGGCCTCGCCGGCCGTCGGCTGCGGGTGGAACTCCATGGACATGGTCACGGCAGCGTCGGTCACTTGTCCGCCCCCTCGTGCTCGTCGGTGATCTCGTCGGCGGCGTCCTCGTCGTCGGCGGTCGTCGGCTCGTAGACCAGCACCGCCCTGTTGTCGGGGCGCAGCCGGGCCGCGGCCACCTCGCGCACCTCGTCGGCCGTGACGTCCAGCACCCGCTGGACGGCGGTCAGCGCCAGCTGCGGGTCGCCGAACAGCACCGCGTACCGGCACAGTTCGTCCGCGCGGCCCGCGACCGTGCCGAGCCGGTCGAGCCATTCGCGCTCCAACTGGGCCTGGGCGCGCTCCATTTCCTCGGCCGTGGGGCCGTCGGCCGCGAACCGGGCCAGCTCCTCGTCGACCGCTGCCTCGATCTGCGGCACCTCGACGCCGCCGGACGTCTTGACGTCCAGCCAGCCGAGCGAGGGGGCGCCGGCCAGGCGCAGCAGCCCGAATCCGGCGGCGACGGCCGTACGGTCGTGGCGCACCAGGCGGTTGTGGAGACGGGAGGACTCGCCGCCGCCGAGGACGGTGAGCGCCAGGTCGGCGGCGTCGGCCTCGCGGGTGCCGTCCTGCGGCAGCCGGTAGGCGGCCATCAGCGCGCGCGCCGGGACGTCCTCGTGGATCTCCTCGCGGAGCTGGCCGCCGATGGTGTCGGGCAGCGAGCCGTCGCGCGGCGGCTGCTTGCCGTCGTGGCCGGGGATCGAGCCGAAGTACTTCTCGACCCAGGCGAGCGTCTGCTCGGGGTCGATGTCGCCGACGACGGAGAGCACCGCGTTGTTCGGCGCGTAGTACGTACGGAAGAACTGCCGCGCGTCGTCGAGGGTCGCCGCGTCCAGGTCGGCCATCGAGCCGATCGGGGTGTGGTGGTACGGGTGGCCCTCGGGGTACGAGAGCGCGGTCAGGCGCTCGAACGCGGTGCCGTAGGGCACGTTGTCATAACGCTGGCGGCGCTCGTTCTTCACGACGTCGCGCTGATTCTCCATCCCCTCGTCGTCCAGGGAGGAGAGCAGCGAGCCCATCCGGTCGGCCTCCAGCCAGAGGGCGAGCTCCAGCTGGTGGGTGGGCATGGTCTCGAAGTAGTTGGTGCGCTCGAAGCTGGTGGTGCCGTTGAGCGAGCCGCCGGCGCCCTGCACCAGTTCGAAGTGACCGTTGCCCTTGACCTGCTTCGAGCCCTGGAACATCAGGTGCTCGAAGAGGTGGGCGAGCCCCGTACGGCCCTTGACCTCGTGGCGTGAGCCGACGTCGTACCAGAGGCAGACCGCGGCGACCGGGGTCAGGTGGTCCTCGGAGAGCACCACGCGCAGTCCGTTGGCGAGCCGGTGCTCGGTCGCTGTCAGGCCGCCGGAACCGGCCTGCGCTGTGGCCGTGTGACCCATGGGCATGTACGTCCCTTCGATCGCGATTTGGAGAAGTCCTGCCACTGTATGCAAGCGTGCCGACGCCTGGCGAAGTTCCCGTGCCGCACGACGCGGCGAGGACTCGCCACGGGCGTGCGCCCGGCTCCCGAAACGGCGCCCCGGGCCGTTCAACGACGGGTCGAGGTCCGCGTTGTCGGTGCGGCGGTCCACAATGGTCCGCGTCAGTTCCTCAAGTTGTCCGCACGTTGTCCGTCCAGAACCGCACAGACCTGTGAAGGAGCCGCAGCAGCGATGGCCCGCCGCAGCACGAAGACCCCGCCGCCGGAGGACTTCGAGGAGAAGATCCTCGACATCGACGTGGTCGATGAAATGCAGGGCTCCTTCCTTGAGTACGCGTACTCGGTGATCTACTCCCGTGCCCTGCCCGACGCCCGGGACGGCATGAAGCCGGTGCACCGCCGCATCGTGTACCAGATGAACGAGATGGGCCTACGCCCCGACCGCGGCTATGTGAAGTGCGCCCGCGTCGTCGGCGAGGTGATGGGTAAATTGCACCCGCACGGGGACGCGTCGATCTACGACGCCCTCGTCCGGATGGCGCAGCCCTTCTCGATGCGGCTGCCGCTGGTCGACGGGCACGGCAACTTCGGCTCCCTCGGCAACGACGACCCGCCGGCCGCGATGCGGTACACGGAGTGCCGGATGGCTGACGCCACGTCACTGATGACGGAGTCGATCGACGAGGACACCGTCGATTTCCAGTCGAATTACGACGGCCAGGAGCAAGAACCGGTCACGCTGCCCGCCGCGTACCCGAATCTGCTGGTCAACGGTGCCTCCGGGATCGCCGTCGGCATGGCGACGAACATGGCGCCGCACAATCTGGGCGAGGTCATCGCCGCCGCCCGGCATCTGATCAAGCACCCGGGCGCCGACCTGGACACGCTGATGCGGTACGTGCCGGGGCCCGATCTGCCCACGGGTGGCCGGATCGTGGGCCTCCAGGGCATCAGGGACGCGTACGAGAACGGGCGCGGGACGTTCAAGATCCGCGCCACGGTCACCGTGGAGGACGTCACCGCCCGCCGCAAGGGCCTCGTCGTCACCGAACTGCCCTTCACCGTCGGCCCGGAGAAGGTGATCGCCAAGATCAAGGACCTGGTCTCGGCGAAGAAGCTGATGGGCATCGCCGACGTCAAGGACCTCACGGACCGGGCGCACGGGCTGCGTCTGGTCATCGAGATCAAGAACGGTTTCGTCCCCGAGGCGGTGCTGGAACAGCTGTACAAGCTGACGCCGATGGAGGAGACCTTCGGCATCAACAACGTGGCGCTGGTGGACGGTCAGCCGCTGACGCTGGGGCTGAAGGAGCTGCTGGAGGTCTATCTCGACCACCGGTTCACGGTGGTGCGCCGGCGCAGCGAGTTCCGCAGGACCAAGCGGCGCGACCGGCTGCACCTGGTCGAGGGGCTGCTCGTCGCGCTCATCGACATCGACGAGGTCATCCGCCTCATCCGGTCGAGCGACAACTCGGCGCAGGCCAAGGAGCGGTTGATCGAGCGCTTCTCGCTGAGCGACATCCAGACGCAGTACATCCTGGACACGCCGCTGCGCCGGCTCACCCGGTTCGACCGGATCGAGCTGGAGGGCGAGCGCGACCGGCTCAACGGGGAGATCGACGAGCTGACCGGGATCCTGGAGTCGGACGCCGAGCTGCGCAAGCTCGTCTCCGCCGAACTGGCCACGGTGGCGAAGAAGTTCGGCACGGACCGGCGCACGGTGCTGCTGGAGTCGGGCAGTTCGCCGATCGCGGCGGTGCCGCTGGAGGTGGCCGACGACCCGTGCCGGGTGCTGCTGTCCTCCACCGGGCTGCTGGCGCGTACCGCCAACGGCGGGCCGCTGGGCAGCGGCGACGGCAAGCGGGTCAAGCACGACGTGATCGTCTCGGCCGTGCCGGCGACGGCGCGCGGCGAGGTCGGCGCGGTCACCTCGGCGGGACGGCTGCTGCGGATCTCCGTCATCGACCTGCCGCAGCTGCCCGACACGGCCTCGGCGCCGAATCTGGCGGGCGGGGCGCCGCTCGCGGAGTTCCTGACGCTGGAGCCCGACGAGGTGCTGGTCACGCTGACGACGCTGGACGAGTCGTCGCCGGGCCTGGCGCTGGGCACCCTCCAGGGAGTCGTCAAGCGGGTCGTCCCCGACTACCCGTCCAACAAGGACGAGTTGGAGGTCATCACCCTCAAGGAGGGCGACCGGGTGGTGGGCGCGGCCGAGCTGCGTACGGGCGAGGAGGACCTGGTCTTCATCACCTCCGACGCCCAACTGCTGCGCTACCAGGCCGCGCAGGTCAGGCCGCAGGGCCGGCCCGCCGGAGGCATGGCGGGCATCAAACTGACCGAGGGCGCCTCGGTGATCTCCTTCACGGCCGTCGACCCGGCGGGCGACGGGGTGGTCTACACGGTCGCGGGCTCGCACGGCACGCTGGACGACTCGGAGACGACGGCGAAGCTGACGCCGTTCGACCAGTATCCGCGCAAGGGGCGGGCCACCGGCGGGGTGCGCTGCCAGCGGTTCCTCAAGGGCGAGGATCTGCTGATCTTCGCCTGGGCGGGCGCTGCCCCGGCGCGGGCCGCGCTGAAGAACGGGTCGCCGGCGAAGCTGCCGGAGCCGGATCCGCGCAGGGACGGTTCGGGTACGCCGCCGCCGTCGGTCGTCGCCGTACTGGCCGGTCCGGCGAGCTGACGTACGAGTTCGCCGCTCAGGCGGGGCCGGCGGCCTCCTCGGCCGCCGGCTCGGACCGTACGTAGCGCAGGACGCCCCACATGGCGGACTCGTCCGGCGCCGTCGCCGCCTCGGTCCCGGTGACGGCGCAGACCGTCAGTTCCTTCGCCAGGGCGTCGCGGTCGATGCCGGAGCCGATGAGGACGAGCTGGGTGCGGCGCTCGGTGCCGCGTGGCCAGGGCTCGGGGTAGAAGCGCAGGAAGCGGCCGACGGCGTGTACGGCGTAGCGGTTGCCGGGGTCGGCGGCGCCGAAGTCCACGAAGCCCTTGACCCGGTAGAGCCCTTCGGGCCGCGAGTCGAGGAAGGCCATGAGCCGGCGCGGGTCCATGGCGGCGGGTTCGTCGTACGACACGCTCTCGTACCCGGTGTGCGGGTGGTGCGCGTGCTCCCCGGCGTGCTCCCCCGCGTCCTCTCCCGTGTGGTCTTCGCCCTCGTCGGCCCTGAGGTCCTCGAACGAGAGCTGGCGGATCTTCTCGTCCTCGGCGGGCCGCGCGGCCGGGTCGAAGAGCAGGCCGGGGTCGATCCGCCCGTACGACGCGGAGACCACCGCCGCTCCGGGGCCGAGCGTCCCGATCACGCCGAGGACGCGTTCGTGTTCGGCGGGTGTCACGCGGTCGGTCTTGTTCAGGACGACGAGGTCGGCGATGGCGAGGTGCCGGTCGGTCTCGGGGTGCCGGTCGCGGGTGGCGTCGAACTCGGCCGCGTCCACGACCTGGACGAGCCCTCCGTACACCGTGCGCGGATTGTCGCCGGTGAGGATCATCCGGACAAGTTCCTGCGGCTCGGCGAGGCCGCTCGCCTCGATGACGATGAGGTCGATCCGCGCGGCGGGGCGACTGAGCCGCTCCAGATAGCCGTCGAGTTCGCTCGCGTCGACGGCGCAGCACAGACAGCCGTTGCCGAGGGAGACCGTGGAGCCGACCTGGCCGGCGACGGTCATGGCGTCGATCTCGACGGCGCCGAAGTCGTTGACGACGACGGCGATACGGTTGCCGGCCCGCCGCCGCAGAAGGTGGTTGAGCAGGGTCGTCTTGCCCGAGCCGAGGAAGCCCGTGAGGACGACCACCGGAATCTGCCTGCCGGTCGTGCTCGGGTTCAAGTCCGTGCTCCCTTTCCCGCGGCCGGGCAGGACCGTGCGCCTGCCCGCTCCAGGATAGGAGCGGGCAGGCGCACCCGAGTGACGGGTCCGGCCTGCTCCGGGGGCTCGGGGCGGGCGGTTCGGCCGCGGGGTCAGCTCCGCAGCCAGGCCGCGGTGTCCTGCGGCAGCCTCCCCTCGTCGTCCAGGGGGCCGCTGGTGAGCAGAACGCTGGTGTGACCGGGCAGCTCCGTGGGGGGCCCGGCGAGGTTGACGACGCAGATCAGGCCGTCGTGACGGGCGAAGGACAGTACGCCGGGACCGGACGGCAGCCAGGTCAGCGGCGCCTCGGCCGCCTCCCCCGACGCCCGGACCACGGCGAATCCGGGCTCCGTACGGCGCAGCCGCAGCGCCTCCCGGTAGAGGCTGAGCATCGAGTCCGGATCGCCGGTCTGGAGGTCCGCGGCGTACTTCGCCCAGGACTCCGGCTGCGGCAGCCACGGTTCGGTGTCCCCGCCGAAGCCGGCGTACGGCGCGTCGGCCGTCCAGGGCAGCGGTACGCGGCACCCGTCCCGGCCCGGATCCGTACCGCCGGACCGGAAGTGCATCGGGTCCTCGATGCGCTCACGGGGGATGTCGGCCTCGGGCAGGCCCAGTTCCTCGCCCTGGTAGACGTACACGGCTCCGGGCAGCGCCAGCGAGAGCAGCGCGGCGGCGCGCGCCCGTCTGGTGCCCAGCTCCAGGTCGGTCGGGGTCCCGAAGGTCTTGGCGGCGAAGTCGAAGCCGGTGTCCTCGCGGCCGTACCGGGTCACGGTGCGGGTGACGTCGTGGTTGGCGAGCACCCAGGTGGCGGGGGCGCCGACCGGCGCGTGCTCGGCGAGCGTGTCGTCGACGGATGCCCGCAGCAGGTCCGCGTCCCAGGGGCAGGACATGAAGCCGAGGTTGAAGGCGGTGTGCAGTTCGTCGGGGCGCAGATAGCGGGCGAAGCGCTCGGCGTCGGGCAGCCAGACCTCACCGACGAAGATGCCGCCGTACTCGTCGGCGATGGCGCGCCAGGAGCGGTAGATGTCATGGAGTTCGTCGCGGTCCACGAAGGGGTGGGGGTCGGTGCCCGGCGTGAAGTCGGGCAGGGCGGGGTCCTTGGCGGGCAGGACGGCCGAGTCGATGCGTACGCCCGCCACGCCCCGGTCGAACCAGAAGCGCAGCACGTCCTCGTGCTCGCGGCGGACCGCCGGGTGGGCCCAGTTGAGGTCGGGCTGTCCGGTGGCGAACAGGTGCAGATACCAGTCGCCGTCGTCCAGCCGGGTCCAGGGGACGCCGCCGAACTCGGACACCCAGTTGTTCGGGGGGAGTTCGCCGTCCGTGCCGCGTCCCTGACGGAAGTGGAACAGCTCGCGCTCGGGGCTGCCCGGTCCGGCCGCCAGGGCCGCCTTGAACCAGACGTGCTGGTCGGAGACATGGTTGGGCACGACGTCGACGATCGTACGGATGCCCAGTTCACGGGCCTCGGCGATCAGTTTCTCGGCCTCGGCGAGGGTGCCGAAGGCCGGGTCGATGGTGCGGTAGTCGGCCACGTCGTATCCGCCGTCGGCGAGCGGCGAGAGATACCAGGGGGTGAACCACAGCGCTTCCACGCCCAGTTCCACGAGATACGGCAGCCTGGACCGCACGCCGGCGAGATCGCCGGTGCCGTCGCCGTCGCCGTCGGCGAAGCTGCGTACATAGACCTGGTAGATGGCGGCGTCGCGCCACCATTCGACGGTGGCCTCGGCCGGCTGGTTGGCTGCCACGTGACGGTCCTTTCGGGCAGGTGGGGACTCCGCCGCCGGCCCCCGGTCGACGGGGCGCTGGATGGGTGAGCCGGCGGCGGAGCGCTTGGGGAGTTGATCGGACGGGGGCGGAGAGGACGATCAGCCCTTCAGGCCGCCCGCGGTCAGACCGCTCATGATGTTGCGCTGGAAGAGCAGGAAGATGAGCAGCGTCGGGACCGACGCGATGGTGAGCGCGGCGATCAGGACGTTCTCCGGTACACCGCTGGCGAGCGAGTAGATGCCCACGTTCAGCGTCTGTTTGCTCGGGTCGGGCAGGGTCAGCATCGGCCAGAGGAAGTCCTTCCAGACGCCCACGACCGCGAAGATCGACACGACTCCGAGGATCGGCCGGGAGATCGGCAGCACCACGGATCTCAGGGTGCGCGTCGCCGACGCCCCGTCGATGGCCGCCGCGTCCAGCAGCTCCCGGGGGATCGAGTCGAAGAATCTCTTGAGCAGGAAGATGTTGAAGGCGTTGGTGACCGACGGCAGCCAGATCGCCCAGGGCGAGTTGAGCAGATTCCGTTCGAAGATCGGTACGTCGAGCACCGTCAGGTACTGCGGTACGACGAGGACGGTCGCCGGGATCATCAGCGTCATCAGCATCAGGCCGAGGATGGCCTTGCCGAAGACGGGCCGCAGTTTGGAGAGCGAGTACGCGGCGGCCACGTCGAAGATCAGCTGGAAGGCGAGCGCGCCGAACGCGTAGTACAGGGTGTTGAAGAGCAGCTTGGCCAGGTCCATGACCTTCCAGGCCTGCTCGTAGTTCTCCGGATGCAGCGAGGTGGGGAAGGCCGTCGGGGGGCTCTGCACCACTTCCTGCGTGGTCTTGAGTCCGCCGGTGACCATCCAGTAGAGCGGCCCGAGGAAGACCAGGGTGAAGACGACGACCACCAGGGCGAAGACGATCCAGTAGAGCGTCCTGCCGCGGGATCTGCCCAGTTGGGCCGGTGAGATCAGGGTCCGCGGGCGGGCGACCTCGACGGTGGCGGCCCGCTTGCGCCGCGGTACGAGCGTGTTCGCTGTCATGCCTTTCTCTCCCCTCACTCGTCTTCGCCGCTGCGGCTGAGTCGCACGTACACCGCGGAGAAGGCCGCGAGGATGACGAGCAGGACGAGTCCGAGTGCCGCCGCGCTGCCGTAGTTGTTGAAGTTGAACGCGTACTGGTAGATGAGATAGACGACCGTCGTCGTCGATCCTTCGGGGCCCGCCCCGTTGGTGAGCAGGAACGGTTCGGTGAATACCTGCATCGTCGCGATGATCTGCATGAGCAGCATCAGCGAGAGGATGAGTTTGGTCTGCGGGATGGTGACGTGCCAGATCTTGCGGAGGATTCCCGCGCCGTCGAGTTCGGCGGCCTCGTACAGCTCACCGGGGATTCCCTGGAGCGCGGCGAGATAGATGAGGGTGGCGCCGCCCATGTTCATCCACGTCGCCGCGATGACCACGGAGAGCATGGCGGTGTCGGTGTCCTGGAGCCACTGCTGTGCGGGGAGTCCGAAGACTTCCAGGATGCGGTTGAACAGGCCGTATCCGGGGTCGTAGAAGTACTTGAAGAGCAGCACGGAGGCGACCGGCGGCAGCATGACGGGGAGATAGACGAGCAGCCGCAGATATCCCTGGCCGTGCCGGAATTCGTTGATGATGACGGCGATGACGAACGGGACGATGAATCCCAGCAGCAGCGCGAGCACGGTGAAGAGCAGTGTGTTGCGCCATGCCTGCCAGAAGGCGGGGTCGTTGAAGATGTACGTGAGGTTGGACCAGCCGGCCCAGGTGGTCTCCCCGTTCTCGTTCTTCTGGAAGGCCAGGATGAATTCCCTGACCATCGGATACCAGGAGAAGAACGAGAAGCAGAGTACGGCTCCGATCAGAAACCCGTGCGCCGAGAGATTGCGGCGTACGGACCGGAGGAACTCCTCGCGGGCGGAGTCCGTCCGGGTGGAGCCGGGGCGTCGTCCGGGGCTCGGCTCTCTCGCCTCGCTCTTGGACAGGGTGGGGGCCGACATGGTCTCTCCTCGGTGCCGGTGCGCAGACTCGTTGACTCACGGTCGGGGCGGGACCGGGTCCGCGTGACCCGGTCCCGCGCGTCCGTTACTGCGTCGCCAGGACTTGGTTGACCTGCTGCTCGGCGGTCGAGAGCAGCTTGTCGACGTCCGCGTCCTTGTTGGTCAGCACGCCCGACATCGCGACGTCGAGGATCTTGTAGATCTCCTGCGCCTTCGGCGGCTCGGCCTTGCCCTTGACGGGGTTGTCCATGAAGGGCTTGAAGTTCTCGACCGGCATCGTGGCGTGCTCGCTGCGCAGCGCGTCGTCCTTCGTCTTGGACTCACCGAGCCAGAAGTTGGGCTGCGGCAGTCCGACGGGGAGCTTGTCGGTCTTGGTGCGGTCCCACTCGAACTGGCCCTTGCCCGGGGTGAGGAACTTGAAGTTCTGCCAGGCGATGGCGGCCTTGATCTTGTCGGGCGAACTGCCCTTCTTGATCATGTAGTTGTTGCCGCCGAAGAGGGTCGCCTTGGCGCCGGGGATCGGGCCCATGCCGAAGTTCTCGTACTTCGCGCCGAGTTGCTGGACCATGTAGGTGATGTCGTCGGGCGCGGCGAGGAACATGCCCAGCTTGTCGGTGGCTATCTGCTTCTGGAGGTCACCCCACTTGAGCAGCTGGGTCTTGCCCATGCTGTCGTCGTCCCAGCGCATGGTGCGCAGGTTCTCCAGGACCTGCTTGCCCAGGTCGGTGTTGAACGCGGCCTTCTTGCCCGTCGCGTCGACGACGTCGCCGCCGAGTCCGTAGATCGACGCGGTGAAGTGCCAGCCGCCGTTGTTGCCGGCGCTGTACTCGCCGAATCCGGAGACGCCGCCGCCGATCCCGGCGATCTTGTCCGAGGCGGTACGGACCTCCTCCCAGGTGGTGGGAGGCGAGTTGGGGTCGAGTCCGGCCTGCTCGAAGAGTTTCCGGTTGATCAGCAGACCCATGGTGTAGTTGCTGGTCGGCAGGCCGTAGAGCTTGCCGTCCTTCTTCAGCACGTCCAGCACGTTGGGGTCGATGTCCTTCAGCGCGGGCACGGACTTGTCGTTGACGTACGCGGAGATGTCCTCGGCGCCGTCGTTGTCCAGGACCTGCTGGAGGTCGGTGAAGTAGGTGTAGTAGACGTCGGGCTGGGACTTCGCCTTGAGCATCGCGGTGAAGCGCGGCGGCTCCAGGCACTGGCCCGGCGTGGACTTCCCGTTGATCTTGACGTTCGGGTACGTCTTGTTGAACTCCTTGACGTCCTCGTTCCACTCCTTCAGCTCCGCGGCCTTCGCGGCCGGCGGCATGCAGTCGATCGAGAGTGTCACCTTGGCCTTCGGGTCCAACGGCGCTGACGGGTCGGACGACCCGCCGCCGGAGTCGCCGTCGTCGTCGCTGCTGCTGCTGCTCGTGCCGCAGGCGGCGAGAGTCAGGCTGAGCACGGTGACAAGGGCGGCCGCGGCGGTGCGGTCGATACGGCGATTACGGCGGAACCCAGCACTTCTCATCGATGGTCCCCTTCGGGCATGAGCGTGGAAGGCCCACGGCTGAAACTCTGCCGGGGCGCGGCACACTCAACCACCGTCGACAGGAGACCGCAAGATCTCGCGCCGTTTTCGTAAAAGTTTGACAGCCTTCCGCATCGGTCATGACCCGCGCGGGGGGCCGGAGTTGGACAGGGCGGGATTTGTCTGACAGCACCCCCGGAACGGCCGCAGGGCCCCCGAGGGGGCCCTGGAAGGGGCTTGCGGGGGCCGCGCGGGACCCGCGCCGGACCTACCTCGGGGACTGCGCCGTGGAGCCGCGTACGACCAGCTCCGGCTCGAACAGCAGCTCGCCGGGCGGCACGGCGCCACCCTGGATCTGGGCGCACAGCAGCTCCACCGCGGCCCGCCCCATCGCCTCGATGGGCTGACGGACCGTCGTCAGCGGCGGCTCGGTGCAGTTCATGAAGGCGGAGTCGTCGTACCCGACGACGGAGACCTCGCCGGGGACGTCGAGTCCGCGCCGGCGGGCGGCCCGTACGGCGCCGAGCGCCAGCGGGTCGCTCGCGCAGATGATGCCGGTGACCCCGCGGTCCAACAGCCGCGCGGCGGCGGCCTGACCGCCTTCCAGGGAGAACATCGACCGCTCGATGTACTCGTCGGGCAGCGACTCCCCCGCCGCCTTCACGGCCGCGAGCGCGGCGGCGAGCTTGCGCCGCGACGGTACGTGGTCGGAGGGGCCGAGGACGAGGCCGATGCGCTCGTGGCCGAGCGAGGCCAGATGCCGCCACGCCTGCTCGACGGCGACGGCGTCGTCGCAGGAGATGGTGGGGAAGTCCAGGTTCTCTATGGGCGCGTTGATGAGCACCACCGGGATCTTGCGCTCGTGGAGCTGCCGGTAGTGCTCGTGGGGCGCGTCGGCCTGCGCGAACAGGCCGCCCGCGAACACGACTCCGGACACCTGCTGCTGGAGCAGCAGTTCGACGTAGTCCGCCTCGGAGACGCCGCCCTTGGTCTGGGTGCACAGCACGGGGGTGAGCCCCTGTTGCGCCAGCGCGCCGCCGATCACCTCGGCGAAGGCCGGAAAGATCGGGTTCTGGAGCTCGGGCAGGACGAGGCCGACCAGTCTGGCGCGCTCGCCGCGCAGCTGCGTCGGCCGCTCGTACCCCAGCACGTCAAGCGCCGTCAGCACGGACTGCCGGGTGGCCTGGGAGACTCCCGGCTTGCCGTTGAGCACCCGGCTGACCGTGGCCTCGCTGACCCCAACCTTCTTCGCCACCTGAGCAAGTCGTCGCGTCATACACGCAAGACTAGCGCAAACAATGCAAGCTACTTACTTCTCAGCGTAAAGTCCCTGCACAGCCATGGTGCCGCCCGAGGGAGCCCCGGGCGGCACCACGACTCGGTTGCCGGGTGCTACGGGTTGATATGGATCTTGAAGTTGGGCGTGGTGTTCTTCACGTCCAGCGCGTTGCCGCTCAGCGTCAGACCGTTGAACGTGACCTCACCGACCGCGGGACCCTGTCCCGCCTCCGGCAGCTCGTTCGCCCACAGCCCGAAGCCGGACTTGGCATCGTAGGCGTCACCGCTCTTCTTCGCACCGGTGATGGAGATGTCGCTGAGGATGGTGTCCTTGATCGGGAACTGGGGCTGTCCTCCTACGTAGTTGGTCTGGAACATGATCCCGCTGTACGTCGGGTCGACGATGTCCACGTTGTTGATCCGGATGCCCTGGAACACCTTGGACGCGGAGAACAGCCAGATACCGGGGAACGTCTGCGCGCCCCAGAAGTGACCGCCGGCTCTGACGATCGACACGTTCTCGATCGTCGTGGGTTCGGTCCCGAAGCCGTTCATCGGATAGCCGAAGTCCAGCGAGCTGACCGTGATGCCCGAGTACACGAGCGTGTCCGCGATATGGATGTTGCGGAAGGTGTTGTTGAAGCCGCCGTAGACGGCCACACCCGCCGCGCGCCAGGTCAGGATCGACGTCAGGTTCTCGTAGACGTTGTCCTTCATGTCCGCGCCGCCGGCGTCGATCGCCGAGAACAGCGCGAAGCTGTCGTCTCCCGTGGCCCGTGCCTCGTTGTTGACCACGTGGTTGCCGGTGCTGCCGTTGGTCATGTTGATGCCGTCGGCGAACATGTTCCGGATCCGGGAGTTCTTGATGGTCATGTCGTCGGTGTTCGCGCCCCAGTAGAGGCACACCATGTGCTCGTTCCAGATGTTGTCGATCTCGATGTTCCGCACGTTCGAGAAGTCGAACACCTTGCCCGGACCGTCGATACGCGAGGTGTAGTTGCCGAAGTACGCGAAGTTCTTGAACGACGAACCCGCGGCGGCGGCCTCGGCCCGGAAGCCGATGTCGGTGTTGTCCTGCGTCGAGGGGGCGTGGAACTTCGTGTACCAGGGGCCGGCTCCGATCACCTGCACGGGCTTGCCGTACACCTGGAACTTGCTGGCCGTCTGGTAGTCACCGGCGGGCAGGTAGACACCCTTCAGGGTGCCCGTGTTGTCCATCCGGACCCGGTCCAGGGCGTTCTGCACGTCCTGGTGGGTGAATCCGGCCGGGACCGTGTACGTGGCGGGGTCCGGGTTCGCGACCGGCGCGACCTGCTCCAGGTTGATGAAGTCGATCGCGTACGTGGTGTTGTTGGCCGCGTCCTTCTGGAGCTTGATCTTGCTGCCCGCCGGGACGGTCTTGCCCAGCATCACGTTCGCCTCGTCGTAGATGTGACGGGGCGCGCCCTGGCCCGGGGAGTTGCCCGGTCCCGCCTCGGCGCCGTACAGCCAAGCGTACTTGGACGTGAGGTCGATCGCCTTCAGGAAGACGCCGTCCACATAGACGTTGAGCGTGGAGTTGATGCCCCCGCCGCCCGCGGAGTCGGGGATGGAGAAGCGGGTGACCAGGGTGTTGGTGCTGGCCCGGGTGGTGAACTCGACGAACTCGCCGGTCGCGTCGAGGTTGACGGCCCGGCGGCCGGACGCCTCGCCCGCGATGTCGCCGATCGTCCTGTTGGGGCCGACCTTCGTCGCGCCGCCGCCGGTGGTGCCGTCCTCGGCCTCGTACATGTCGAACGGCATGCTCGCGCCGCGGCCGACGAACAGCGACTGGCTGCTCGTGTTGTTCTCGCGCTTGACCGGCACCTCGTTCGCGTCGTCGGCGAGGACGACC
The DNA here is from genome assembly GCF_001723055.1 of Streptomyces niveus. Lineage (GTDB taxonomy): Bacteria > Actinomycetota > Actinomycetes > Streptomycetales > Streptomycetaceae > Streptomyces > Streptomyces niveus. The sequence continues at coordinate 28,665 of NZ_MDCR01000125.1, forward strand.
TTCACGGTGTACGAGCCGTTGGCGGCGGCCCAGGTCCCGAGTGCGACCGCCGGCGCGGTGGCGCCCGCCGCGATGACTCCGCTGTGCGCGCCGGTGAGGGTCTTCACCGTGGCGCCCTCGGAGTTGACGACGGTCAGGGTGATGCCGTGGCTGCCGCCCGCGGAGGCGACGGTGCCCTGGTTCTTGATGGAGACGGAGAAGTTGACCGTGTCTCCGGCCGCCGGGGCGGACGGGGAGGTGCCGAGTGTCGCCACCAGGTCGGAGCTGGCGACCGGCTTGACCACCAGTGGCGCGGAGGCGGTGTAGGTGTTGTTGGTCTCGTTCTGCTCGATCACCGCGTCCGCCACGTCGGCGACCGCGCTGAGTTCGTAGGAACCGGCGTCGCGCGGACCGATCGCGGCGCTGACATTGGCCGAGGCGCCGGGGGCGAGGGTGCCCACCGCCGCGGTGCCGACCTTGGAGTCACCGAGGCGGAACTCCAGCGAGCTGGCCCCCGCGGCGACCGTGCCGTTGTTGCGTACCGTCGCCGTCAGGGTGATCGGGTTCGACTCGACCGGCTCGGCGGGGGCCGCGGTCACGGCCGTGACCTGGAGGTCCGGGTTGGGCGCCGGCTCGCCGAGCACCTGGAACTCGGCCACCTGGCCCGCGCCGGCGCCGGTGTTGGAGGTGAACTTGAGCTGGACGTCCGCGACGTTCCCGGAGACCGGGATGGTCACCTGGTTCCCGGAGGCCGGGCTGAACGCGTAGTCCTTCGCGGCGGCCAGGCTGGTGAAGCCCGTGGCGCTCTGCTCGCGCCCCAGCACCTGGATGTTCTGGGTACGCGGTCCCCAGCTGCTGTCCGGGTTGAGCTTGACGACGACGCTCTCGGTGGCGGCGTTGGCGCCCAGCTTCACGGTCAGCGTGTTGGGGTAACTGCCCCCGGCGCCTTCCCAGTAGGTCGACGTCGAGTTGTCGTTGGCGTTGGCCGCGACGAACGTGTGGACCACGGAGGACGCGCTGATCGGCTTGCCGACGGCCAGGTTGGAGACCGATCCCGTGCTGCCGGTGCGGATGACCGTGTTGCTGTTGCCCGACCGGTTGCCCGCCGCGTCCTTGGCCCGTACGAAGTACGAGACCGTGGTGCTGGCCGGCTGGGTGTCGGTGAAGGTCAGCACGTTGCCCGCGACGGTGTCGCGCAGCACGTTGTTGGCGTAGATCTCGTAGCCGGTGACCGCCGTGTTGTCGCTCGACGCCTGCCAGGTGAGCTTGACCTGGGTCGGCGAGGGCGTGGAGTGGGCGAGACCGGTGGGCGCGGTCGGCGCCTGGGTGTCGCCGCCCGGGGGCTTACGGGTCACGGTGTTGCTGTTGCCCGACACGTTGCCCGCGGCGTCCTTGGCCCGTACGTAGTACGAGACGTCGGCGTTGCCCGGCTGGGTGTCGGTGAAGGTGGTGACGTTGCCGGCGACGCTGGTGCGCAGCACGTTGTTGGCGTAGATGTCGTAGCCGGTGACCGCGGTGTTGTCGGTCGACGCCTTCCAGGTCAGTTTGATCTGGCCGGAGGCGGGCTCGGTGAACGCCAGCTCGGTGGGCGCGGTCGGCGCCTGCGTGTCGCCCGTCTCGGGGCCGTAGATCTCCAGCTCGGAGATCTGGGCGCCGGGCTGCTCGGAGTTGGCGGTGACCAGAACCCGTACGTAACGCGTGGTGGTGGCGTCGAAGGGGATCGTCACCGTGTTCCCGGACCCGGGCGCGAACTGGTACGCCTTGGAGGTCGTGAGGTCGGTGAAGGCCGTGCCGTTGGTGCTGCCCTGGAGCGTGAGGGTCTGGCTGCGGGCGCCCCAGCCGTCGGGCAGTTTCAGGACGACGCTGTTGACGCCGACGGACGAGCCGAGGTCGGCCTGGAGCCACTGCGGGAAGGCGCCGTTACGGCTCTCCCAGTAGCTGGCCTTGTTGCCGTCGTTGGCGTTGGCCGCCGCGTACACCTCGGTGTGGCTGCTCTCGGTGAGCGTGCGGCCGGCGGCGAGGTTCACCGAAGCGGCGGCGGCCTTGTGGACCTGGAGCTCGGCGAGCTGGCCCGCGGACGCCACGGAGTTCTTCGTGATGTTCACGCGGACGTAACGCGTCCGGGTGGCGGGGAACGAGATATTGACCTTGTTGGCCTCGCCCGGACTGAAGGTGTACGAGGCGGAGGTCTTCAGGGTCGAGAAGCTGGTGCCGTCGGCACTGCCCTGAACGGCGAGGGTCTGGCGCCGGGTCTCCCAGTCGGCGGGGAGTTTCAGCGTGACCTGGTCGATCCGGGCGGCGGAGCCCAGATCGGTCTGGACCCACTGGGGGAGGCTCTTGCCGGAGCCCTGCCAGTAGGTGGACTGGTTGCCGTCCGCGACCATCCGGGCGGAGTGGTCGCTTTTCGCGCTGCTCGCCGCCGCGGTACTGCCCGCGGCGATGTTGGGGCCGTCGGCCGCCGAGGCGGTGAGCGACGGCACGCCGACCATCAGGAGACTGGTGGTGACGGCGGCGGCGATCGCCCGCCATCTCCATCGATGAGATCTCATGTATCCCCGATCTTCGGCCTCGGCGCGGGGGCGGCGAGGCGCGGCTCTGTCTGCATGGCTGGTGCCACCTGGCTGGTGCGACAAGCGTTTTCTGCACTGACGAGCGGGATCTTTTGCGTTATGCGGTCAGAGAGTTGCAGAGAAATGCGAGAGCGTCCACCGCTCCGACAGAACCAAGTCGGCCGTTCTCTGGCTCGAAAAGACTCAATCCGGACCCACCGGCCCCTATCAGTCAGCTTTCCAGCGAACTTTCACGACGTCGCAAGCAGCCCGCAAATCACGTAAGTCATTTGCGTCATTCTGAAAATTTCAGAAAGACACCTGGGCGGTCTACCGTTCTGGACCATGAGCGCCGGATCGACGACCCCCCAGCGACGACGGCGATTCGGCTGGCCACGGCGCGTCTTCTCCCAGGTGCTGCTGATGCAGCTCGCCATCGCCGCGGGCACCGCCGTGCTCGCCACCGGACTGTTCCTCAGACCGCTGAGCGACCAGCTCGACGACCAGGCGATGCGCCGCGCCCTCGCGATCGCCGAGACGACCGCCTCCGAGCCCGTGGCGCGGTCGCTGCTGGCGTCGCGGCCCTCGGTGGACGGGCCGGTGCAGGCGGAGGCCGAACGCATCAGACGGGCCACCGGCGCCGAGTACGTCGTGATCATGGACAGGCGCGGGGTGCGCTGGTCACACACCGACACCGGCGAGATAGGCAAGGTCGTCTCCACCGACCCCAGCGAGGCGATCGCCGGCAAGGACGTCATGGAGATCGACAGCGGCACCCTCGGCCGCTCGGCGCGCGGCAAGGTCCCGCTGCGCGACGCGTCGGGGAAGATCATCGGCGCGGTCTCGGTCGGCATCGCGTACGACAGCGTCCGCGAGCGCCTGCTCGCGACGATCCCCGGACTCCTCGCGTACGCGGGCGGCGCACTCGCCGTGGGCGCGCTGGCCGCGTATCTGATCTCCAGGCGGCTCCAGCGCCAGACCCACGACCTGGCCTTCTCCGACATCTCGGCGCTGCTCGTGGAACGCGAGGCGATGCTGCACAGCCTGCGTGAGGGCGTGATCGCGCTCGACGGCGCGGGGCGGATCCGGCTGATGAACGACGAGGCGCAGCGGCTGCTGGGCCTGGGTCCCGAGGCCACCGGACAGCCGCTGGACGTGGTGCTGGGCCCCGGCCGTACCACCGACGTCCTCGCGGGCCGGGTGGCCGGCGAGGACCTGCTGGCCGTGAGCGGCGGCCGGGTGCTCATCGCCAACCGGATGCCGACGGACGACGGCGGCGCGGTCGCCACCCTCCGTGACCGTACGGAGCTGGAACAGCTCGGCCGGGAACTGGACGCCACCCGCGGTCTCATCGACGCGCTGCGCGCGCAGGACCACGAGCACGCCAACCGGATGCACACGCTGATGGGGCTGCTGGAGCTGGAGATGCACGAGGAGGCGGTGGAGTTCGTGACCGAGGTCGTCGGGGTGCACCGGGCGACCGCCGAGCAGGTCACCGAGCGGATCCACGACCCGCTGCCGGCCGCGCTGCTGGTCGGCAAGGCCACCGTCGCCGCCGAGCGGGGCGTCTCGCTGCGTATCTCGCCCGCCACCCTGCTGCCCGACCGGCTCGTCGACCCGCAGGGGCTGGTCACGGTGCTGGGCAATCTCGTGGACAACGCGCTGGACGCGGCGGCCGGCTCCGAGGACCCGCGCATCGAGGTGGAGGTACGGGCCGAAGGCCGCACCGTCGTCCTGCGGATCTCCGACAGCGGCCCCGGAGTCCCGCCCGAGCAGCGCGAACTGGTCTTCGCGGAAGGCTGGACGACGAAGGAACTGCCCGCCCACGGCAGGCGCGGACTGGGTCTCGCCCTGGTCCGCAGGCTCGCCGAGCGGCAGGGCGGCAGCGCGCGGGTCGGCGAGTCCGCCGACGGGGGCGCGGAGTTCACCGTCGTACTGCCGGAGGCACTGACCGAGGAGGCGGACGCGGACGAACGCGTGGGCGGTCCGGCGGAGCCCGTCACCACAGGAGAGACACGATGATCGACGTACTGGTCGTGGACGACGACATCCGGGTCGCCGACATCAACACCGCCTATGTGGCGAAGGTCGCCGGCTTCCGGGTCGTCGCCAAGGCCCACTCGGGGACGGAGGCACTCACCCAGCTCACCGAGCGGCCCGTCGACCTGATCCTGCTGGACCACTATCTGCCCGACCGCAACGGGCTCTCCGTCGTCCAGGAACTGCGCGGGCTCGGCCACCGCACCGACGTGATCATGGTGACCGCCGCGCGTGACGTGGCCACCGTGCAGTCGGCGATGCGCCACGGGGCGCTCCAGTATCTGGTCAAGCCGTTCAACTTCGCCGGGCTGCGCACCAAGCTTGAGGCGTACGCGTCGCTGCGCCGGGCGCTGGAGAGCGGCGGCGAGGCCGAACAGGCCGACGTGGACCGGATGTTCGGCGCGCTGTCGGCGTCGTCCGCGCCGCCCGAGCTGCCCAAGGGGCACTCGCCGAGCACCGCCGAGGTGGTGCGCCAGGTGCTGCTCGGCGCCGAACGGCCGCTCTCCGCGCACGAGATCGCGGAGAGCGCGGGGATGAGCCGGCAGACGGCGCAGCGGTATCTCAAGCTGCTGGAGCGGGCGGGGCGGGTACGGCTCAGCCTGCGGTACGGCGAGACGGGGCGCCCCGAGCACCGGTACGCGTGGGCGACGAGCGGCTGAGCAGGGTTGCCTGGACCTGCCGGGGCCTGGTCAGACCGCGCCCGCTCCGGTGAGCGAGCGCACCTCGGACTCCGCGTGCCTGGCCTCGTCCGGGCGTTCACGGGAGAGGACCGTGCCGAGCCAGCCCGCCAGGAAGCCGAGCGGGATCGAGACCAGGCCCGGGTTCTGGAGCGGGAAGACCTGGAAGTCGACGCCCGGGAAGATCGCCGCCGGGCTGCCGGAGACGACGGGTGAGAACACCACCAGCAGCACGGCCGGCACCAGCCCCCCGTACACCGACCAGACCGCTCCTCGCGTGGTGAAGTTCCGCCAGAACAGCGAGTAGAGCAGTACGGGGAGGTTGGCGGAGGCGGCGACGGCGAACGCGAGCCCGACGAGGAAGGCCACGTTGAGATCGCGGGCGAGCAGCCCGAGCGCGATGGCGACGGCTCCGATGCCGGCCGCCGCGAGCCGGGCCACGGCGACCTCGCCGCGCGGCTTTCGCGCGCGTCCCGGCCGCTTGAGCGAGGCGTACAGATCGTGCGCGACCGAGGCCGACGAGGCGAGCGTGATGCCCGCGACGACGGCGAGGATCGTCGCGAAGGCGACGGCGGCGACCACGGCGAAGAGAACCGTTCCGCCGGTCGAACCCGCGCCGCCGCCCAGGTCCAGGGCGAGCAGCGGCACCGCCGTGTTCCCCGCCGCGCTCGACGCGCGGACCTCGTCCGTACCGACCAGGGCCGCGGCGCCGAAGCCGAGCACGATCGTCATCAGGTAGAAGCCGCCGATGAGCCCGATGGCCCAGACGACGGACCGGCGCGCGGCGCGGGCGGTCGGCACGGTGTAGAAGCGGGAGAGGATGTGCGGCAGTCCGGCCGTACCGAGCACCAGGGCGAGCCCCAGGCTCATGAAGTCGAAGCGCGCGGTCCAGCCGCCGCCGTAGGCGAGACCGGGGGCGAGGAACTCCTTCCCGTGGCCGCTGCGTTCGGCGGCGGTCGTGAGCAGCGCGTCGAAGTCGCCGTGGAATCGCAGCAGTACGAGCACGGTCAGCGCGAGGGTGCCGGCCATCAGCAGCACGGCCTTGACGATCTGGATCCAGGTGGTGGCCCGCATCCCGCCGAGTGTCACATAGACGACCATCAGCGCGCCGACGCCGATCACCGTCCACGCGCGCGCCGCCTCGCTCGTGCCGCCGAGCAGCAGCGCGACCAGGCTGCCCGCGCCGACCATCTGCGCCACCAGGTAGAGGACCGACACCGCGACGGAGGACGTCCCGGCCGCGATCCTGACCGGGCGCTCCCGCATCCGCGCGGCGACGACGTCGGCCAGTGTGAACCGGCCGCAGTTGCGGACGAGTTCGGCCACCAGCAGCAGGACGACGAGCCAGGCGACGAGGAAGCCGACGGAGTAGAGCATGCCGTCGTAGCCGAAGAGGGCGATGAGGCCGGAGATGCCGAGGAAGGAGGCGGCCGACATGTAGTCGCCCGCGATGGCGAAACCATTCTCCATGGGCGAGAAGAGCCGTCCGCCCGTGTAGAACTCCTCCGCCGAGCCGTGCCGGTGGCGGCTCACCCAGGTGGTGATGCCGAGGGTGACGGCGACGAACGCGCTGAACAGCAGCAGCGCCAGGGTCTGGTGGTCGCCGCTCATCGCCGCCGCTCCCCTGCCGCCGCCCGGTGTTCCTCGGCCCTCGTCCGGTGTTCCTCTGACCTCGTCCGGTCGAAGACGCTCCAGCGCAGGTCGAGCGCGTCCCGGTCCCGGTGCAGCCGGGCATGGCGGGCGTACGCCCAGGTCAGCAGGAAGGTGCTGAGGAACTGGCCCAATCCGGCGACCATCGCCACATTCACGGCCCCCACCACCGGGCGCGCCATCAGACCGGGCGCCGTGGTGGCGGTGACGACATACGCCAGGTACCAGAGCAGGAAGGCGAGGGTGGCCGGGCCGACGAACCGGCGGTAGCGGCGCCGTACCTGCTGGAAGGCGGCGCTCCGCTGGACCTCCAGATAGATCTCGGCCGCGCCGGGCCGGGCCGCGTGCCCGTCCGCCGCGCCGGTCCCGGCCGGGCTCCCGGCCGCGGCAGGCGCGACGGGTGTCGTCGGTGTGCCCGTGCCGTCCAGTTCGCCCCAGCCGGAGGCCGGCGCGTCGTACCAGGGGTCGTCGGTCCGCAACTCCGCGGCGACGCGCCCGTCCTGCTTCTCCACCGGTCAACTCTCCTTGTCAGCGGGCCATTTCGGCCGCGCCCCAAGGATGGTCAGAACGGGAGGATCCCGGACTCCAGTCCGCTTCGGCTTCACCCCATCAGGTGATATTTGTCCCGGGTGGCCGGATGAGCCCGTGCTGATAGGCGTAGCGGACCGCCTGCGCCCGGTCGCGTACCCCGGACTTGGCGAAGATGTTGTTGATGTGGGTCTTCACCGTGGCCGGTCCGATGTGCAGCCGCCGGGCGATCTCCTGGTTGGAGAGACCTTCGGCGACCAGGGTCAGCACCTCGCTCTCGCGGGCGGTGAGCCCGTCGGGAGCCGTCGCGCGCTCCGGTACGACGGGGGCCGCGCTCACCCGCTCCAGCAGCCGCCGCTGCACACCGGGGGCGAGTCCGGCGTCCCCGGCCATGACGTCCTGAACGGCCTTGACGATCTCCTCGCCGCCCGCGTCCTTGGTCAGATAGCCGCGCGCGCCGGCCCGCAGGGCGGGGAACAGCGAGTCGTCGTCGGCGTAGGTGGTGAGCACCACGACCTGGGTCGCCGGATGGCGCTCGCGGATACGGCGCGTCGCCTCGACCCCGTCGCAGCGCGGCATGCGCAGGTCCATCAGGACGACGTCGGGGGCCAGTTCACCGACGAGGGCCACCGCCTCCTCGCCGTCCTTCGCCGCGCCGACGACCTCGATGCCGGGCAGCAGCCCGAGCAGCATGACAATGCCCTCGCGCACCACGGCCTGGTCGTCGGCGACGATCACCCGGGCGGTCGCCGGGGCGCTCACGCGGGCACTCGCAGGCGCACGGTGAAGCCCTTCGTCCCGGGCCGGCCGCACCGGCCGGAGCCGTACGGATCCTCGTCCGCCCCGGCGTCCTCGTCGACCGAGGCCGTGGGGCCCGCCTCCAGGCTGCCGCCGAGCAGTTCGGCGCGCTCCCGCATCCCCAGGAGGCCGTATCCGGAGCCGGAGGCGCCGAGTTCGGAACCGGGCTCCTCCGTTCCCTCGTCGCGTATCTCCAGGGTCACCGCGCCCTCCCCGTACTCAAGTCGCATCGTCACGGCCGCGCCCGGGGCGTGCTTGCGCGCGTTCGTCACCGCCTCCTGCGCGACGCGCCGGACCGCCTGCGAGGCGTCGGCGGCCAGCAGCCGTGACTCCCCCGCGAATTCGGCCCGCACCCCGTCGACCGCCAGCTCCCGCAGATAGTCCTCCACGGGGGCCAGCCCGCCACGGAGCGCGGCGAGCGCCTGACGTGTCTCGACCAGACCGAGCCTGGCCATGCCCCGCGCCTCCACCACGCGCCGCAGCACCTGCTCGCGGTCGTACCCGCCCTCGATCTGGAGGCGCGCGGCCTCCAGATGCACGAGTTGGGCCGAGAGGCTGTGGGCCAGCACGTCATGTATCTCGCGGGCGATCCTGGCCCGCTCGGCCAGCGCCGCCGACTCCGCCTCGGCCGCCCGCGCGGCACGCTCCTGCGCCAGCAGCAGGAATCCGGCGGCGCGCGCCTGGCCGTCGAGCCGCAGCGTGTAGCCGCCGAGCAGGACGGCGCCCATGGTCACCATCGTGTCGAGGAGACTCCCGACCTCCGCCAGCAGGATGATCGCCAACAGCACCGCCCAGACACCGACGGCCGGCGCCGGCGGCAGTCCCCTCAGCGCGAGAAAGGCGATCAGGACCCAGAGCAGCACGGCCGTCCCGTCGGCCCCCGCCCCGTACGCCCCGCCGCCCAGCAGCGCGAGCACCAGCAGCGGCGCGAGCGAGGGAAGCAGCCGTCTCGCCACGGTCCACCGGTGGAAGAGCAGCGCGGCTCCGGCGAAGCAGAGCAGGCCCAGCGGGGGCAGCGCCACCCCCCAGCCGTGGAAGACCTTCGCGGCGTACGCGCTCATGACGAGCCAGCAGGCGAGCGCGGCCCACAGCAGGACGTCCAGCGCGGTCCTGACGGGCGGCACCCCCACGCGGGTCAGCGCCTCCTTGCTCGGCCACCCGGTCATGGCACCGATCGACATGCGAAGCCCCTTCTCTCGGCTTCGATGCTACGGAGCGCGACGGCCCGCCGAATCCCCTTGTGGGGGGAGTGGGGAACGGCGCCGGGCTCCACCCGTGGGTGGAGCCCGGCGCCGTGTGTGCTCCGTGGGCTCAGACGTCGATCCTGGCGCGGTCCAGCGTCGCGGCGGAGCTGGTGATGAACTCCTTGCGCGGCGCGACCTCGTTGCCCATGAGCAGGTCGAAGACCTGCTCGGACGATTCGAGGTCCCCGATGTTGATGCGCCGCAGCGTGCGGTGGCGCGGGTCCATCGTGGTCTCGGCCAGCTGGTCGGCGTCCATCTCGCCGAGGCCCTTGTAGCGCTGGATGGAGTCCTTGTAGCGCACGTTCTTGCGCTGGAACTCCAGGAGCGTCTGCCGCAGCTCGTTGTCCGAGTACGTGTACACGTACTTGTCCTGGCCCTTCTTGGGCTGCACCAGCTCCACCCGGTGCAGGGGCGGGACCGCCGCGAACACGCGGCCCGCCTCCACCATCGGGCGCATGTAGCGCTGGAACAGCGTCAGCAGCAGACAGCGGATGTGGGCCCCGTCGACATCGGCGTCGACCAGCAGCACGATCTTGCCGTAGCGGGCGGCGTCGATGTCGAACGTCCTGCCCGAACCCGCCCCTATGACCTGGATGATCGCGCCGCACTCGGCGTTCTTCAGCATGTCGGAGACGGACGACTTCTGGACGTTGAGGATCTTTCCCCGGATCGGCAGCAGCGCCTGGAACTCGCTGTTCCGGGCGAGCTTGGCCGTACCGAGCGCCGAGTCGCCCTCGACGATGAACAGCTCGCTGCGCTCGACGTCGTCACTGCGGCAGTCGGCGAGCTTGGCCGGCAGCGAGGAGGTCTCCAGCGCCGTCTTCCTGCGCTGGGCGTCCTTGTGCTGACGGGCGGCGATACGCGTACGGGCGGCGGCGACGGCCTTCTCCAGCACCGCGCGGGCCTGCGCCTTCGCGTCGCGCTTGGTCGACGTCAGGAACTCCTTGAGCTCCTTGGCCACGACGGCCGCGACGATCCGGTTGGCCGCCGACGTCCCCAGGATCTCCTTGGTCTGCCCCTCGAACTGCGGCTCGGCCAGCCGCACCGTGACCACGGCCGTGAGCCCTTCCAGGGCGTCGTCCTTGACGACGTCGTCCTCGGCGACGCGCAGCAGCTTCGACGAGCGAAGCGCCTCGTTGACGGTCTTGGTCACCGCCCGCTCGAAGCCCGTCATGTGCGTGCCGCCCTTGGGGGTGGCGATGATGTTGACGTAGGAGCGCATCGTGGTGTCGTACCCGGTGCCCCAGCGCAGGGCGATGTCGACGCCCAGCTCGCGGGTGACCTCGGTGGGCGTCATGTGCCCGCGGTCGTCCAGGACGGGCACGGTCTCCTTGAAGACGCCCTGCCCGGTCAGCCGCAGCACGTCGCAGACGGCCTTGTCCTGCGCCAGGTACTCGCAGTACTCGCTGATCCCGCCGTCGTAGCGGAACGTCTCCTCGACCGTGCCGTTGCCCTCGCTCTCGCCGGCCGCCCGCTCGTCACGTACGACGATGGTCAGGCCGGGGACGAGGAAGGCGGTCTGGCGGGCCCGCTGGTGCAGTGTCTCCAGGGAGAGCCTGGCGTCCTTGAGGAAGATCTGCCGGTCGGCCCAGAACCGGGTGCGTGTGCCGGTGCGCGTCTTGGGCACCCGCTTGCCCTTGAGCAGGCCGTTCGCCGGGTCGAAGGGGGCGTCGGGGCCCGATTCCGTGAAGATGCCGGGGACGCCCCGGCGGAAGCTGATGGCGTGGGTGGCGCCGTTGAGGTCGACCTCGATGTCCAGCCGGGCGGAGAGCGCGTTCACGACGGAGGCGCCCACGCCGTGCAGACCGCCGGAGGCCGCGTACGCGCCGCCGCCGAACTTTCCGCCCGCGTGCAGCTTGGTCATCACGACCTCGACGCCGGAGAGGCCGGTCTTGGGCTCGATGTCGACGGGGATGCCCCGGCCGTTGTCCTTGATCTCGACGGAGCCGTCCTCGTGGAGGATGACGTCGATACGGTCGCAGTAGCCGCCCAGGGCCTCGTCGACGGAGTTGTCGATGATCTCCCAGAGGCAGTGCATCAGGCCGCGGCTGTCCGTCGACCCGATGTACATGCCGGGTCGCTTCCGGACCGCTTCGAGCCCCTCAAGGACGAGCAGGTGCCGCGCGGTGTAGTTGGAACCGTCACGGTCTGCTGTCAGCAGCGCACTGGACGGCACGGACGTCTCGGCGGTCACGCGGTTCGCTCCTCGCTGAATTTGAAATGTGGCCCGAGTGGGTAAGGGCCCGGCATCGGTCGCCGCTCAGAGGGTACAGAGGCCTGGTAGAGCCGTTGTAGCGCCACCCTATTGAATTCTCATGCTAACCGAGACTCGCATGAGTGTTCGATCGCTCGATGGAGTGAAGCACACATCACGTTCCCTTCCAGGCATGAACCATTTAGGCTCCGGGCACGTCCTCATCAACAACCGGCAAGCCGGCCGGGGAGGATCGACCCTGACAAGCAACGCGAAACCGTAAAGCGAAGCAATACGGCTCATTCGCCGCCAACCGGCAGCAGACAGCCGCCTCGGGAAGAAGTTTCGAGGAAAGGCCGCGAGCGGGAACGTTTTCGGCCTGGTTGGATGTTGACCCTGGTACGACAGCTCGTCGAGCTAGAGAAGAGGCGACGTGACTACTGTTCTGACCCCCGCGAGCCCGCTGACGGCCGCTGACCGCTGCGACCGCTGCGGCGCCCAGGCATATCTGCGCGTCGTCCTGACCAGCGGTGGTGAACTGCTCTTCTGCGCCCACCACGGACGCAAGTTCGAGCCGGAACTCAAGAAGATCGCCGCGGAAATACAGGATGAGACCGACCGACTGACGGCCGTGCAGGCCGCCGCCGGTGAAGAGGAACACTGATACCTCGCATCCACGACGAGCCAAGGGCCGATCCAGGACCGGCCGACGGGCCGCCACCCCGGTTGAACCGGGATGGCGGCCCGTTCTCATTTCCCGCGTCCGGCGCTCCCGCCGCGCGGGCCTCAGCCCGCCCGGCGCGCCCCGGTGGCGGCGGCCACCTCCTCGACGGCCGAGGTGATCCGTGTGTAGACCCCCGGACTCCCGGCCCGCCCGCAGCCGCTCCCCCACGAGACCAGCCCGATGAGCCGCCCACGGGCCACCAGCGGCCCGCCACTGTCTCCCTGGCAGGCGTCGTGCCCGCCCTGGGGATCGCCGGCGCAGAGCATCGTGGAAGCCGCGTAACGGCCCCCTGAGCCTCCCGGGTAGGCGCGCTCGCACTCGGAGTCCGCCAGGACCGTCACAGGGGCTGAGCGCAGCGCGGAGGCGTACTTCCCCTCGCCGGTGGTGTCGCCCCAGCCGTACACCTTCGCCGAGGTGCCCGGAGCCAGTGCCTCCGAGCCGGGATCGGCCGGACGAACGGCGTAACGCGCGGGCAGTGCCTGCGCCAGGGTCAGCACCGCGAGGTCGGAGACGTGGGTGGCGGGCTCGTACGCCGGGTCGATCCGCACGGAACCGACCCGGATCTCCTTGCCGCCCTTCCCGCGCAGCTGCTCCCTCCCCGCGATGACCCGCAGATCGCTCACGTCCTCCGGTTTCACCCCGAGCACGTCCCGGCCCATGCAGTGCGCGGCCGTGAGCACCTTCGTGGGCGCCACGACCACGCCGCCGCAGAACTGGCCCGCGCGGGTGTCCCCGAAGCGCTCACGGCTGGAGAGGGCCACGACCCAGGGGCTCTCCTCGGTCGGCGCCGGCTCCCCGCCCACGACCACCCGGTCAGCGGCGGCCGGCACGGGGGACACGAGCGGCAGCACCGCCCCCGCGACGATCGTGGCCAGTCCTCCCGTGATCACTCGGGCAATAGGGCGTCGCATACAGGGCTCCTGACTCTCCGGTGACTCCTACTGACACAGAGTCACCCATTGAGCCGACAAACGCATCCCCGCAACGCCTGAGGGCCCGCGATCCCGGTCGGGATCGCGGGCCCTCAGAAGGGCTGTGCCATGGGCCGGGAAGCGGCCCTAGTCCAGGTAGTCGCGCAGTACCTGGGAACGTGACGGGTGGCGGAGCTTGGACATCGTCTTCGACTCGATCTGACGAATCCGCTCACGCGTCACGCCGTAGACCTTGCCGATCTCGTCCAGCGTCTTGGGCTGGCCGTCGGTGAGACCGAAGCGCATGGAGACCACGCCGGCCTCACGCTCGGAGAGCGTGTCGAGCACCGAGTGCAGCTGCTCCTGGAGAAGCGTGAAGCTGACCGCGTCGGCCGGGACGACCGCCTCGGAGTCCTCGATCAGGTCACCGAACTCGCTGTCGCCGTCCTCACCCAGGGGGGTGTGCAGCGAGATCGGCTCACGTCCGTACTTCTGGACCTCGATGACCTTCTCAGGGGTCATGTCGAGCTCCTTGGCCAGCTCCTCCGGGGTGGGCTCACGGCCCAGGTCCTGGAGCATCTGGCGCTGCACGCGCGCGAGCTTGTTGATGACCTCGACCATGTGCACCGGGATACGGATGGTGCGTGCCTGGTCGGCCATGGCGCGGGTGATCGCCTGACGGATCCACCAGGTGGCGTACGTGGAGAACTTGTAGCCCTTGGTGTAGTCGAACTTCTCGACCGCGCGGATCAGACCCAGGTTGCCCTCCTGGATCAGATCCAGGAAGAGCATGCCGCGGCCGGTGTAGCGCTTGGCCAGCGAGACCACCAGCCGGAGGTTGGCCTCCAGCAGGTGGTTCTTGGCGCGGCGCCCGTCCTCGGCGATGATCTCCAGCTCGCGCTTGAGCTTGGGGGCGAGCTTGTCGGCGTTCGCCAGCTTGTCCTCGGCGAACAGACCCGCCTCGATGCGCTTGGCGAGCTCGACCTCCTGCTCGGCGTTGAGGAGCGGGACCTTGCCGATCTGCTTGAGGTAGTCCTTGACCGGGTCGGCGGTGGCGCCCGCGACGGCGACCTGCTGGGCCGGCGCGTCGTCCTCGTCGTCGTCGGAGAGGACGAAGCCCTTGTTCTCGCCCTCGGTCTCCTCCTCCTCGCCCTTGCCGGCCTGAACCTCCTCGGGCGTCTCCTCGCCCTCGGCGGCCTCGTCGGCGTCCTTCTTGCCCGCGGTCTTCTTCGCCGCGACCTTCTTGACGGCGGTCTTCTTGGCCGCCGCCTTCTTGGCCACGGTCTTCTTCGCCGCCGCCTTCTTGGCGGGCGCGGCGCTCTCGTCGGCGGGCGTCTCGACGGTCTCGGAGACCGGGGCGGCGCTGGCCGCGACGGTCTTCGTGTGGACGGTCTTGGCGGCGACTGTCTTGGTGGCGGTGCGCTTCGCCGGGCTCTTCGCAGCGACGCTCTTACGGGCGCGCTTGGGCGACTCCGCGGCAGCACTGACCATCAGCGTCACACCCTCTTCCTCGAGGATCTGGTTGAGGCTGCGCAGAACATTCTTCCACTGGGTTGGCGGAATCTGGTCAGCCTCGAAGGCCCGACGCACGTCGTCGCCGGCGATCTGCCCATCAGCCTTTCCCCGCTCGATGAGCGCCATCACAGACTCGGACTCGGCGATCTCCGGCGGGAGCGTACGGGATGTGCTGGCCGACACGAACAACCTCTCGGAACGATGGAAACGGCTTCCGGCTCCCCCCAGGATCGGGGCGGAGCCGACGACCGTCGACTGGGGATGTGCCGACGGCGCGGGCTGGACCTCGGAGCTGGATACAGCGCCACTCCTCGTGGCGCTATTCCCTCCGTGGCTGTCACCTCTTAGGTCATCGCCCTGCCTCGCGGAGTGTTACGCCCAATCCACGTGGCCCGAGTCACACCTCATTTGCGGCAAAACAGCCAGAAGGAATTTTATCGCGCTTTCGTGCCGCCGGGCCCGGGGGTCCGGCGGCACGTGACGCGTACGCCCCCGTCCGCCTTGACCTCTGTCTTCCTGCTCGGCACCGCGGGACTCACCCTCAGTACCCCGGTGGCGCCGTCAGTGCTCGCGAGGTGCCGGAACGACCCGTTCCACTTCAGGGTGGGCCATCAGAAGCTGGCGCATGGCCGATTCGGCCGCCTGGGCGTCGCCGGCCGCCAGGGCCTCGACGATCCGCGCGTGGTGCGCCAGTGAGGCGTCGGTGGGGCGGTCGCAGCCGGTGACGGGGCCGCCGGAGACCTGGAGGGCCGCCGAGACGATCCCCGACAGGTGCTCCAGCATCCGGTTGCCTGCGAGCTGGATCAGCAGGGAGTGGAATTCGGCGTCGGCGCGGGAGAACGTGATCGAGTCGCCCTGGGCGATGGCGTGGCCCATGATCTCGACCATGTCGGCCAGCCGCTGCTGGACGTCCTCGCGGCCGTGGCCGGCGGCGAGGCGCGCGGCGAGGGGCTCGATCGTCCAGCGCAGCTCGCTCAGCTCGCGGCGCTGGTCGTCACGCTGCGGGCCGAACGCCCGCCATTCGATGATGTCGGCGTCGAGCAGGTTCCAGTCGCTGACCGGGCGGACGCGGGTGCCGACGTTGGGCCGGGCGCTGACGAGGCCCTTGGCCTCCAGGACGCGCAGCGACTCGCGGACCACCGTGCGGGAGACCTCGAAACGCTGGCCGATCTCCTCGGGTACGAGCGGCCGGTCGGCGCCCAGGTCGCCGGAGACGATCATCTGGCCGAGCTGCTGGACGAGTTGGCCGTGCAGTCCACGGCCCCGGCTGCCCGCCGAGCGCCGGCCCACCCGGCCCAACTCGTTGTCCGCGCCGTCCCACGTGGGCGCGGGGATGCGGTCGGCGCCGGGCGCCTCCGCGTAGGGGTAGCGGTCGATTCCGCCCGGGGAGGCGAGCCCTGACTCGACGGAGCGGGCGGCGGTCATCATGGTGTGCGCAAGGGTACTCACGCATCCTTTGTCGGCTCTGCTCGTCGGCCCCTTGAGGTCTTTGGTGAAAAGCACACGAAAGGGTGATCGGCGTCCGCCCTTCGATTGACGACTTATCGTAAAGAAGCGGGCGGAATCAGGGAGTTATGGGCAGGTGTGACAGCTCCGGTCGTCGAGCGATCACCAACGGGCCCTGCGGCGAAGGCTCGTGAACAGATACGCGCAGAGCAGGGCGGACAGCGACAGCGTCAAGGCCGCCCCGACGGGCTGGGCGAGGACCCGGCCGGTCGCCACCAGCCAGCGGTCGGCGGCCTCCGGCCATTGCGGCCAGGCCAGTTCACGCAGCCTGGCCGGCAGTCCGACGATCGAACGCGCCGACGGAACGGCGAGCCCCTTCTCAAGGAGGGGGACGACGACGACCGGTACGGCGAGCACGGCGGCGACCCCGGCGCCGGTGACCCGGAAGACACCGGCCCCCAGCAGACCCGCCCAGGCGCAGCCGACGGTCAGCCCGGCCCAACTGACCACGAGTGCGGGCCAGTCCGGCGGCACCACCTGCGTACCGCCTCCGTACACCAGCCGCATCGCCTGCGCGTCGGCGGCGACGGTGAGGGCCGCGAGCAGCAGGGCCGCGGTGCCGGTGACGGTGAGTTTGGCCAGCAACAGGCCGATTCGGCGCGGGACGGTGCCGCGTCCCGCGGCGAGCGCGGGGTAGCGGTACTCGTCGCCGAAGGCGAACGCGCCGAGCAGACCGGCCCCGAGGGCGGCGGGCGGCAGCGGGAGGAATCCGGGCCAGGCCGCGAGGAGGCCGGGCAGCGGGGTGTTGCCGGTGCGGGCGAGCGGCAGGGTCAGCGCGAGGGAGGCGACCAGAACGGCGACGGCGACGAGCCAGGGGGTACGAACGCCGAGGAACCGGCGGAGTTCGTACCGGAAAGGACGCAGGGGGCTGCGTACGGGCCGCGCGGGCAGTGGAGGCGGCAGGAGGCCGGAGGCGGACCGCTCGGGCGCCTGTCGCGCCACTGCGGGCGGTGACGGGTCCACGGGGGACTTCGGGCCGGTGTCCCCGGTCTCGTCGGCGAGTTGGTGGACGAGGATGCCGTGCCGGAAGGCCGTCTCGCCCAACTCGGCGCAGTTGCTGCCGAAGACGGTCAGCCGTCCGCCCGTGTCGGTGACGACCTCGACGGAGCGGCGGTCCGCGCGCGCCTCGCGGTTGACCGCGTCGGCGAGACGGGCCGCGTGCGGGGTACGGATGACGACGCGCGGACGCAGCCGGGTGCGCGCGAAGTCGGCGGCGTCCTGGTCGGCGACGAGGCGGCCTTCGTGGACGGTGACGACGCGATCGGCGGTGCGTGCGGCCTCTTTGGGGTCGCTGGTGGTGTAGAGAACGGTGCCGCCGTGCGCCGCGTGCGCCCGGAGCAGTCCGTGCAGCCAGCTGTTCTCGCGGGGCGAGAGGCCGGCGGCCGGTTCGTCGAGGACGAGCGTGTGCGGGTCGCCCAACAGGGCGGCGGCGAGGCCGAGTCTGCGGTCCATGCCGAGGGAGAGGGTGCCGAGGGGTTCGTCGCGCAGGGCTCCGATACCGACGAGGTCGAGCAGGATGTCGGCCCGCGCGGCGGGCACGCCCGCGGCGGCGCAGAGCATGCGCAGCTGCCCCCTCGCGGTACGCGCGGGGTGCCCCGGCACGTCGCCGAGCAGCACGCCGACCTCGCGGGCGGGGTGGGCGATGCGGTGGAGCGGCCGGCCCCGGAAGTAGGTGATGCCACGGCCGGATTCGAGTTCGAGCATCAGCCGCAGGGCGGTGGTCTTGCCGGCGCCCTCGGCGCCGAGGAGCGCCGTGACGCCACCGGTCCGGGCCTCGAAGGTCAGATCGTCCACGGCGGGCGGGAGATCGCGGTGGGGGTTGCTGGTGAGTCCGATGGCCTGGAGCATCGCTTCTCTCGCGGGGAGGTGTGACCGCTCGGCGGCAGGATGGGTACCGCAGCAAGATAACGCGATATGTCCGACTTGTGGCGCAGGGTTGTCGTCAGCGGGGTGGGTGTCCAGGGCCTGTCGGGCGGGATCAGACCTCTGGGCGGAGCATCGGCGGGTTGAGGACCGTGGCACCGCCCGCGCGGAACAGCTGGGCGGGCCGCCCGCCCTGTC
>NZ_MDCR01000126.1 GCF_001723055.1 Streptomyces niveus
CATTCACGGAGAGTTTGATCCTGGCTCAGGACGAACGCTGGCGGCGTGCTTAACACATGCAAGTCGAACGATGAAGCCTTCGGGTGGATTAGTGGCGAACGGGTGAGTAACACGTGGGCAATCTGCCCTGCACTCTGGGACAAGCCCTGGAAACGGGGTCTAATACCGGATAACACTGTCCCCCTCCTGGGGGACGGTTGAAAGCTCCGGCGGTGCAGGATGAGCCCGCGGCCTATCAGCTTGTTGGTGGGGTAATGGCCTACCAAGGCGACGACGGGTAGCCGGCCTGAGAGGGCGACCGGCCACACTGGGACTGAGACACGGCCCAGACTCCTACGGGAGGCAGCAGTGGGGAATATTGCACAATGGGCGAAAGCCTGATGCAGCGACGCCGCGTGAGGGATGACGGCCTTCGGGTTGTAAACCTCTTTCAGCAGGGAAGAAGCGAAAGTGACGGTACCTGCAGAAGAAGCGCCGGCTAACTACGTGCCAGCAGCCGCGGTAATACGTAGGGCGCAAGCGTTGTCCGGAATTATTGGGCGTAAAGAGCTCGTAGGCGGTCTGTCACGTCGGGTGTGAAAGCCCGGGGCTTAACCCCGGGTCTGCATTCGATACGGGCAGACTAGAGTGTGGTAGGGGAGATCGGAATTCCTGGTGTAGCGGTGAAATGCGCAGATATCAGGAGGAACACCGGTGGCGAAGGCGGATCTCTGGGCCATTACTGACGCTGAGGAGCGAAAGCGTGGGGAGCGAACAGGATTAGATACCCTGGTAGTCCACGCCGTAAACGTTGGGAACTAGGTGTTGGCGACATTCCACGTCGTCGGTGCCGCAGCTAACGCATTAAGTTCCCCGCCTGGGGAGTACGGCCGCAAGGCTAAAACTCAAAGGAATTGACGGGGGCCCGCACAAGCAGCGGAGCATGTGGCTTAATTCGACGCAACGCGAAGAACCTTACCAAGGCTTGACATACACCGGAAAGCATCAGAGATGGTGCCCCCCTTGTGGTCGGTGTACAGGTGGTGCATGGCTGTCGTCAGCTCGTGTCGTGAGATGTTGGGTTAAGTCCCGCAACGAGCGCAACCCTTGTTCTGTGTTGCCAGCATGCCCTTCGGGGTGATGGGGACTCACAGGAGACCGCCGGGGTCAACTCGGAGGAAGGTGGGGACGACGTCAAGTCATCATGCCCCTTATGTCTTGGGCTGCACACGTGCTACAATGGCCGGTACAATGAGCTGCGATACCGCAAGGTGGAGCGAATCTCAAAAAGCCGGTCTCAGTTCGGATTGGGGTCTGCAACTCGACCCCATGAAGTCGGAGTTGCTAGTAATCGCAGATCAGCATTGCTGCGGTGAATACGTTCCCGGGCCTTGTACACACCGCCCGTCACGTCACGAAAGTCGGTAACACCCGAAGCCGGTGGCCCAACCCCTTGTGGGAGGGAGCTGTCGAAGGTGGGACTGGCGATTGGGACGAAGTCGTAACAAGGTAGCCGTACCGGAAGGTGCGGCTGGATCACCTCCTTTCTAAGGAGCACTTCTCACCAGGCTTCGGCTTGGTCAGAGGCCAGAACACCGGCGAATGTCCGGTGCTGGTTGCTCATGGGTGGAACGTTGACTATTCGGCACGGTTCTTCAGGATCCTCCAAGTACTGCTTCGGCGTGGAACGGTGGATGGTGAAGGACTGTGCCGGGCGCGCTGTTGGGTGTCTGAGGGTACGGGCAGTTACTGCTTGTGTCTTCGGGATGCCGGCCCCGGTGAACTCACTGTGTATGCGGTGGGGTGGCGGGTGGTTGGTCGTTGTTTGAGAACTGCACAGTGGACGCGAGCATCTGTGGCCAAGTTTTTAAGGGCGCACGGTGGATGCCTTGGCACCAGGAACCGATGAAGGACGTGGGAGGCCGCGATAGGCCCCGGGGAGCTGTCAACCGAGCTTTGATCCGGGGGTGTCCGAATGGGGAAACCCGGCAGTCGTCATGGGCTGTCACCCGCTGCTGAAC
Organism: Streptomyces niveus; assembly: GCF_001723055.1. Classification (GTDB taxonomy): domain Bacteria; phylum Actinomycetota; class Actinomycetes; order Streptomycetales; family Streptomycetaceae; genus Streptomyces; species Streptomyces niveus. The sequence goes on from NZ_MDCR01000126.1 coordinate 2,001, forward strand.
ACATAGGCAGTGTGGAGGGAACGAGGGGAAGTGAAACATCTCAGTACCCTCAGGAAGAGAAAACAACCGTGATTCCGGGAGTAGTGGCGAGCGAAACCGGATGAGGCCAAACCGTATGTGTGTGATACCCGGCAGGGGTTGCGCATGCGGGGTTGTGGGATCTCTTTTCTGTCGTCTGCCGGCGACAGGACGAGTCAGAAACCGTTGGTGTAGGCGAAGGACATGCGAAAGGTCCGGCGTAGAGGGTAAGACCCCCGTAGCTGAAACATCAACGGCTCGTTTAAGAGACACCCAAGTAGCACGGGGCCCGAGAAATCCCGTGTGAATCTGGCGGGACCACCCGCTAAGCCTAAATATTCCCTGGTGACCGATAGCGGATAGTACCGTGAGGGAATGGTGAAAAGTACCGCGGGAGCGGAGTGAAATAGTACCTGAAACCGTGTGCCTACAAGCCGTGGGAGCGTCGCTGGCAGCACTTGTGCTGTCAGTCGTGACTGCGTGCCTTTTGAAGAATGAGCCTGCGAGTTTGCGGTGTGTTGCGAGGTTAACCCGTGTGGGGAAGCCGTAGCGAAAGCGAGTCCGAATAGGGCGTCATAGTAGCGCGCTCAAGACCCGAAGCGGAGTGATCTAGCCATGGGCAGGTTGAAGCGGCTGTAAGAGGTCGTGGAGGACCGAACCCACCAGGGTTGAAAACCTGGGGGATGACCTGTGGTTAGGGGTGAAAGGCCAATCAAACTCCGTGATAGCTGGTTCTCCCCGAAATGCATTTAGGTGCAGCGTCGTGTGTTTCTTGCCGGAGGTAGAGCACTGGATAGGCGATGGGCCCTACCGGGTTACTGACCTTAGCCAAACTCCGAATGCCGGTAAGTGAGAGCGCGGCAGTGAGACTGTGGGGGATAAGCTCCATGGTCGAGAGGGAAACAGCCCAGAGCATCGACTAAGGCCCCTAAGCGTACGCTAAGTGGGAAAGGATGTGGAGTCGCAGAGACAACCAGGAGGTTGGCTTAGAAGCAGCCACCCTTGAAAGAGTGCGTAATAGCTCACTGGTCAAGTGATTCCGCGCCGACAATGTAGCGGGGCTCAAGCGTACCGCCGAAGTCGTGTCATTTCAGCATGAGGGCCAACGCCCGCTGGGATGGGTAGGGGAGCGTCGTGTGCCGGGTGAAGCCTCCGCGGAAGCGAGGGGTGGACGGTTCACGAGTGAGAATGCAGGCATGAGTAGCGATACACACGTGGGAAACGTGTGCGCCGATTGACTAAGGGTTCCTGGGTCAAGCTGATCTGCCCAGGGTAAGTCGGGACCTAAGGCGAGGCCGACAGGCGTAGTCGATGGACAACCGGTTGATATTCCGGTACCCGCTTTGAAACGCCCAGTGTTGAATCCATTAATGCTAAGACCGTGAAGCCGTTCCGGACCCTTCGGGGAATGGAAAGTGGTGGAGCCGTTGACCCGAGGTGGTAGTAGGCAAGCGATGGGGTGACGCAGGAAGGTAGTCCAGCCCGGGCGGTGGTTGTCCCGGGGTAAGGGTGTAGGACGCACGGTAGGCAAATCCGTCGTGCATATAGTCTGAGACCTGATGCCGAGCCGATTGTGGTGAAGTGGATGATCCTATGCTGTCGAGAAAAGCCTCTAGCGAGTTTCATGGCGGCCCGTACCCTAAACCGACTCAGGTAGTCAGGTAGAGAATACCGAGGCGTTCGGGTGAACTATGGTTAAGGAACTCGGCAAAATGCCCCCGTAACTTCGGGAGAAGGGGGGCCATTTCTGGTGATCATCTTTACGGTGTGAGCTGGGGGTGGCCGCAGAGACCAGCGAGAAGCGACTGTTTACTAAAAACACAGGTCCGTGCGAAGCCGTAAGGCGATGTATACGGACTGACGCCTGCCCGGTGCTGGAACGTTAAGGGGACCGGTTAGTCACATTTCGGTGTGGCGAAGCTGAGAACTTAAGCGCCAGTAAACGGCGGTGGTAACTATAACCATCCTAAGGTAGCGAAATTCCTTGTCGGGTAAGTTCCGACCTGCACGAATGGCGTAACGACTTCTCGACTGTCTCAACCATAGGCCCGGTGAAATTGCACTACGAGTAAAGATGCTCGTTTCGCGCAGCAGGACGGAAAGACCCCGGGACCTTTACTACAGTTTGATATTGGTGTTCGGTTCGGCTTGTGTAGGATAGGTGGGAGACTTTGAAGCTTGGACGCCAGTTCAGGTGGAGTCGTCGTTGAAATACCACTCTGGTCGTGCTGGATGTCTAACCTGGGTCCGTGATCCGGATCAGGGACAGTGTCTGATGGGTAGTTTAACTGGGGCGGTTGCCTCCTAAAGAGTAACGGAGGCGCCCAAAGGTTCCCTCAGCCTGGTTGGTAATCAGGTGTTGAGTGTAAGTGCACAAGGGAGCTTGACTGTGAGACCGACGGGTCGAGCAGGGACGAAAGTCGGGACTAGTGATCCGGCGGTGGCTTGTGGAAGCGCCGTCGCTCAACGGATAAAAGGTACCCCGGGGATAACAGGCTGATCTTCCCCAAGAGTCCATATCGACGGGATGGTTTGGCACCTCGATGTCGGCTCGTCGCATCCTGGGGCTGGAGTCGGTCCCAAGGGTTGGGCTGTTCGCCCATTAAAGCGGTACGCGAGCTGGGTTTAGAACGTCGTGAGACAGTTCGGTCCCTATCCGCTGCGCGCGCAGGAGTCTTGAGAAGGGCTGTCCCTAGTACGAGAGGACCGGGACGGACGAACCTCTGGTGTGCCAGTTGTCCTGCCAAGGGCATGGCTGGTTGGCTACGTTCGGGAGGGATAACCGCTGAAAGCATCTAAGCGGGAAGCCTGCTTCGAGATGAGGACTCCCACCCACTTGATGGGGTAAGGCTCCCAGTAGACGACTGGGTTGATAGGCCGGATATGGAAGCACCGTGAGGTGTGGAGTTGACCGGTACTAATAGGCCGAGGGCTTGTCCTCAGTTGCTCGCGTCCACTGTGTCAGTTCTGAA
>NZ_MDCR01000127.1 GCF_001723055.1 Streptomyces niveus
CGTTCTCGACCACCGGCCGCAGTGCGGCCGGTGGTCGAGAACGAGTTCGGAGACGGCTCTGAGCAGGGTGGTGCCGATGCCGCGGCCACGGTCGGCCACACCCCCGATGAGGAGATGGAGTCCGGTGTCATGAGGACGGGCGGGGTAATGACGGGCAAGAGGATCGAGATCGGCGCGGTAGAGCTCCCAATAGCTCATGGGGACACCGTCGAGCACGCCCAGGCACGGGACGCTGCGTCCGTCGCCGCGCAGTTGGGTGCGCAGATGGTCGGCGGTGACGGATTCGGGGCCCGCCAGTTCCCAGAAGGCGGCGACGGCCGGATCGTTCATCCAGCGGCTGATGAGGGTCAGATCGCGCTCCACCCGTACGGGCACGAGTTGGAAGACACCGGCGGACGTGCCGGCCGCGCCCCACCCGGCGGGGGAATCGAGGAGGGCGGACTCCCCGGCACCGCCCGGCCGTGTCCCGGTCGCCACCGGCTCACCGGCTCCGAGCAGCGCGACGAGTTCCTCGGTCAGGCGCAGGTCGAGGGTGTCCTCGGCGCCGCCGGCCAGGTGCGGTCCCGGGCCGGGCCCGGTGCTCGTATCGCTGCCGGGGCTCGCGTCGGTGGGAGGCACGGTGACGCTCTCCTCTCGGCGGTTCGGACGGGCGGACGCGGACCAGGACGTCAGTGGCGAAGGGGGTTGGTGATGGTGACGTAGACGGACTGGGTGTCGACCGGGCCGACGAGTTCGTCCAGTCCGTGCAGTCGGGTGAGCATGTTGGCCTTGCAGCGCAGCTTTTCCGCCTCCAGGAGGTGGCCGGGCAGGGGTGAGCCGAGCGCCACGTCCCGGGTGAGGAACTGACGGAAGGCGGCGATGAGTACGCGTTCGTCGGCGAGGCGTTGGGAGCCGAACGCCCCGATCAGGCCGAACACGTTGTTGATGCCGAGGTAGTAGGCGAAGCGCTCGTCCGTGATGTCGTCGGGGACGAAGGTGTCGCTCACCGCGCCGATGCCGGGGAGGCGGCGCTCAAGCGCGGCGCGGCGGGATTCGCGGAAGTAGTAGCCCTGGTTGTCGCGGTAGCGTCCGCCGACGGGCCAGCCGTCAGGGTCGAGGACCACCAGGGTGTTCTGCTGATGGGCCTCCAGGGCGACGCCCGCCGTGGCGTCGAGCCAGAGCACCGGGCGTACGACGTGGTCGAGGTAGCGCAGGAACCACTCCGCGGCGACCGCGCCGGCGGGCCGGCCCGTGCGGGCCACGAGGCCGGTCACGATGTCGGCGAGGCGCGAGTGCGTGTCCGGGCGGCCGGGCCATGGGCGCGGGGTGACCAGTCCGGCGAGGCAGACGGCGTCGTTGTCGGGGCGGAACGGGTTGTGGCGCAGCATCACGTCGAGCCCGGCGACGGGTTCGCCGTCGGGAGTGTCGACGGCCAGCCAGGCGGGGTCGCGCACGATGTCGAAGCCGGGATGCGCGGCGCGCCACTGCTGGGCGAGGCCGCCGCGCAGCAGCCGGTGG
>NZ_MDCR01000128.1 GCF_001723055.1 Streptomyces niveus
TCCGGTACGAGCCCCGCACACGGCCGGGTGTGCGGGGCTCGTACCGGATTGACGGCCGGGCCGCGCGGACAAATTACGCGGGCGGGCCGAAGGCGGGCAGGACCGCGCCGTTCTTGTAGGTGTCCTTGATGTACTGCTCCACCTCGGGCGAGTTGAGGAGCTTGGCGAGCTTCAGGACACGCGGGTCCTTCTCGTTGCCCTCCTTGACGGCGAGGAAGTTGGCGTACGGGTTGTCCGCGGTCTTCTCCAGGGCCAGCGAGTCCTCGGCCGGGTTGAGATCGGCCTCGATGGCGTAGTTGCCGTTGATGACGGCGGCGTCCACGTCGTTCAGGGCGCGGGGCAGGGTGGCGGCCTCCAGCTCCTTGAACTTCAGGCCCTTGGCGTCCTTGATGTCGGCGAGGGTGCCGTTGCCCTCGACGCCGTCCGCGAGCGTGATGACGTCGTTGTCGGCGAGGAGCTTCAGGGCCCGGCCCTCGTTGACGGTGTCGTTGGGGATCGCCACGGTCTGGCCGGACTTGAGGGCGCCCAGGTCCTTGACCGTCTTGGAGTAGAGGGCGAGCGGTTCCAGGTGGACGTTGACGACGGGAACGATGTGAGTGTCGTTCTTCTTGTTGAAGTCGTCCAGGTACGGCTTGTTCTGGAAGTAGTTGGCGTCGACCTCGCCGCTCTCGGTGGCGGTGTTCGGCAGGACGTAGTCCGTGAACTCCTTGACGTCGAGCTTGAGTCCGGCGTCCGCCGCCAGCTTGTCCTTGATGAAGTTCAGGATGTCGGCGTGCGGTGTCGGGGACGCGGCGACGAGCAGGGGCTTGGACTCGTCGGCCTTGGCGCCGTCCGCCGTCTTCTCGGCGGGGTCCGACGAGGTGCCGCAGGCGCTCAGGCCGACGGCGAGGGCGGCGGTGGCGGCGGCTGCCGCGATCTTGAGGTGGGTGCGCACGAAGAGTGCCTCTTTCCGGTGTTCGGTGGTCGGGCCCGGACAAGGAGTGCGGGCCGGTGGGACATCTGGTGGCCGGTGTGGCTATGCCGTACGGGTCCGGCGGGTCAGCAGTCGTACGGCGAGGTCGCCGATCAGCTGGATCACGGTGACGATGAGGATCAGTACGACGACCGTGGCGATCATGAAGCCGTTCTCGAACCGCTGGAATCCGTACGTCACGGCCTTGGAGCCGAGTCCTTCACCGCCGACCGCGCCTGCCATGGCCGAGTAGCCGATGAGCGCGATGACGGTGGTGGTCGTGCCGGAGACGATCGACGGCAGGGCCTGCGGAAGCAGCACCTTGCGGACGATGGTGGGGAGGGAGCCGCCCATGGACTGGACGGCCTCGACCAGGCCGTGGTCGACCTCCCGTATCGCCGTCTCGACGAGCCGGGCGAAGAACGGGATGGCGCCGATGGCGAGCGGCACGATCATCGCGGTGGGGCCGATGAAGGTGCCGACGACGAAGGTGGTGAAGGGGATCAGCGCGATCAGCAGGATGATGAAGGGCAGTGAGCGGCCGATGTTCACGATCACGCCGACGACCTTGTTGACGGCGGTGTTCTGGAGCAGACCGCCCTTGTCGGTGAGGACGAGCAGGACACCCAGCGGCAGTCCGCCGACGACGGTGACCAGCGCGGACCACAGCACCATGTAGAGGGTGTCGAGCGTCCCCTGGGTGAGCAGCGGCTGCATTTCGGACCAGGTCACTTGGTGCCTTCCTTGGTGAGCGCGACGGTCTCGGCCACCTGCGGGGCGGCGTTCACGATCTCGACCTGGAGTCCCTGTTCGCGCAGGAAGCCGACGGGCACGACGTTCTCCTCGAAGGTGCCGGGCAGTTCGATACGCATCCGGCCGATCTGGCGGCCTCCGACGGTGTCCATGGCCGCGCCGAGGATCGAGATGTCGATGTTGTAGGTGCGCGACAGCTGGGAGATGACCGGCTGGGTGGCCGCGTCGCCGTGGAACGTGACGTCGAGGACCGTGCCGCCGGGTCCGTTTCCGGCGCCGTCCACCGGGAACAGTTCGCGCGCCAGTCGGGAGCCGGGGGTGGCGAGCAGGTCGCCGACCGTGCCGGACTCGGTGATCCGGCCCCTCTCCATGAGCGCGGCCGAGTCGCAGATCGTCTTGACGACCTCCATCTCGTGCGTGATCAGCAGGACGGTGAGGCCGAGCTGCTGGTTGATGTCGCGCAGGAGCCGCAGGATCGAGCGGGTGGTCTCCGGGTCGAGTGCGCTGGTCGCCTCGTCGGACAGGAGCACCTTCGGCTTGCCGGCCAGTGCGCGGGCGATACCGACGCGCTGCTTCTGGCCGCCGGAGAGCTGGGCGGGGTAGACCCTGGCCTTGTCGGTGAGACCGACGAGGTCGAGCAGTTCCAGCGCCCTGCGGGAACGTTCCTGCCCGGAGTGGCCGAGGATCTCCAGCGGCAGCTCGATGTTGTCCTGGACGGTGCGCGACGACAGCAGGTTGAAGTGCTGGAAGACCATGCCGATGGAGCTGCGCGCGCGGCGCAGATCCTTGCCGGCCCGGCGGCCACGGCCGGCGAGCGCGGTCAGATCGGTTCCGTCGACGCTCACGGTGCCGGCGGTGGGACGTTCGAGAAGGTTGACGCAGCGGATGAGCGAGGACTTACCGGCGCCGCTGCGGCCGACGACTCCGAACACCTCGCCTTCGCGGACGTGCAGGTCGACGCCGTCCAGCGCGGTGATCTCATGGCCGCGCGACCGGCCGGACCGGTAGATCTTCGTCAGGCCCGTAGTGGTGATCACAGGGGGTTTCCGTCACTGTCGGGTGCGCGGCACGGCGGCCGGGCGGGGCACGGGGATTCGGGCGGTCCGACAGGGCGCGGCGCGACACGGCACGTCAACTCGCGGCGGCGCGGGGCCGGTCACGGGTGAGGGACGTACGGGTGTGACGAGACGTGACCACGGGTGTGGCGTCGCTTCTGTCGGGTCTCGCTTCGGGGCGCGAGGCTCAGGCAGGGGCCCTCAGCGGGCGCACATTCGACACAGACAGCGAGCACCGGGCGTCGTGATCGCCTCGGTCGCAAGGATGCGGCTGCTCGTCGTGGTCATGTCGGTAAGTAAAGCAGACGTATATCCACGGTTCGGCGGCCTGTCCGAATAGCGGACAGCCCTGTACGCACTGCCGCCGGACGCGGCCGGTCTCCGGAGTCACCGCTCTGACCTGCGTGGATACGGGTACGGGGACCCCGCAGGCGGGGTCGGCGCCCGATCTGGAGTCAGGGCGGGTTGTGGCCAAGGCCACGGTCCGGCGGCCCGTGGGGCGGAGGGGCCCCGGCCCGTTCCCCACAGGGGCGAGCGCATCGGGCCTGTCGTGCCGTAATACTCTCGACGTCATGCTTGTCGCCCTGACGGTCGCGGTCTCCGTGGCCGCCCTCGCCCTCGCCGCCTGGTGCGGATTCGCCGCGTACCGGGACCAGCCCACCAAGGACTGGCACTTCATCGGCATGGCCGTGGTGACGGTGCTGGCGTTCGTCCAACTGGTGATCGGGGTCGTTCAGTTGGCGCGCGGTGAGGACCCGGCCGAGGGCTCGGTGATCTTCGTCTCGTATCTGATCGGCGCGTTCGCCGCCGTACCGGCGGCCGGATTCCTGTCACTGGCCGAGCGGACCCGCTGGGGCTCGGCGACGGTCGCGGCGGGCGCCGTCGTGCTCGCCGTGCTCGAAGTGCGTCTGTACGACATCTGGGGAGGCTGACCGTGGAGACCGGGACGGTGGGGCGGACGAGGCTGGTCCAGGGGCCCGGCCTGCTGCTCGTCTGGCTGTACGGGGTGATGTCGGTCGGCGCGGTGTCGCGGACCGCCTTCGAGATCTCCACCAAGTTCGACCGGGCGCCGCTGGCGTACACGCTGTCGGGCGTCGCCGCCGTCGTGTACGTGTTCATCACCTACACGCTCGTACGGGGCGGGGAGACGGCCCGGAAGGCGGCGCTGGTGTGCTGCGGGGGCGAACTCGTGGGCGTGCTCACCGTCGGGACCTGGACGGTCGTGGACCCCGCGGCCTTTCCCGAGGCGACGGTGTGGTCCGGGTTCGGCTGGGGGTACCTCTTCATTCCCGTGCTGCTGCCGGTCACGGGGATGCTGTGGCTGCGCAGGTCCCGACGGAGTTGAGCGGCTGGGCTCTTGAGGTCTGAGCGGCGGCCGGCCGTCAGGCGCTGGCGACGAACGCCCCGGTGGCCGCCTCCTTCTCCAGCGTCACGAGCGTGAGCCCGGGACCGGTCGGCTCGCTCGCCACCGGCGCGTACCCCTTGCTCCGGTACAGCCGCAGATTGCCCTCGCTGCGATGGCCGGTGAAGAGCTGGAAGCGCTTGGCGGCCTCCGCCCCGGCGAAGCTTCCCTCTATCGCGTCGAGCAGCCGCCCGCCGAGCCCGTGGTGCCGCATCCGGGGATGGACGATGAGCTTGCCGATCCTGGCCGTGCCCTCGGAGTCGATGACGCCCCGCACGGAGGCCACGACTTCGCCGCCGAGCCTGGCCACCAGCGCGTGGCCGCGGGCGATCTCGTCCTTGAGGTCGTCGAGGGTCTGGGTCAGCGGTTCGATGGTGTAGTCACCGTAGAGCTCGGCCTCGCTCTGGTAACACAGGTACTGAAGCTTGAGGATGTGTTCCGCGTCCTGTGCACTCGCCGCTGAGATGGTCACGCTCATGCCCATGTGTGCATGCCTCCCGCTCACCTGCTGCCGCCGGTTGTCTACCGCTCCTTTCCCCGGAGTTCAGGAGCTGCAACCTCTGTGGTGAGCATTCTGCGCAGGCATCACAGGCGTGGGGAACGCCAAGGCTCCAATCCACCCTGTGAGATAGCCAACTCCCCTGTGATTTCGCGGTGACCGAGGTCGTCGGGCGACAACATCGCAGCCACCGGGCGGCGCCGGGGGCCAGGTGTACGTTCTGCGGTCCCGTGCCCAACTCGGCCTCCGTGGGAGACGGTTGTGCCCCGGCGGGCGAGGAGCCCGCCGGGGCACGGGTGTCACGGTGTCAGGGAGTCTCGGACGCGCCTACTTCTTGTTGAAGTCGGCGGCGGCCAGCAGACCCGTGTCCGGGTTGTCGGTGAAGATGCCGTCGATGCCCTGCTCGAAGTAGGTCTTGAAGGCGCCGAAGGCGTCGCCGTACGCGTTGGGGTCCGTGCCGATCCGGAAGTCGGCCGGCAGGAAGCTGTTCTCGTTGCGCATCGTGTACGGGTGCAGGATCAGGCCCTTGGCGTGGGCGTCGCGCACCAGCGTGGTCGGCTTGCCCAGCTTGCCCGTCGCGTCCTTCGGGATGATCAGGTCCACCCACGGGCCGATGCCCTGCGCGAAGGACGCGATCCACTTCAGCCCCTCGGGCTTGATGAGGTCGGCCACGAAGCGCGGGTCGCCGGACTGCTTGAAGTCCCACGGCTGGGTGTTCGCGGCGTCGAACAGCACGACGCGCGGGGTCGAGACCAGCTTGGCCATGCGCTGCATGCTGGTGGGCTCGAAGGACTGGAGGAAGAGCGGCGAGTCGCGGCGGTCCCTGCCGTACCGGCGCAGCAGCTTCGCGAGGCGCTCCTCCAGACCGAGGCCCAGACCCCGGAAGTAGGTGGGGTGCTTCGTCTCGACGTACAGCCATACGGGCTCACCCCGGCGGCGGCCCTCCTCGTCGGCCCAGCGCAGCACCTCCTCGAAGGTGGGGATCTCCCAGCGGCCGTTGTAGAGGGTGCTGTGCGGGCGCGACTGCGGGATGCGCTCCTTGGCGCGCAGCTTCTTCAGCTCGGCGAGCGTGAAGTCCTCGGTGAACCAGCCGGTGAGGCTGACGCCGTCGACGCTCTTGGTGGTCTTGCGCCCGGCGAACTCCGGGTGGTCGGCGACATCGGTGGTACCCGTGATGTCGTTCTCGTGACGGCAGACGAGATGACCGTCCTTCGTCGGCACGAGGTCCTGCTCGATCACGTGCGCGCCCATGTCGAGCGCGAGCTGGTACGAACCGAGGGTGTGCTCGGGCCGGTAGCCGCTGGCACCGCGGTGTCCGACGATCGTCGGCACGGGCAGCTTCTTCTGCGGCGGGCGGTGGCCCGCGCCGCGCGTGCCGGCCTGTGCGGCCTGCGCCGCACCGGCCGTACCGGCGGAAAGACCGAGTGCGGCCGAGCCGATCACCGCCGCTCCCAGCACGGTCCGTCGTCCCGGGATGTTCCGCGCACCCTGTGTCATGAACGCTCCTTCATGTGATGTCCATGTGCTGTCCCGCACCTGTCAAGCGAGGGCTTGAGCGTAGACAGCGGTCTCCGTACGCGGGGCAGATCTGGCGCGAACACACCGGAAACTCGTGTCAACACCCTGTAACCGATGGATGAACCCGATGTGCGCGGGGGCCCGACCCGCGAGTATCGTCCTCACCTGCGACGAGTTAGTCGGCTCGCTACGAACGCTCACCAACCGGAGGACCCCGTTGTCCCGCTTTGCGCTCGTCAAAGCAGTGCTCGGACCGATCTTGCGTCTGATGTTCCGGCCACGGGTGGAGGGCGCCGAGAACATTCCGGGGACCGGCCCGGTGATCCTCGCCGGCAATCACCTCACGTTCATCGACTCGATGATCCTGCCCCTCGTCTGCGGCAGCCGGCAGGTCTTCTTCATCGGCAAGGACGAGTACGTCACCGGCAAGGGGATCAAGGGCCGGCTGATGGCCTGGTTCTTCACCGGCTGCGGCATGATCCCGGTGGACCGTGACGGCGGGCGCGGCGGTGTCGCGGCGCTGATGACCGGCCGCCGGGTGCTGGAGGACGGCCATATGTTCGGCATCTACCCGGAGGGCACGCGCTCCCCCGACGGCCGGCTGTACCGGGGCCGTACCGGTATCGCGCGGCTCACGCTGATGACGGGCGCGCCGGTGGTGCCGTTCGCGATGATCGGCACGGACAAGATCCAGCCGAACGGGTCGGGGATGCCGCGGCCGAGCAGGGTGACGGTCCGCTTCGGCGCGCCGATGGAGTTCTCGCGGTACGACGGCATGGACCGCGACCGCTATGTGCTGCGGGCGGTGACCGACTCCGTGATGACGGAGGTCATGCGGCTCGGCGGACAGGAATACGTGGACATGTACGCCACCAAGGCGAAGGCGGCCTGACCCGGCCGACCCACCAGGTGCCCCGCACCCCCGGCCTCGGGGGTGCGGGGCACCGGTGTGTCAGTGCCGGGCGTCCTGCGGATCCGGCACGGCGTCCTCCTGCCCGTGCTCCACGCCGTCCTCCAGCTTCTGGCCGCGCAGCAGGAACCACGCCACCACCGACGTCGCGAGCAGCACCGCGGCCCCGGCGCCCGCCGCGATGCGCAGGCCGTGGACGAAGGCCTCCTGGGCCGCCGCGACCAGTTCGGCCGCCTGGTGGCCGGGGATGCCGCCCGCCGCCTCGACCGCGCCGCCGAGGGACTCGTGCGCGGCGTCCGCCGTCCCGGCGGGTACGCCCGCCGGGGTGTGGAAGCCCCGGTAGACGCCCGTGACGATCGAGCCGAGGAGCGCGATGCCGAGCGCGGCGCCCAGTTCGTACGCCGTCTCCGACACCGCCGACGCGGAGCCCGCCTGTTCCTTGGGGACGCTGGAGAGGATCACGTCGGCCGTCACGGTGAAGGAGAATCCCGCGCCGACGCCGACGACCAGCAGTACGGCGCCGAGCATCGGGTAGCCGGTGTTCTCGGTCAGCAGGACGAGTGCGGCGGTCGCCAGGCCTACTCCGGCGAGGCCGCCGGCCACCACGAGCCGTACGGAGAACCGCCGGGCGGCCCGCCCGGCGAGCAGCCCCGCCGTCACGGCTCCGACGGCGGCGGGCAGTTCGGCCACGCCCGCCTCCAACGGGCCGCGGCCCTGGACGAGTTGCAGATACTGCGACAGGAAGAAGACGAGCCCCGACAGACCGAGGATGGTCAGCAGGTCGGCGAGTACGGCGCCGGAGAAGCCGCGGTTCCTGAACAGCCGCATGTCGAGCAGCGGATGGCGGATCCTGAGCTGTCTGCGGACGAAACGGACCAGCGCGGCGACACCGACCACCGCCGCGGCGGCGATGTCCCAGCGCAGCCCGTGCGCGGCGGCTTCCTTGATGGCGTACACGACACCGACGATGCCGACGAGGGACAGCACCACGCTCTGGAGGTCCCAGGGGCCGGGCGCGGGGTTCTTCGACTCGGGCAGGAGTTTCACGCCGACGACGACCAGGACCGCCATGACGGGCAGGTTGATCAGGAAGACCGAGCCCCACCAGAAGTGCTCCAGCAGGAATCCGCCGACGACCGGGCCCACGGCCGCGCCCGCCGAGGCGGCGGCGCCCCAGATACCGATCGCGACGCTGCGCTCCCGGGGGTCGTGGAAGATGTTGCGGATCAGAGCCAGCGTGGACGGCATCAGCGTCGCGCCGGCGACACCGAGCAGCGCCCGCGCGACGATCATCATCTCGGGGCTGGTGGCGTACGCGTTGAGTACGGATACGGCGCCGAAGGCGACGGCGCCGGTCAGCAGCAGTTTCTTGCGGCCGATCCGGTCACCGAGGCTGCCCATGGAGACGAGCAGGCCGGCGATGACGAACGAGTAGATGTCGCCGATCCACAGCAGCTGGGTGCCGGACGGCTTGAGGTCCTCGCTGAGGAAGGGCGTGGCGAGGCCGAGGACCGTTGCGTCGACCGCCACCAGCAGGACGGCCAGGACGAGTACGGACAGGGCGAGCCAGCGCCCCGGGCGCTGCCGGGCGTCCTTCTCCGTCGTCGGCCGATAGGTGCTGCTCATTGCTCCACGCTCCGTCGTGCTCCGCCGAGCAGAAGCTCGGCGATCATGTACTGGAAGTCCTTGGTGGCGACGCGTCCGTCGTGAACGGCCCAGAAACCTGAGCTGACCAGCCCGTAGAAGGCGTCGGTCAGCCAGGCCGGGCTCAGATCGATCCGGAACTCACCCTGCCGCTGTCCGCGCTGGAACACGGCGGAGACACGGCTGTCCAGCCGGTCCCAGCCCTCGTTCATCTCGCCCTCGAACAGCTGGTTCTCGGTGACGAGGAAGGCGAGGAGTCCGGCGGCGGGCTCGATCTCGGCGATGAGCCGTCGCACGGCGTCACTCGCGGACCCTTCGTCGGTCCTGGCCGCGTCGAGCGCCGCTTCGAACTCCCGGATGCCCAGTTCCTCCAGCGCCCTGACCAGCGCGTCCCGTCCGGCGAAGTGCCGGTGCAGGGTGGCCCGGCCGATGCCGGAGGCCCGCGCGACCTCGTCCATGGTGGCGGTCGCCTTGCGGGTGAGGAGGGCGGCGGCCGTGCGCAGCACCTGATCACGATCGACTGTCATGAGACAACCATAGCCCGAACGAGACACTGATGTCTCATCCGATACGAGTGGCACTCACCACGGGCCACTGTCGAACGTGGCCCGGCAACGAGATATCTTGATGTCGAGCAATGTTGCAGACGTGGAGCGGAGCACCCGGTGACAGACTCGACCATCATCTACACGCACACGGACGAGGCCCCGGCCTTGGCCACCTACTCATTCCTGCCTGTGGTCGAGGCCTATGCCTCGACGGCCGGGGTCACGGTGGAGCGCCGTGACATCTCCCTGGCGGGGCGGATCATCGCCGGTTTCGCCGACCGTCTCGAAGCGGGGCAGCGGATCGATGACGCGCTCGCGGAGCTGGGCGCCCTCGCCAAGACGCCCGCGGCGAACATCATCAAGCTGCCGAACATCTCGGCGTCGATCCCGCAGCTGAAGGCGGCCATCGCCGAGCTCCAGGAGCAGGGTTACGCGCTGCCCGACTACCCGGACGACCCGAAGTCCGACGAGGACAAGGACGTACGGGCGCGCTACGACAAGGTCAAGGGCAGCGCCGTGAACCCGGTGCTGCGCGAGGGCAACTCGGACCGCCGCGCGCCCGCCTCGGTGAAGAACTACGCCAAGGCGCACCCGCACCGGATGGGCGCCTGGACGGCCGAGTCGAAGACGAACGTCGCGCACATGTCCGCCGACGACTTCCGCTCCACCGAGAAGTCCGCCGTGATCGCCGAGGACGGCTCGCTGCGGATCGAGCTGGTGGGCGACGACGGGAACACCACCGTCCTGCGTGAGTCGGTGCCCGTGCTCGCCGGCGAGGTCGTGGACGTCTCCGCGATGCGCGTGGCCGCGCTGCGTGAGTTCCTCTCCGCGCAGATCGCCCGCGCCAAGGCCGAGGACGTGCTGTTCTCGGTGCACCTGAAGGCCACGATGATGAAGGTCTCCGACCCGATCATCTTCGGTCACACGGTGCGCGCCTTCTTCCCCAAGACGTTCGCGGAGCACGGCCACACCCTCGCCGCCGCCGGGCTGAGCCCGAACGACGGTCTCGGCGGGATCCTCAAGGGCCTCGAGTCGCTGCCGGACGGATCGAAGATCGCCGAGTCCTTCACGGCCGAGCTGGCCGAGGGCCCCGCGCTGGCGATGGTCGACTCCGACAAGGGCATCACCAACCTGCACGTGCCGAGCGACGTCATCGTCGACGCCTCCATGCCGGCCATGATCCGCACCTCCGGCCACATGTGGGGCCCGGACGGCGCCGAGGCCGACACGCTCGCCGTCATCCCCGACAGCAGCTACGCGGGCATCTACCAGGTCGTCATCGACGACTGCCGCGCCCACGGCGCCTACGACCCGTCGACCATGGGCTCGGTGCCCAACGTCGGTCTGATGGCGCAGGCGGCCGAGGAGTACGGCAGCCACGACAAGACCTTCGAGATCCCCGCCACCGGCACCGTGCGTGTCGTGAACGCGGCGGGCGACGCGGTGCTGGAGCAGACGGTCAGCGCCGGCGACGTCTTCCGGATGTGCCAGACCAAGGACGTGCCGATCCAGGACTGGGTCAAGCTGGCCGTCAGCCGCGCCCGCGCCACCGGGAACCCGGCCGTGTTCTGGCTGGACGAGGGCCGCGCGCACGACGCCAACCTGATCGCCAAGGTGAAGGCGTACCTGCCGGAGCACGACACCGACGGGCTGACCATCGAGATCATGACGCCCGTCGAGGCGATCGCGTTCTCGCTGGAGCGCATCCGGCGCGGCGAGGACACCATCTCGGTCACCGGCAACGTGCTGCGTGACTACCTGACCGACCTGTTCCCGATCCTGGAGCTCGGTACGAGCGCCAAGATGCTCTCGGTCGTGCCGCTCATCAACGGCGGCGGGCTCTTCGAGACGGGCGCGGGCGGCTCGGCGCCCAAGCACGTGCAGCAGCTCGTCAAGGAGGACTACCTCCGCTGGGACAGCCTGGGTGAGTTCCTCGCGCTGGCCGTCAGCTTCGAGCACCTCGCGACCACCACGGGCAACGCGCGCGCCCAGGTGCTCGCCGACACGCTCGACCGCGCCACCGGCACGTTCTTGAGCGAGAACAAGTCGCCCAGCCGCAAGGTCGGCGGCATCGACAACCGTGGCAGCCACTTCTACCTGGCGCTGTACTGGGCGCAGGAGCTGGCGAAGCAGACCGAGGACGCCCAGCTCGCCGAGGCGTTCACGGCGCTCGCCGCGACGCTGGCCGAGCAGGAGCAGACGATCGTGGCCGAACTGGTCGCCGTGCAGGGGTCGCCGGTCGACATCGGCGGCTACTACCAGCCGGACCCGGCCAAGGCGGAGGCCGTGATGCGGCCGTCGAAGACGTTCAACCAGGCGATCTCGTCGCTGGGTTGACCCACCCGGACACAAGAACGCCGGGCGACCGCTGCTGCGGTCGCCCGGCGTTCCCGTTCCCGGTTACTTCTTGGCCGTGGCCCACGCGTGCTGGATCGCCAGGTCCGTCTTCACCTCGGCGAGCTGGATGGCGACCGCCGAAGGCGCCGTACCGCCGCGCCCGTCGCGGGAGGCCAGCGCGCCGGAGACGTCGAGGACCGTACGGACCTCCGGTGTCAGATGCTCCGAGATCGAGGCGAACTGGTCGTCCGTCAGCTCGTCCAGCTCGATCCCCTCCTTCTCGCACACCTTGACGCACTCCCCCGCGACCTCGTGCGCGACGCGGAACGGCACACCCTGCCTGACCAGCCACTCGGCGATGTCGGTGGCCAGCGAGAACCCGGCCGGGGCCAGCTCCGCCATCCGCTCCCGGTTGACCGTGAGCGTCGCCATCATGCCGGTGAACGCGGGCAGCAGGACCTCCAGTTGGTCGCAGGAGTCGAAGACCGGCTCCTTGTCCTCCTGGAGATCGCGGTTGTACGCCAGCGGCAGCGCCTTGAGCGTGGCCAGCAGCCCCGTCAGATTGCCGATCAGCCGGCCCGACTTGCCGCGCGCCAGCTCGGCGATGTCCGGGTTCTTCTTCTGCGGCATGATCGACGAGCCGGTGGAGAACGCGTCGTGCAGCGTGACGAAGGAGAACTCCTTCGTGTTCCAGATGATGACCTCTTCGGCGATGCGCGAGAGGTTGACGCCGATCATCGCGGTGATGAAGGCGAACTCGGCGGCGAAGTCCCGTGCGGCCGTGCCGTCGATGGAGTTGGCGGCCGAGCCGCGCTCGAAGCCGAGGTCGGCGGCGACCGCCTCCGGGTCGAGGCCCAGCGACGAGCCGGCCAGGGCGCCGGAGCCGTACGGGGAGACGGCCGTCCGCTCGTCCCACTGCCGCAGCCGCTCCGCGTCCCGGGACAGGGACTGCACATGCGCCAGTACGTGGTGGGCGAAGAGCACCGGCTGGGCGTGCTGGAGATGCGTACGGCCCGGCATGGCGACGTCCGGGTGCGCCTCGGCGAGGCCGACGAGCGCGTCCTGGAGGTCGGCGATCAGCGCGCCGATGATCCGTGCGTGGTCGCGCAGATACATCTTGAAGAGGGTGGCGACCTGGTCGTTGCGGGAGCGTCCGGCGCGCAGCTTGCCGCCGAGGTCCGCGCCGAGCTGTTCGAGGAGGCCGCGTTCCAGGGCGGTGTGGACGTCCTCGTCGGCGACGGTCCCGGTGAAGGAGCCGTCGGCGACGGCCGCCTCCAGCCGGTCGAGACCGGCGATCATCCGGTCCAGCTCCTCCTCGGTGAGGAGGCCCGCCTTGTTGAGCACGCGCGCGTGCGCGCGGGAGCCCGCGATGTCGTACGGCGCGAGGCGCCAGTCGAAGTGCACGGACGCCGACAGCTTGGCCAGGGCCTCGGCGGGGCCGTCGGCGAAACGGCCGCCCCAGAGCCGGACGTCACCGGTGTTGCTGCTCACTGCTGGGTTGCTCCTTGCGTGCGGTCACACTGACGGGCGGGGTGAGGGATTCTCTCCCCTGCCCCGCCCCTTCCCGAAATCGGGGCTCCGCCCCGAGCCGCCGTCAAGTGCCGGACGGGGCCAGGACGATCAGGCCTGGTCGCGCTTGGCGGCGATCTTCGCCGAGAGGCCGAACAGCTCGATGAAGCCCTGCGCCTTGGACTGGTCGAACGTGTCGCCCGAGTCGTACGTCGCCAGGTTGAAGTCGTACAGCGACTCCTCCGAGCGCCGGCCGGTGACGACGGCACGCCCGCCGTGCAGCGTCATCCGGATGTCGCCGGTGACGTGCTGGTTGGCCTCGTTGATGAAGCCGTCCAGGGCCCGCTTCAGCGGGGAGAACCAGAGGCCGTCGTAGACCATCTCGCCCCACCGCTGCTCGACCTGCCGCTTGTAGCGGGCCAGTTCGCGCTCGACGGTGACGTTCTCCAGCTCCTGGTGGGCGGTGATCAGCGCGATCGCGCCCGGGGCCTCGTACACCTCACGGGACTTGATGCCCACGAGCCGGTCCTCGACCATGTCGATCCGGCCGATGCCCTGGGCGCCGGCCCGCTCGTTGAGCTGCTGGATCGCCTGGAGGACCGAGACGGGCTTGCCGTCGATGGCGACCGGGACGCCCGCCTTGAAGGAGATGACGACCTCGTCGGCCTCGCGGGGCTCGGCCGGGTTGGAGGTGTACTCGTAGATGTCCTCGATCGGACCGTTCCAGATGTCCTCCAGGAAGCCCGTCTCGACGGCCCGTCCGAAGACGTTCTGGTCGATGGAGTACGGGGACTTCTTGGTGGTCGCGATCGGGAGGTTCTTCTCCTCGCAGAAGGCGATCGCCTTGTCCCGGGTCATCGCGTAGTCACGGACCGGGGCAATGCACTTCAGCTCGGGGGCGAGGGCGACGATGCCGGCCTCGAAGCGGACCTGGTCGTTGCCCTTGCCGGTGCAGCCGTGGGCGACGGTGTCGGCGCCGTGCTTCTTGGCGGCGGCCACGAGGTGCTTGACGATCGCCGGCCGGGAGATCGCCGAGACCAGCGGGTAGCGGTCCATGTAGAGCGCGTTGGCCTTGATCGCGGGGAGGCAGTACTCCTCGGCGAACTCGTCCTTGGCGTCGGCGACCTCGGCCTCGACGGCACCGCAGGCGAGCGCGCGCTTGCGGATGACGTCCAGGTCCTCGCCACCCTGACCGACATCCACGGCGACGGCGATGACCTCGGCGCCCGTCTCCTCGGCGATCCAGCCGATGGCGACGGAGGTGTCCAGGCCTCCCGAGTAGGCGAGTACGACGCGCTCGGTCACGGGTTTCTCCTTACGGTGCATACGCTGATGGGTATAACTATGCAGTGCACCGTATGTTTTGTCAACGCGACCCCCGAGTGGCCGCTCAGGCACTCTCCGTGATCTCCGCCACCAGCACGAGAGGGTGGCTGTGCTCCAGGTCCTTCGTGGCCGTGAGCAGGGTGAGCGTGCCTTCGGCGGCCAGGGTCCGCAGGCGTTCGAGGGCGTCGGCCGCGCTCGATCCGGGCTCCGCCAGCTCGGCCCGGTAGCGGTCGGCGAACGCCGCGTACCTGCCCGGATCGTGCCCGTACCACTTCCGCAGCTCGGCCGAGGGCGCCGCGTCCTTGAGCCAGTCGTCGAAGACGGCGTCGGTCTTGGACAGCCCGCGCGGCCAGAGGCGGTCGACCAGCAGCCGCGTCCCGTCGTCCGGGCCCGGCGGCTCGTAGACCCGCCGGACCCGTACCTCGTGCGGGGGCTTCGTCTTCTTCGTCATGCGTTCCGTCCCTCGGAAACATCTCGACGGGTGCGAGCGTCGGCGCCGACAATAGATGTCATGGGAAAGCTCTACGAACGGATCGACGGCCGTATTCGCACCTTCATCGAGGAACAGCCCGTCTTCTTCACCGCAACGGCCCCACGCGCCGACGACGGTCACGTCAACGTCTCGCCCAAGGGGCGCTCCGGCAGTCTCGTCGTACTGGACGAGTCGACGCTGGCCTATCTCGACTTCGGCGGCAGCGGCGCCGAGACCATCGCCCATCTGCGGGAGAACGGCCGCATCACCCTGATGTGGTGCGCGTTCGACGGCCCGCCGAAGATCCTGCGCGTGCACGGGCGCGGGGAGCCGGTGTTCCGGGACGACCCGCGCTGGGCCGGGTACATCCCGCGCTTCGCGGACGCGGACGGGCCGAGCGCGCGGGCGATCATCCTGGTCAGCGCGGTACGGATCAGCGACTCCTGCGGATTCGCCGTCCCCTTCCTGGAGTACCGGGAGGAGCGCACGCAGCACGCCCAGCACTTCGCCAGGAAGAGCGACGAGGAGTTCGCGGCGTACTGCGAGAAGAAGGAGCACGTGGGCGTCAGCCTGGACGGGCTGCCCGCGCTCCCGCTGCCGCTGCCCGCCCGCACGGACGGCCCCGCCGAGGTCACCCGTTCGGCTTAGCGGCTCGGGACCTGAGAGGCCGTCACGCCTCGGGCGGCATACGGTCCGGGCATGCGCACCCTTCTCTCGCTCGGCTCCGTCCTGCTCGCCGTCGTCGCCACGGTCGCGGCGGGCCCCGTCGCGACCGCCGGCACCTCCGTTCCCCTCCCCGAGCGGATGGCCGACACCGGCGGCGGCGGTCAGCTGATCACCGCCGAGGCCGCGAGCACCGGCGCGACCACGGGCCGCGTCACCTGGTGGGACCGGCGCGGGGACCGCTGGGTGGCGGCGGGGTCGGCGGACGCGCGGTTCGGGGCCGGCGGGCTGGTCCCGGGCGGCGAGCGCGAGCAGGGCACATCGACCACGCCGACGGGGCTGTACGACCTGCCGTACGCCTTCGGTATCCGGCCCGCCCCCGCGGGGACCCGGTTCGCCTACCGCCCGGTGACCGACCGGTCCTGGTGGTGCCAGGACAACGACTCGCGGGCGTACAACCGGTGGGTCGAGGGCCTGCCGGCCGACTGCCGCGCGGCGGAGGCCGAGCATCTGACCTCGTACGGCGCGCAGTACGCCCGCGCCCTGGTCATCGGCTTCAACTACGACCGGCCGGTGCGCGGCCGGGGCGCCGGGATCTTCCTGCACGTCAACGGCAAGGGAGCGACGGCCGGTTGTGTCTCCGTGCCGGCCGACGCGATGAGCCGGATCCTCGCGTGGGCCGACCCGGCCCGCTCACCGCACATCGCGGTGGGCACGGCCTCGGGCCGTACGGCGATCACGAACTACTGAACGCGGGCTCCCGCGCTCAGCTGTCCTTCTGGGCCAGCCGCAGCAGATGGTCCGCGAGCGCCTGCCCGCCCACCGGGTCGCGGCTGATCAGCAGCAGCGTGTCGTCACCGGCGATGGTGCCGAG
Source organism: Streptomyces niveus (assembly GCF_001723055.1). Classification (GTDB taxonomy): domain Bacteria; phylum Actinomycetota; class Actinomycetes; order Streptomycetales; family Streptomycetaceae; genus Streptomyces; species Streptomyces niveus. The sequence continues at coordinate 16,463 of NZ_MDCR01000128.1, forward strand.
GATCGGCCGCAGTTCGGCCTGGTCGATGGCGGACGCGAGGAACTGGGCGGCGCCGGGCGGCGTACGGAGCACCACCAGGTTCGCGGACGCCTCGGCGGAGATGAGCAGTTCGCCGGAGAGCCGCCGCATCCGCTCCTCCTTCGCCGACTCGCCGAGCGGGGCGTGCGGGGTGCGGTAGCCGCCCTCGCTGGGGACCGCGTAGATCAGCTCACCGCCGGTGTTGCGGATCTTCACGGCGCCCAGCTCGTCCAGGTCGCGCGAGAGCGTGGCCTGGGTGACGTTCAGACCGTCGTCGGCGAGGAGCTTGGCGAGCTGGCTCTGGCTGCGGACCGGCTGCCTGTTGAGGATGTCCACGATCCGGCGGTGCCGCGCCGTGCGGGTCTGCGGGACGGACGGGCCGATGTGCTCGGCACCGCCGCTCGTCCCGTTCCCGCCGTCCGTGCCGATCCCGTTGTGCTCGGGTGCCTGCGCCTCGGTCATCGTCGTCTCATTCCCCGGTTCGTCCGTCCGCGTTGGTCCCGTGGGCGGTGTCGAGGATGCCGGGCAGGGCTTGGAGGAACGTTTCCACCTCGTCGTCGCCGATGATCAGCGGTGGCATGAGCCGTACGACATCGGGAGCTGGAGCGTTGACCAGAAGACCGGCATCCTGAGCCGCCTGCTGCACCTGTGGCGCGAGCGGCTCCGTGAGCACGATACCCAGCAGCAGCCCCGCACCACGGACATGGGAGATCAACGGGTGTCCGAGCGCCTCGATTCCACCGCGCAGCTTCTCCCCCAGCCGCTTCACCGTGTCGAGCGCGCCGTCCGCGCCGAGGGTGTCCAGGACCGCGAGTCCGGCGGCGCAGGCGACGGGGTTGCCGCCGAACGTCGTGCCGTGCTGACCGGGCTTCAGCAGGTCCGCCGCCGGGCCGAAGGCGAGCGTCGCGCCGAGCGGCAGACCGCCGCCGAGGCCCTTGGCGAGCGTGACGACGTCGGGCTCGACGCTCTGGTGGGCCTGGTACTCGAACCAGTGCCCGGTCCGGCCGATGCCCGTCTGGACCTCGTCGAGCACCAGCAGGGTGCCCGTCGCGCGGGTGATCTCCCGGGCCGCTTCGAGATAGCCCCGGGGCGGCACGACGACGCCGTTCTCCCCCTGGATCGGCTCGATGATCAGCAGCGCGGTCCGCTCGGTGACGGCGGCCTTGAGGGCGTCGACGTCTCCGTACGGGACGTGCGTGACGTCGCCGGGCAGCGGCAGGAAGGGCTCCTGCTTGGGCGGCTGGCCGGTGAGCGCGAGGGCACCCATCGTACGGCCGTGGAAGCCGCCGTCGGTGGCGACCATGTGGGACCGGCCGGTGAGCCGGCCGATCTTGAAGGCGGCCTCGTTGGCCTCGGCGCCCGAGTTGCAGAAGAAGACGCGGCCGGGGCGGCCGGCGAGGCCGATGAGCCGTTCGGCGAGGGCGACGGGCGGGCCCGCGACGTACAGGTTCGACACATGCCCGAGGGAGGCGATCTGCCGGGAGACCGCGTCGACGACGGCGGGGTGCGCGTGGCCGAGGGCGTTCACGGCGATGCCGGCGACGAAGTCGGTGTACGCGGTGCCGGCGGCGTCCCAGACGGTGGCGCCCTCGCCGCGTACGAGGGAGAGCTTCGGGGTGCCGTAGTTGTCGGCCATCACGTGCTGCCAGCGCCGTGCGAGTGCCTGATTGCTGTCGTCGGTCATGACGCTCCCCCTTCGGTCGTGTGCTGCCTGCCGTCCGGGACGACCATCGTGCCGATGCCGGAGTCGGTGAAGATCTCCAGCAGGATCGAGTGCTGTACGCGGCCGTCGAGCACGCGGGCGGTGTTGACCCCGTTGCGTACGGCGAACAGACAGCCCTCCATCTTCGGCACCATGCCGCTGGACAGCTCGGGCAGCAGCTTCTCCAGCTCGGTCGCCGTGAGCCTGCTGATCACGTCGTCGTTGTTCGGCCAGTCCTCGTACAGGCCCTCGACGTCGGTGAGGACCATCAGCGTCTCGGCGCCGAGCGCCGCGGCGAGCGCGGCTGCCGCCGTGTCGGCGTTGACGTTGTAGACGTGCCCGTCGTCCGCGCTGCGCGCGATCGAGGAGATGACCGGGATACGGCCGTCGGCGAGCAGCGCCTCGATGGCGCCCGGGTCGATCGCGGTGATCTCGCCGACGCGGCCGATGTCGACCAACTCGCCGTCGATGCGCGGCCGGTGGCGGGTGGCGGAGATGGTGTGCGCGTCCTCGCCGGTCATGCCGACGGCGAGCGGGCCGTGCTGGTTGAGCAGCCCGACGAGTTCGCGCTGGACCTGGCCGGCGAGCACCATCCGTACGACGTCCATCGCCTCGGGCGTGGTGACCCGCAGCCCGGCCTTGAACTCGCTGACCAGTCCGTGCCGGTCGAGCTGTGCGCTGATCTGGGGGCCGCCGCCGTGCACGACGACCGGCTTGAGGCCGGCCTGGCGCAGGAAGACGACGTCCTGGGCGAAGGCGGCCTTGAGGTCCTCGTCCACCATGGCGTTGCCGCCGAACTTGATGACGACGATCTTGCCGTTGTGCCGGGTCAGCCAGGGCAGTGCCTCGATGAGGATCTGCGCCTTGGGCAGCGCGGTGTGCTTGCGGGCGTTCATGAGCTGTACGCGCTGTTCTCGTGGACGTAGTCGGCGGTGAGGTCGTTGGTCCAGATGACGGCCGACTCGGTGCCGGCGGAGAGGTCGGCGGTGATCCGGACCTCCCGGAAGCGCATGTCGACGAGGTCGCGGTCCTCGCCCACGGAGCCGTTCTTGCAGACCCAGACGTCGTTGATGGCGACGTTCAGCCGGTCGGGGTCGAAGGCGGCGGAGGTGGTGCCGATCGCGGAGAGCACCCGGCCCCAGTTGGGGTCCTCGCCGTGCAGGGCGCACTTGAGGAGGTTGTTACGGGCGATGGAGCGGCCCACCTCGACGGCGTCGTCCTCGGTCGCCGCGTTGATCACCTCGACGCGGATGTCCTTGCTGGCGCCTTCGGCGTCGCCGATGAGCTGGCGGCCGAGGTCGTCGCAGACGGTGCGCACTGCCTCCGCGAACTCCTCGTATCCGGGCGTCACTTGGGAGGCACCGGAGGCGAGCAGCAGCACGGTGTCGTTGGTGGACATGCAGCCGTCGGAGTCGACCCGGTCGAAGGTGGTCCGGGTGGCGGCGCGCAGGGCCGAGTCGAGCGCGGGGCTGTCGACGTCGGCGTCGGTGGTGAGGACGACGAGCATGGTGGCGAGGCCGGGGGCGAGCATGCCCGCGCCCTTGGCCATGCCGCCGACGGTCCAGCCGTCGCCGCCCGCGACGGCCGTCTTGTGGACGCTGTCCGTGGTCTTGATGGCGATGGCGGCCTTCTCGCCGCCGTGCGGGGAGAGTTCGGCCGCGGCCTTCTCGATGCCGGGCAGGAGCTTGTCCATCGGGAGGTTGATGCCGATGAGCCCGGTGGAGGCGACGGCGATCTCGCCGGAGCTGTGGGTGTCGGGGACGGCCTGGTTCAGTACCTCGGCGACCTTCTCGGCGGTGGCGTGGGTGTCCTGGAAGCCCTTGGGGCCCGTACAGGCGTTGGCACCACCGGAGTTGAGGACGACGGCGGAGATCTGACCGCCCTTGACGACCTGCTCCGACCAGAGGACGGGAGCGGCCCTGACACGGTTGGAGGTGAAGACGCCCGCGGCGGCGCGGCGCGGACCGGTGTTGACCACGAGGGCCAGGTCCGGGGTGCCGCTGTCCTTGATCCCGGCGGTGATGCCCGCTGCCGTGAATCCGCCTGCTGCCGTGACGCTCACTGCGTCTCCTTCGTCGTGACTGGTGGGTGGAGGGCCTGGTTCACGGTGCGACGCCGGTGGCCGGGAGCCCGGTCTCCTCGGGCAGTCCGAGAGCGATGTTCATGCTCTGGACGGCGCCGCCCGCAGTGCCCTTGGTGAGATTGTCGATGGCGCTGATGGCGATGACGCGGCGGGCGCTCTCGTCGAGGACAACCTGGACGTGAACAGCGTTGGAGCCGTACACGGACGCGGTCGCCGGCCACTGGCCCTCCGGCAGGAGCTGGACGTACGGCTCGTCGGCGAAGGCCTTCTCGTACGCGCCGCGCACGTCGGCCGCGGTGACGTCCGGCCGCGCCTTCGCGGAGCAGGTGGCGAGGATGCCGCGCGACATCGGCGCGAGGGTGGGCGTGAAGGAGACGCTGACGCGTTCACCCGCCACCGCGCTGAGGTTCTGGATCATCTCGGGGGTGTGCCGGTGGCCGCCGCCGACGCCGTACGGGCTCATCGAGCCCATGACCTCGGAGCCGAGCAGATGCGGCTTGACGGCCTTGCCCGCGCCGGACGTGCCGGTGGCGGCGGTGATGACGGCCTCGGGCTCGACGAGCCCCGCGCCGTACGCGGGGAAGAGCGCGAGCGAGACGGCCGTCGGGTAGCAGCCGGGCACCGCGACACGCCTGGACCCCTCCAACGCGGCGCGGTTGCCCGGCAGTTCGGGGAGGCCGTAGGGCCAGGTGCCGGCGTGCTCGGAGCCGTAGAAACTCTCCCAGTCGGCGGCGTCCCTCAGCCGGAAGTCCGCGCCCATGTCGATGACGAGCACGTCGTGCCCGAGCTGCTCGGCGACGGCGGCGGACTGGCCGTGCGGCAACGCGAGAAAGACCACGTCATGCCCGGCGAGCACCTCGGGGGTGGTCGCGTCGAGCACCCGATCGGCCAGCGGCCCGAGATGCGGCTGAAGCGCACCGAGGCGCTGACCTGCGTTGCTGTTCCCGGTGAGGGCGCCGATCCGAACACCGGGATGCCCCAGGAGCAGCCGGAGCACTTCCCCACCGGCGTATCCACTGGCTCCCGCCACCGCTGCGTGCACTGCCATCGAAGCCCTCCTCGTCGATGGCATGACTATACGTAGCTCCGCAGCTTTATGCAACGGCGAGGACCTGTCGAGTGAGCCTATTCCTGTGACTGAGCGCTTCATCTGGGGGGTGAGCGTTGTAGTTGGCGGGTCTGTGCCCTGGTCGATGAGTGCGGCGAGTTTGGAACCGTACTCCTTGAGTGCTGTGGCCAGCAGTGGGTGCATGGGGTTGGATCGTCCCCCGCCCTCGATCGATCGGCTTTCGGCGGCGGCACTCGGGATCGGTGGTGCCGGTGTGGCGTGAGGGGCTGGGCGTCTCAGCGTTGTCGGTGGACTACCAGCGAATTGTGGCGGTCCTGTCCGACCGTGAACGACCAGGCCGATACAGTCGGTGACCAGGTGCCGGCGGCGCGCATCGCGCGCCACTGGATGCCGCCTGCGACCACGTAGCGGATCGCGTCAAGCATCTGCCGGTGGCAGTAGCCCTCGGGTCGGCCGCCCCTGCCCCGCAGCCGGCCCGGCACCGGAAGCGCGTCCCGCGCCACCTGCCCGCACCGAACGAAGATCACCGGATCCGGATACCGACCCCGAAAACCCTTCTGACCGACACACTCCAAGATCGGCAAGAGGACGGCTTCCTCAAGTCTGGGCCGCTTTGTCTGCGTCGTCGGTCGTTGCTCCGATGTGTCGTTGAGTCCTGCTCAGTAGGTGCGCACCGAGCCGCTGCTCGAGTCCTGGAGTCCACGGCGAGCAAACAGCGTGGCGTCATGGCCGTTGACTGTCGTTCCGCCGCGGGTCATCACCCGTGGTCGCTGTTCGACCACGAGGGCCTCGAAGTCTTCCGGCAGACCGGGCAGCAGCTCTTCTGCGAGGAACATGGCCTTGCGCTGGCTCGCGGCCAGCTGAGTGAATTCCGCGGACGGTGCGTGTCCGACGACGAGGAGATGTCCGCCGGGCGCGACAGCGTCGGCCAGTCGGCGGGTCACGTCCACCATCCCGCCGTCCGGCGCGTGCAGATAGTGGCTGGTAACCAGGTGGTACGACCGCCCCGCCGCCGCGATGGTCCGTGCGTCGACTTGCCACCAGTCAACCCGATCCATGACTCCCGCTTGCTCGGCGTGCCGGGCGGCACGTGACAGGCCGTTGGCAGAGAAGTCAGCGCCGGTGACCCTCCAGCCCTGACGGGCCAACCAGATCACGTCACCGCCCTCACCGCAGCCGACGTCGAGCGCGGTACCCGGCATCAGTTCGGCCGCTTCGGTGACGAGCTGGGGATTGGGGTTTCCGCTCCAGAACGCCTCCTGGCCGACATACCTCTCGTCCCAGCCCGGCGGCTCGAACATAGCGGCCGCTTCGTCCTCGGTGAGCTGGTTGCGATGCTGAGTCATCGGGGCGCTTTCCTCTCCACGTTCCTGGTCGGCTCGTTGGTATGCCTACGTGCACGGCCTTTCAAAGTGTCAGGCCGTGCCTACGCACGCCGAGCACGCGCTCGGTGACTTCCGCCTCCAATTCGGGAGTGAACGGGTGCACGGCAACCGCGTGGCGCACGTCCTCATTGACCAGATCGATATTGATCATCGCTCCGGTCCTTCCACCCTGGGCCGCCGCGTCAATGACCTGCGCCCGGTGGCCACGCACATTCCCGGCCACCCACACCCCCGGCACAGTGGTCATGCCCATCTCGTTCTCAGCGGCCACCGTCGCGCCGATGATCTGGTCGTCCATCAGCTGCTCCTCGGCGCGAAGGCCGAGTTTGGCCAGTAGGCCCACCTGCGCTACAGACACGGGGAACACGACGGCGACCTGAGCGCTGACCACGGTGTCGCCAACCCGGATGCCACTGAGTTCGTCACCGCTCACCTCGATACCAGTGACCGGGCCGGACACGACGGCGATGCCGCGCGCCGCGAGTTCGGCACGACTGGTCGCCGTCAGCTCGACGGAATCATTGGTGAACAGCGCGACCCGATCGGTCCACTGCCGCCACAGCTGCGCTTGGTGCAGCGAGGCCGCGCCGCTGCCGATGAGACCAACAGCCTTGTCGCGCACTTCATAGGCGTGGCAGTAGGCGCAGTGCAGTACGTCCCGCCCCCAACGGTCAGCGAGTCCGGGGATCGCGGGCAGCTTGTCGACGACTCCGGTGGCGACAAGCACCCTCCTGGCGTCCACGGTGGACCCATCGGCGAGGGCCAGACGCAAGGTCGAGGCGCTGATGCGCTCCACGTCGGCCACGGTGCCGCTGCGGAAGGCGCCACCGTACTGCTCAACCTCGGCCCGACCGATGGTCAGAAGCTCTCGCGGCCCGATGCCTTCCCGCCCGAGGTAGCTGTGCACCTGCCCGGCGCGACGTGCTTGTCATCGACGCCGGCACTCCCCGCAACGCACGCGCCGGGCACGTGCACAGC
>NZ_MDCR01000129.1 GCF_001723055.1 Streptomyces niveus
CGACGCGTCGCCGGGGTCGGTGGCAGCCGTACCGGAGAGGCGTTCGGTGAGGAAGTCGTGCGGCAGCCGGACGGCGGCGGCCGCGTCGGCGGCGGCCGGGTCGTTCTCCCGCAGCCACTGCCACTTCGCCGCAGTCATGGAGGCGACGGGCACCGACCCGGTCCTGGCGATCCACGCGTCGGGTCCGCCCAGCGCCTCGGTGAGCGCGGCGGCCTGCGGGGCGGAGCGGGTGTCGTTCCACAGCAGCGCGGGCCGCAGCGGCTTCCCGGCGGCGTCGAGCACCACCAGTCCGTGCTGCTGCCCGGCGACCGCGATGCCGGTGACGGCGGACGCCGCCACACCGGACTCCTTGAGCCCCATGGCGACGGCCTCGCGCAGCGCCTGCCACCACACCTCGGGGTCGGTCTCCCGGGCCCCGCCCTCGCCGGTCACCCGGTGCGGCGCGCGTCCGACGGCGAGCAGCCGTCCGGTCGCCGCGTCGGTGAACGCCGCTTTGGTCGACTGGGTCGAGCTGTCGACGCCGATGACCACCTGGCTGTGCGGCACGGTCGTACCTCTTCCTGAATCCAGGGCTTGCGGCGGTATTTTGGCCGCAGGCCAACAAATTACGTGATGTTGTCGAGCATCCGGCAGACATGGGCGTCATTCCTTGCCCAAGGGGCTGTTCGGCCCTTCGGACAGGGTTGGGCGAGCGCGGGGTCTTTTCCGTGTCCGCCCAGACGTGCATTATTAGTCATGTCAGGAAACAAAAAGGTCTGCACCTGCCGGACCTGAGGTATGAAGGCGGCCAGAGAAATGACGGAACGTTTCACTCCCACCCCCGAGGACAAGTTCAGCTTCGGCCTGTGGACGGTCGGCTGGCAAGGCAGGGACCCCTTCGGAGATGCGACGCGCCCGGCGCTCGATCCCACGGAGTCCGTACAGCACCTCGCCGAACTCGGCGCGTACGGAGTGACCTTCCACGACGACGACCTGATCCCCTTCGGCTCGACCGACGCCGAACGCGAGGCGCACATCAAGCGCTTCCGGCAGGCGCTGGACACCACCGGGCTCGTCGTGCCGATGGTGACCACCAACCTCTTCACCCACCCCGTCTTCAAGGACGGCGGCTTCACGGCGAACGACCGCGACGTACGCCGCTTCGCGCTGCGCAAGACCCTGCGCAACCTCGACCTGGCCGCCGAGCTGGGCGCGAAGAAGTTCGTCGCCTGGGGCGGCCGGGAGGGCGCGGAGTCCGGCGGCGCGAAGGACGTACGCCTCGCGCTGGACCGGATGAAGGAAGGCTTCGACCTGCTCGGCGAGTACGTCGTGTCGCAGGGGTACGACATCAAGTTCGCCATCGAGCCCAAGCCCAACGAGCCGCGCGGCGACATCCTGCTGCCGACCGTCGGCCACGCGCTCGCCTTCATCGAGCGCCTGGAGCGCCCCGAGCTGTACGGCGTCAACCCCGAGACCGGCCACGAGCAGATGGCCGGGCTCAACTTCCCGCACGCCATCGCGCAGGCGCTGTGGGCGGGCAAGCTCTTCCACATCGACCTGAACGGGCAGCACGGCACCCGCTACGACCAGGACCTGCGCTTCGGCGCCGGTGACCTGCGCGCCGCGTTCTGGCTGGTGGACCTGCTGGAGACGGCGGGCTGGGACGGCTCGCGGCACTTCGACTTCAAGCCGCCGCGCACCGAGGACTTCGACGGGGTGTGGGCGTCCGCCGCCGGCTGCATGCGCAACTACCTGATCCTCAAGGAGCGCGCCGCGTCGTTCCGCGCGGACCCGGAGGTCCAGGAGGCGCTGCGCGCCGCGCGCCTGGACGAGCTGGCGCTGCCGACCGCCGCCGACGGGGTGACCGCGCTGCTGGCCGACCGCTCCGCGTACGAGGACTTCGACGTGTCGGCGGCGGCGAGCCGTGGGATGGCCTTCGAGCACCTGGACCAGCTGGCCATGGACCACCTCCTGTGCGCCCGCTGACCCCCGCACCCTGACCTGACGCGAGGCGGGCCGCCCGTCGGCCCGCCTCGCGTACGGGGTGGTCCACGCACCGCCCGGGGCGCCTTCGCGCGCTACGCGCTGGTGCGTTCCGCGTACGCCACCGGGTCCGCCAGGACCGCGCGGACCACCAGTGCCGCTGCGCCCCGCGCCGCGTCCCCCGCCGAGGATGACGCGCGTAGGCGGCCACTGTCGTACGGCCACAGGCCCGACACCACCCGGTCCGTCAGTTCGCCGTCGGCGGGCGGCGAGAGCCAGGGCATCAGGCCGCGGTAGATCCCGCCGAGCACCACCGCGTCGGGGTCGAAGAGGTTCACCGCGCCCGACAGGACGCGGCCCAGCATCCGGCCGGCCTCGCCGATCGCCGCGACGGCGCGCTCGTCGCCGGCCCTGGCCAGCGCCTCAAGCTCCGCGACACCCGGCACCCCGGCGTTCTCGTCGAGCCCGGCACCCCGCAGGAGCGCCGACTGGCCCGCGTACTGCTCCAGGCAGCCACGTGCGCCGCACCGGCACAGCGGGCCGTCGGCGTCGACCACCACATGGCCGATCTCGCCGGCGAATCCGTTTGCCCCGCGCAGCAGTTCACCGTCGAGCACCAGCGCGCCACCGACGCCGATCTCGCCCGACAGATAGAGGAAGCTGCGGATCCCGCCCAGGCCGCCGAACCACAGCTCCGCGAGCGCCGCGAGATTCGCCTCGTTCTCCGAACGCACCGGCAGCGCGGGCGCGGCCGGCCCGGCCTCCGCCAGCGCCGCCGCGAACAGCTCCTCGGCGGGCACCTGGTTCCAGCCCAGGTTGGGCGCCTGACGGACCGTACCCCCGGCGACCAGACCGGGCAGCGCGAGCTGCACCCCCACCGGCGACAGGTCCTGCTCGGCGGCCGAGTCCAGGGTGCGCGCCGCGATCCGGGCGCCACGGGCGAGGACTTCGGCGGGCGCGGCACCGCGGTTGTCGAGGTGTTCGGTCAGCCGTACGCGGTCGGTGCCCGACAGGTCGACCACGCACACCGACACGTAGTCGATGTTGATCTCGACGCCGATACCGGCCGGACCGGAGCGCGTCACCTTCAGTACCGTGCCCGGCCGCCCGGCCTGTCCGCTGAACGTCTTGCCGGACTCGGAGAGGAATCCGCTGTCCAGCAACTGCTCGACCAGCGACGACACCGCTGCCCGGGTCAGTCCGACCCGCGCCGCCACACCGGCCCTGGTCGCTTCGCCTTCGTCCCGCACGGCCCGCAGGACCAGGCTCAGATTGTGCCGGCGCACCGTCTCTTTGTCGGCCTTGGGACCGAGCGATGTGTGGTTGGTCTTCATGGTGCGGTCGAGCCTATGTGATCGCTATCCGGACGGATGGCCGGTCCGGTGAGATCGATGGCCCTGCCAGTCACTTGTTTAAATTAATTAGTAATAATCGTTGACAGGCTCGGGCCGCCCGGCGACAGTCTTCGTCGTGACCCCAACCTTCGGGAGACATCAGTGACTTCGCATCGGGCAACGGTGGCCGTCGTCGTCGCCGCGCTGTTCGCGGTGGCCGCGCCCCCCGCCGCGGCCGTGCCTGCCACCGTGGCCGCGCCTTCCGCCCGGGCGGCGGACCGGCCCGCCGCCGGGACCGTGGACCAGGGCGCCCCCACGTACTACGACAGCGGCCTCGCCCCCACGCCGTACATGGGCTGGAACACCTACTACGGCCTCGGCGCCCCCACCGAGCAGGAGGTCAGGTCCGTCGCCGACCATCTCGTCAGCAGCGGCCTGCGGGACTCCGGCTACGACATCGTCTGGCTCGACGGCGGCTGGCAGGCCGACAACCCCCGCGACGGCGCCGGCCGCCTCACCGCCCACCCCGGCCGCTTCCCCTCCGGCATCCCCGCCCTGGTGACGTATCTGCACGAGCGCGGACTCAAGGCCGGCATCTACACCGACGCCGGCGCCTACGACGGCGGCAAGAGCTGCGGGCTCGGCAGCCGTGGCCACTACACCGAGGACGCGAAGCAGTTCGCCGACTGGAAGATCGACGCCATCAAGGTCGACTTCCTCTGCGGGATCGGCGCCAAGCTCGACCCGGGGCCCGCGTTCAAGGAGTTCAGCGACGCCGTCGCCAAGTCAGGCCGTCCGATGCTGCTCAACCTCTGCAACCCGCTGACCGACGACTGGGGCATCCCGCACACCCCCGAGCAGGACGCCCACAACGCCTATGTCTACGGCCCCAGGACCGGTGACTCCTGGCGTACCGGCACCGACGTCGCCTTCGGCACCCCCTCCACCGGCCAGTGGGCCAACGTCCTGCGCAACATGGACGCCAACGCCTGGCACCCCGAGGCCCAGGGACCGGGGCGCTACAACGACCCCGACTACCTCATCCCGATGCGCGAGCTCGAAGACGGCTCGTACGAGCTGACCGAGGAGGAGTCCACCACCCAGCTCGTCATGTGGGCCGTGATGGGCTCGCCCCTGGTCATGGGCTCCGACCCGCGCACCCTGCCGCAGTCGATGATCGACACCCTGCGCAACCCGGAGATCATCGCCGTCGACCAGGACCCGCTCGCCATCCAGGGCGTACGCGTGGCCACCGACGCCACCGGCGACGTCTACAGCAAGACCCTCAAGGGCGCCGGCAAGCGCGCGGTCGTCCTCCTCAACCGCTCGGACAAGGCCGCGGCGCGCACCGTGACCTTCGCGGACGCCGGACTGACGGGCGACGTCGCCGTACGGGACGTCCGCGCCCGCGCCGGCCGGGGCACGCACAGCGGCTCGTACACCGTCACCGTCCCCGCGCACGGCACCGCCTTCCTCACCCTCGCCGGCCGGGACGACGCGCCCGGCGCCTCGCTCGGTACGGGTTCCACCGCGAGTCCCGCGCTGGTGCGCGACGGCGACCGGCTGACCGCGTTCACCAGGGGCGCGGACGGTTCGCTGCGGCAGCAGAGCGGACGCGACGGGCGCTGGTCGTCCCGTACGACCGACCTCGGCGGCCCGACCGGCGGCCGGATCCTCGGCCAGCCCGCCGCGTACACCTCCGCCGCCGAACCCGGACGGATCGACGTCTTCGTACGCGGCACCGACGACGCCGCGTACCGGCGCGCCTTCACCGACGGCCGCTGGGGACGCTGGCAGAAGCTCGGCGGCAGCCTCGCCGACGCGCCGTCCGTCGCGTACGAGAGCGCGGAGCGATGGACGCTCTTCGCGCACGACGAGGACGGTCAGATCCGGTCCCGCGGCCCGCGCTCCGGCTGGACGACGCTGGGCGCGCCCGAGCAACGGACCGTGTACGGGCGGCCGTCCGCCGTCGTCGACGAGGCGGGCCGGACCCATGTCGCCGTACGCACCGCCGAGGACGCGGTGTGGTGGCGGGTACGGGACACGGCCGGCGACTGGTCGGCGTGGACGTCGCTGGGCGGGACCGTCAGCGGCAGCCCGACGCTCGTCGCCGTGGACGGTGGCGTACGGCTCTACGCACGGGCCGGCGACTACACGCTCTGGCAGCGCGCGTACGACTCCGAAGGCCCCAACGGCTCCTCCAGCGGCTGGGGCGACTGGTCGGCGCGCGGGGAGTTCGTCAGCGGCGTCTTCGACGGCGCGCTCGGCGCGACCGCCGGGCCCGGCGACACCGTACTGACCGCTTTCCGGGGAGTCGACGGCCGCGTCCACCAGACCGGCCTCCCGGCCGGCTCGTAACCAACCCCGCACGCTCTCACCACGACAGGGGCCGGCCCGGAGCCGTCAGTGGGCCGGCCCCGCACCACCACTCAACCCGCACCGTCCGACAGGGAGTTCACGCATGATCACCCCACCACCCGGCCGCCGTCAGTTCCTCGCCGGCACCGGCGCAGTCGGCGCCGCCGCGCTGCTCAGCGGCTGCGTCACCTCGGGATCGACCGGCACGAGCGAGTCGGGCGGCGAGGTCACCCTCCAGTCCAACCTCTCCTCCCCGCAGGCCAAGGCGGCCATGGGCAAGGTCGTCGAGGGATTCGGCAAGAAGGGCGGCGCGAAGGCGAAGCTCAACACCGTCGCCTCCGAGACCTTCCGCACCCAGCTCCCGACCTACCTCACCTCCGCCAACCCGCCGGACCTCTACACCTGGTACCCCGGCTCGGTGGCCGAGTCGTACGCGGCGAAGGACCTGCTCCTCGACATCGGCGACATCTGGACCGGGCCCGAACTCAGCGGCTACACGGACGCGTTGGCCCAGCTCTGCACCTCCGGCGCGGGCAAGAAGGTCTTCGTCCCCACCTCCTACTACTGGTGGGGCGTCTTCTACCGCAAGTCGAACTTCGCCAAGTGGGGCGTCGAGGAGCCCAAGGCCTGGGACGAGTTCCTCGACCTCTGTGACACCCTCAAGGGCAAGGGCGTCGCGCCGATCGGCCTAGGCGCGGGCGGCAACACCCCCTGGGTGGCGTCCTCCTGGTTCGACTACCTGAACATCCGGATCAACGGCGCCGCCTACCACCGTGAACTCCTCGCCGGAAAGCGCCGGTTCGACGACCCCGAGGTCCGCAAGGTCTTCGACCGCTGGGGCGAGGCACTGCCCTATTTCGACCCGAACGGCACCGCGCTGCCCTTCCAGGACGCCACCACCGCCCTGCTCCAGGGCCGCACCGGGATGATGCTGATCGGCACGTTCTTCGCCGACTCCGCGCCCAAGGGGACGCTGGAGGACATCGACTTCTTCCGCTTCCCCGTCATCGACCCCAAGGTCCCCACAGCCGAAGAGGCCCCCACCGACGGCTACTTCGCCAGCGCCCGCACCAGCCGCAAGGCCGAGGTCAAGGAGCTGATGCGCTATCTCGCCACCGCCGAGGCGCAGGAGACGTACATCAAGAACTCCTCCGGCACCGCGCTGCCCACCCACCCCGACGCCAAGGACAGCGGAACGCCCCTCGTGAAGAAGGGCCGTGCGCTCATCGAGGGCGCCGCCGAACTCACCCAGTACTTCAACCGCGACTCCAGCGACGCCCTCCAGCCGCCCGCCGACGCCGCGCTCACCCGCTTCCTCGCCAAGCCCAAGGAGATCGGCTCCATCCTCACCACCTGGCAGCGTGAGTCCCAGAAAATCTGGGGCCGCTGAGATGGCGGCGGTCGTCACCGGGCCACCGAAGAAGCGACAGGAACAGCCGAGTTCGAGTCAGGACCGGCGGCGGCCCCGGCGCAAGCGCTCCACCCGGGTCCCGCCCGTGGTCCTCGCCTTCGTCCTCGTCCCCCTGCTCGCCGAGGCCTTCTGGGTGTTCTGGCCCGCGGTCCAGGGCTTCTACCTCTCCCTGACCGACTGGGACGGCGTCTCCGCGCCGCGCTTCATCGGCCTCGGCAACTTCCGTGAGATGTTCGGCGACGCCGTCTTCCGTACCGCCGTGCTCGACACCGTCCTGTGGCTGCTGCTCTTCGGCGGACTCTCCGCGCTCCTCGGCCTCGGCGCCGCCCTGCTCCTCCAGCAGGAGCGCCGCGGCGTCGGCTTCTACCGGGCCGCGCTGTTCCTGCCCGTCGTGTTCTCGCTCGTCGCCACCGCCCTCGTGTGGCAGGCGATGTACCAGCCGGACGGGCTGATCAACCAGGCGCTGGAAACGGTCGGACTCGGGAGCCTCACCCGCTCCTGGCTCGCCGACCAGGACACCGCCCTGTACGCCGTGATCGTGCCCGCCCTCTGGCGCCAGATCGGCTACGTGATGATCCTCTACATCGCCGGCCTCAAGGGCATCGACCCGGTGCTCTACGAGGCGTCGAAGGTCGACGGCGCGAGCCGCTGGCAGCGCTTCAGGCACATCACCCTGCCGCAACTGCGCAGCGTCAACGCCGTCGTTCTGTCCGTCATCGTCATCGACTCGCTGCGCTCCTTCGACGTCGTCTGGGCCCTCACCCGCGGCGGCCCCTACCACTCGTCCGAGCTGCTCTCCACGTACATGTACTCCACCGCCTTCCAGTCGCTGCGACTGGGATACGGCTCCGCCCTCGCGGTCGTGATCTTCGTGCTGGCCTTCGGGGTCATCGCCTCGTACCTCGTCCGCGCCTTCCGGGAGGCCGACTGATGTCCGCCACCTCAGGCCCCCGTCCGGCCACCCGCCGCAGACTGGCCACCGCCGGGTTCCACCTCGGCGCAGGCACCCTGTCCGTGCTGTGGCTGCTGCCCATCGCGCTCGTCCTCGTCACCAGCGTCCGTACGTTCGACGACATCGCCGCCAACGGACTCGGCGGACTGCCGCACTCCTTCACCCTCGACGGCTTCCGCCAGGCATGGGTCGACGGCGGCCAGCAGCGCGCGCTGATCAACAGCATGCTCGTCACCGTGCCGACCGTGCTCATCACGCTGACACTCGCCTCGATGGCCGCTTTCGCCCTCAGCCGCTACGAACTGCCGCTGCGCCGCACGCTGTTGCTCCTGATGCTCGGCGGCAATCTGCTGCCGCCGCAGATCCTGCTCATCCCGGTCTCCCGGATCAGCGAGAGCCTCGGCCTGTACGACACGCTGTACGCGCTCATCGGCGTACAGATCGGCTTCGGCGTCGGCTTCTACGTCTTCGTCCTCTACGGATTCATGCGGTCCCTGCCCGTCGAGATCCAGCAGGCGGCGGTGATCGACGGGGCGAGCCCCTGGCAGATCTACTCGCGCATCGTGCTGCCGCTGACCAGACCCGCGCTTGCCGCGCTGAGCGCGCTCTCCTTCACCTGGATCTTCAACGATCTGCTGTGGGCCATCACCGTGCTGCGGACCGACAGCCAGATGCCGATCACCGCGTCACTGATCGGACTCCAGGGCCAATATGTGTCCATGTGGAATGTGATCGCGGCCGGCTCCGTCATCGCGGCGGCCCCGACCGTCCTCGTATTCCTGCGGTTCCAGCGCCACTTCGTGGCCGGCCTCAATCTGGGAGCGGTCAAATGACCCCGAGCGAACCGTGGTTGCTGCGCACCACGAACACCGTCTACGCCGTCACCCTCGCTCCCGGCGAGGGCTGGGCCGAACTGTCGGCCTGGGGACCGCACGGCGCCGAACAGGGGCCGTCCCCGCTCGACTGGTCACGCCGTACGCACTTCATCACCCCCGCCGACGCCTCGCCCGCCGAGTACATCCCGTACGGGCCACGGCCGTTCACCGGCGCCGACCTGGTCGCAGGGCGCCCCGGCGAGGAACGCGGCGTGTGGTGGCGCTTCACCGGCGCGAGCGCCGACGGCGAGAGCGCGCTGCGGCTCGTCTTCACCGACGACACGCTCGGACTGACCACGGCCCTCTGCTACGAGACCGTGCCCGGCACCGACGTGATCCTGCGCTGGACCGAACTCACCTGCACCGGCGACACCGAACTGCGCCTGGAACGCTTCGACTCGGCCGCCGTGAACATCCCCGTCACCGACACCGCGCGGCTCACCTACCTCACCGGACAGTGGTCGCACGAGTTCCGGCGCACCCAGCTCGAACTCACCCGTGGCCGCTTCGAGTTGGCCAGTACCCAGGCCGTACCGGGGCACGCGTACGCGCCCTGGCTGGCGATCCAGGACGCGGCTGCCCCGGCCGAGGGCGCCACCCCCACGTACGGCATCGCCCTCGAATGGCCGGGCGGCTGGCACATCACCGCCGACGCCGAACCGGGCGGCGCGCTGCGCGTACGGGCGGGCCGGCAGCCGTTCGAGAGCGCCGTCCGCCTCGCGCCCGGCGCCACGCTCACCACCCCGCGACTGGCCTGCGCGTTCAGCCAGGACGGACTCGAAGGACTCGCCCGCGTCTGGCACCGCTACGAGCGCCACCTCTCCGGCGAGCGGCTGCACCGGCCGCGCCCGGTGCTCTACAACTCCTGGGAAGCCACCGGCTTCGACGTCGAGGCCGCAGGCCAACTGGCGCTGGCGCGCGTCGCCGCCGACATCGGCGCCGAGCTGTTCGTCGTCGACGACGGCTGGTTCACCGGCCGCGACGACGACACCGGCGGTCTCGGCGACTGGTACCCCGACCCGGCCAAATTCCCCGAGGGCTTCGACCGGTTCATCGCCCAAGTGCGGGAAATGGGGCTGGACTTCGGACTCTGGGTGGAGCCGGAGGCCGTCAGTCCGGGCTCCGCCCTGCACGCCCGACACCCCGACTGGGTCTACCGCGTCGAAGGCCGCCCCGTCACCCTCGTACGCAACCAGCTCCTGCTCGACCTCGGCCGCGCCGACGTCCAGGACTTCGTCATCGCCACCCTGGACCGGCTGCTCAGCACGTACGCGATCAGCTATCTCAAGTGGGACATGAACCGCCCGCCCACCGAACGCGGCCGGCCCGGCGACCCGCGCCCCGTCGAGAACCAGGACCTCGACGCCGCGCACGTGGCCGGCTATCTGCGCGTACTCGACCATCTGCGGGCCGCCCACCCGCACGTCACCGTCGAGGGCTGCGCGGGCGGCGGCGCCCGGACCGACCACGCCACTCTCGCCCGCACCGACGTGCTCTGGCCCAGCGACAACACCGCCCCGCTGGACCGGCTCGCGATCCAGTACGGCTATCTGCACGCCCACGCGCCGCACACCATGAGCGCGTGGGTGACCGACGCGCCCGGCATCTTCGACGCACGGCCGCGCTCGCTCGCCTTCCGCTTCGTCAGCTCCATCTCCGGCGTCCTCGGCATCGGCGCCGACATCCTGAAGTGGACCGAGGAGCAGCGCGCCGAGGCCGCCTCCTGGATCGCCCGCTACAAGGAGATCCGCGACGTCGTCCACCACGGCGAGGTCCGGCTGCTCAACTCGCCCGCCGAGCCCACCTGCGGAGTGCAGTACGACGAGGCCGACGGCGCCCGTACCGTCGTCACCGCCTGGAACACCGGCCTCGTCGACGGCGCGCCGCTCGTGCCGGGACGCCCGGCCCGGCTGCGGCTACGGGGGCTCGACCCGGCGGCCCACTACCGGGACGAGGCGTCCGGCACGGTGTACGGCGGCGGGTATCTCCTGCACTCGGGGCTGCCGTTCCGCTGGACCGCCGGCCACGACGCCGACCTCGTGGTCCTCACCCGGACGGCCGGGACCGGAACGCCATGACCCGCACGCTCACTACAGTCGCCCACGTCGCCCACGCAGAACCCGTCGCCGGAAGGCGGCCCCGCAACCGGAGGAGCAGAACCGCCTCATGAACGCACCAGCCCGCTTCCACGACCGCGTCGCCGTGGTCACCGGAGCTGCGTCGGGCATCGGGGCCGCCGCCGCGTCCCGGCTCGCCGGCGAGGGCGCCGCCGTGATCCTCGCCGACATCGACACGGCGCACGGCGAGACCGTCGCCGCCGGCATCCGCGACAACGGGGGCCGCGCCGACTTCGTACGGGCCGACGTCGCCCAACAGGACGACTGGGACCGGGTCGTGGCCGCCGCCCACCGCCACGGCCCCGTCGGCGTCCTCGTCAGCAACGCCTACACCGTGGACGTCAGCCCCGCACACGAGATGACCGTCGCCTCCTGGGAACGCCAGCTCGCCGTCAACCTCACCGGCGGCTTCCTCGGCTTCCGCGCCGTACTGCCCGATCTGCGCGCCCACCGCGGCGCCGTCGTGCTGACGTCGTCCGTCCACGCGCACATGGGCATCCCCGGCCACCCCGCCTACGCCGCGAGCAAGGGCGCGCTGCTCTCGCTGTGCGGACAACTCGCCGTCGAGTACGGGCCCGACGTACGCGTCAACGCCGTGCTCCCCGGCCCGATCCTCACCGCCGCCTGGGACCGGGTATCCGAGGAGGATCGGGCCCTCAGCGTCGAGGGCACGGCGGCGCGCCGCTTCGGCACCCCCGAGGAGGTCGCGGCGGCCATCGCGTTCCTGGCGGCCGACGAGGCGTCCTACATCACCGGATCGAGTCTGCTCGTGGACGGCGGATGGAGTGTCGTGAAGGCCTCGGCCTGACCACGGGACCACCGCCGCTCACGAACGACCAGCAGAAAGGCAGAACGACACATGACGCCATACGCGCGCCGCGGAGTGCACGGCCAGACCGTGGAGACTCTCGCGCGCCGGGTGCTCAGCGGTGAGATCCCCGAGGGCGCCACCCTCGATCTCGTGGAGCTCCAGAGCGAGTTGGACGTCAGCCTGACCGCCCTGCGGGAGTCGCTGAAGGTGCTCGCCGCCAAGGGAATGGTCGACGCGCGCCAGCGCCGGGGGACGTTCGTCAGATCCCGCTCCGACTGGAACCTCCTCGACGCCGACGTCCTGCGCTGGCAGTTCGCCGAAGGCACCAGCACCGGCACGGACCTGAATCTGCTGCGCAACCTCGGCGAGGTGCGCGGCATCGTCGAACCGGCCGCCGTCCGGCTCGCCGCCGAACGGCGCACCGACGCCGATCTCGCCGCGCTGGAAGCGGCGTTGGCGGAGATGGGGGAGGGGGACGGCGGAGCCGCGCACGCGGTCGAGGCCGACCTCGCCTTCCACCGCGCGCTCCTCGCCGCCACCCACAACGAACTGCTCGAACGTATGGAGATGGTCATCGAGTCCGGCCTCGCCCACCGCGACAGGATCGTGCACTCGTCGCCGCACGGCGAGGATCCCGTGCCGAGCCACCGCGCCGTCCTGGACGCCGTACGCGCCCAGGACCCGGACGCCGCGCAGCAGGCCATGCGGGCGCTGCTCGACCAGGCCGTCCGCGACCTCGACAAGGTGCACGGCACGGCGGGCGCACCGGGCACCCCCGAGACGAAAGGCTCCGAGGCGAAGTGAAGATCGTATCCGTGGAGACGTTCCTCGTCCCGCCCCGCTGGCTGTTCTGCCGTATCGAGACGGACGACGGCGTCGTCGGCTGGGGCGAACCGGTGGTCGAGGGCCGGGCCGAGGTCGTACGGGCGGCGGTGGACGTCCTCGCCGAGTACCTCGTCGGCCAGGACCCGTTGCGGATCGAGGACCACTGGCAGGTCATGACCAAGGGCGGCTTCTACCGGGGCGGCCCGGTGCTCTCCAGCGCCGTCGCCGGGATCGACCAGGCGCTGTGGGACATCGCGGGCAAGACGTACGGCGCGCCCGCGCACGCCCTGCTCGGCGGGCCCGTCAGGGACCGGGTGCGGGTGTACGCGTGGGTGGGCGGCGACGAACCAGCGCGGCTGACCGACGAGGTCACCGCGCAGGTCGAGGCGGGCTTCACCGCCGTGAAGATGAACGCCGCCGGGCGTACGTCCCCGATCACCAGCCCCGCCGAGACCGCCGCCGTGGTCGAACGGGTGGCGGCGGCGCGCGCGGTCCTCGGACCGCACCGGGACGTCGCGGTCGACTTCCACGGCCGCTTCAGCCCGGCGGGCGCCCGCCGGGTCCTGTCCGAACTCGCCCCGCTGCACCCGCTGTTCGTGGAGGAGCCGCTGCTGCCCGAGCACGGGCATCTGCTGGCCGGGCTGATCGCGTCCAGCCCCGTACCCGTCGCGACCGGTGAACGGCTTTACGGGCGGGCCGAGTTCCTGCCCGCGCTCGCCGCCGGAGTCGCCGTGGCCCAGCCCGACCTCTCGCACGCCGGCGGCATATCGGAGGTGCACCGCATCGCGTCGCTCGCCGACACCTACGGGGCGCAGCTGGCACCGCACTGCCCGCTCGGCCCGATCGCGCTGGCCGCCAGCCTCCAAATCGCCTTCTGCACCCCGAACTTCCTCATCCAGGAGCAGAGCAGGGGCCTGCACTACAACAAGGACGCCGACCTGCTGTCGTACGTCGTGGACACCGAACCGTTCCGCTTCACCGACGGCCACGCGCACCGGACGGATCTGCCGGGGCTCGGCGTCACGGTCGACGAGGACGCCGTACGCGCCGCCGACCGCGCCGGGCACGCCTGGCGCAACCCGCTGTGGCGGCACGGCGACGGCTCGTTCGCGGAATGGTGAGCGTGCCGCTCTCCGTGAGCACCGACCTCGCGCACGGCGGCCGTTGGACGTCGCTGCGCGCGGGCGGCCGGGAGTGGCTGTGGCGGCGCCCCGAGCCGCGCCGCCCGCTCGTTCGGCCGGGCGACGCCTTCGCCGACGCCGGGGGAGTGGAGGAGTGCGTCCCGACGGTGCGCGGCGCCCCCGACCACGGCGACGCGTGGTCCCGGCCCTGGCACCGGACCGGCGACGAGGAGTGGGTGGACTGCCCGGACTTCCGTCTCGCGCGCCGCATCCGTACGGAGGCGGACACCCTGGTCGCCGACTACCGGCTCACGGCCGCACCCGGCTACCGGTTCCTGTGGGCCGCCCACGCCCTCCTGGACGTCTCGCCCCGCGCCACCCTCACCATCCCCGACGGCTCGCCGGCCCGCCTCTACCCGGACGAGGGGGCGCGCTGGATCGCGGGCGCCTGGCCCCTGGTGGACGACGTCCCACTCGACCGGCTCGGCCCGGACGACGGCACGGCCGTGGGCGCGGTGGTCACCACCGACCAGGTCTCGGTCCACGACGGCGGCGACACGCTGCACCTGAGCGTCGAGGCCCCCGGTCACCCGGTCTCGGTCGCCCTCTGGCGCAACCTCGCCGGCTTCCCGGCGACCGCCCCGTACCGCTCCATCGGCGTCGAACCGATGCTCGGCCGCGTCTTCGACCTGTCGGCGGCGGGAGACAACGACGCGGCCCGGGTCCCGGCGTCTGGCGAGACCTGCTGGCGCCTGACGCTCAGGGCGACGAGAACCGGCGAGGTGCCGTGACGACGACCGGCGGCGGCGCGGGTACCGGCCGTCCGGGACACCCGCCCGCCAGGCCACGCCCCCCGGCACACGTAGCCTCGAATGTCCGCCCGCCCACCGCCCACCACCCGAGAAGGAAACCCACCGTGGATCTGCCGGCCGCCCTGCGTGTGCATCGACTCGTCGCCATCGTGCGTGGCGACGATCCCGACGCGGCGCTCAGGACCGTACTCGCGCTCGTCGACGAGGGCATCGCGCTCGTCGAGGTCTCCCTCAGCGGGCGGGACGCGCTGGACGTCATCGCGCGGGCCCGTGCCGCGCTCGGGCCCGGGGCGCCGCTCGGCGCCGGCACCGTGCTGACCGCCGCCGACGCGCACGCCGTGCACCGCGCCGGGGCGGACTTCGTCGTCACGCCCGCCGTCTGCGAAGGCGTCACCGCCGCGCGGGAGCTCGGGCTCCCCGTACTCGCCGGCGTGATGACGCCCACCGAGATCGTCGCCGCGCTGCGCGCCGGAGCCTGCGCGGTGAAGATCTTCCCCGCCGCCCAGGCCGGCGGCCCGGCGTATCTGCGCGCGCTCCAAGGCCCGTTCCCCGACGTCCCGTTCGTACCCGTCGGAGGCGTCGACGCCGCAGCGGCCCGTGCGTATCTCGACGCCGGCGCGCTCGCGGTCGGCGTCGGATCCCCCCTCGTCGGCGACGCCGCCGGCACGAGAAGCGGAGCCGGTGTCGACGCACTGCGCGCCCGCGCCCGTACCTTCCTGGACGTCGCGCACGCCGTAACCCCGGGCAGGCCCTCGTGAGTTCGGCTCCGCTCCTGCGCCCGGGCCCGGTCGTCTGTATCGGCGAGACCATGGCCGCACTGGCGCCCGACCCGGTCGCACCGCTCGACACCGCCGAACTGCTGCGGCTCGACGTCGCGGGCGCCGAGTCGAACGTCGCGATGTATCTCGCCGACCACGGCGTCCCGGCCCGCTGGGTGTCCGCGCTGGGCGACGACCCCTTCGGGCGGCGTGTCAGGGAGCGGATCGCCGCGTCGGGCGTCGACGTCTCCGGCGTACGGACCGACCCGGCGCGCCCCACCGGCCTGCTGGTCAAGAACCCCGGTACCGAATCGACCGGCGTCCACTACTACCGCACCGGATCGGCGGCCTCCGCCCTGGGACCCCCGGCCCTGGACGACCCCGCCGTGCGGGACGCGGCCCTCGTCCACCTCACCGGCATCACCCCGGCGCTCTCGGCGTCGTGCCGCGCCCTGGTGGACCGGGCGCTGCGACCGGAACGGCCGTACGCCGTCAGCTTCGACGTCAACCACCGCCCGGCGCTCTGGCGCGACGAGCCCGCCGCCGAGGTCCTGCTGCCGCTCGCGGCCCGCGCGGATCTCGTCCTGGTCGGGCTCGACGAGGCCCAGGCGCTCTGGGGCCCGGCCCTGACCTCCGCCGACGCGGTCCGCGCCCTGCTGCCGCAGCCGCGCGTGCTGGTGGTCAAGGACGGGGCACGGGCGGCCACCGCGTACGTCGGCCGGGGCACGTACACCGTGCCCGCACCGAAGGTCCGCGTGGTCGAACCGGTGGGCGCGGGCGACGCGTTCGCCGGGGGCTTCCTCGCCGGTCTGCTGCGCCACGACGATCCGGTACGGGCCCTGCGCCTCGGTCATCTCACGGCAGCGTCCGCCCTGCGCGTCCCGGCCGACCACGGCCCACTGCCGCCGCCGGACCGCATCCGAGAACTCCTGTCGGACGACGACAACGCCTGGAACGCCCTGTCGATCTGAGCGGGCGGGCGGCTCAGCCGCGCTGCCGCATCGGGATCTCGTCCCGCGGCTGCGCCTCCCACGTAGGTGTCGTCCCCGCGAGCTGGCAGACCATCAGATAGAAGGGGATCGGCGGCGTGTACGGCGTGGGCGCGTCCGGCCAGTGGATCAGCCGGGGATGCGCGGCCGGGACCAGTGTCCCGGAGACGTAACGCGCGGGCTGGGGCCAGTCCAGTTCGAGATTCGAGCCGGCGGGGACGATCCACCACCACCAGTCGGTGTCGGCGAAGACGCAGCCCGTACTGGGCAGCCTGCCCATCAGCCGGAACCCGTGCCTCGCGGGGACGCCCACCGCGTCACAGCCCAGCGAGGTGGGCAGCGTCGGCGGCAGCGGCAGTTGCACGAAACCGCCGCGCTCCTCGCGCAGCCCCCGGGCGAACCGGCGCACCGCACCCATCAGCACGGTTGCCCCTGCCCCGCCTCGTGCGGCAGCTCCGCCCATACGACACGCCCGGCGCCGTAGCCCGACGTGTCGTGTGTTCCCCAGCTGCTGCTCATGGCGTCCACGAGGAGCAGCCCCCGGCCGTGTTCGTCGTCGGACACCCGGTGCAACTGCGGCCCCGTGGGGCCGAAACCCTGGTCCTCGACCGCTATGCGCAAACGGCCGTTTCCTTCGCGCAATTCGCACATGACATGGTTGCCGGGCGCGTGGATGACGGCGTTCGTCACCAGCTCCGAGATGATCAGGATCGCGGTCTCAAGGGTCTCGTCCGAGGTCCCCCACCGGTCGAGCCGCGCACGGCTGAGCCGTCTGGCACGGCAGACCGACTCCGCGTGGGCGGGCAGGGCGAAGCCGTAGCGGCGGACAACGTTGCCAGGGCACACGGTCATCAGCGGGGGGGTGAGCGCGTTACCAGGTGCCACGACCGATTCCTAACGGTGGGGAAGCAGCACCGTGCGAAACCTCCGGGCGGAGCACGACAACTGCATGAACTGGTTCACCGAACCACTCTCTACCCGTGCGAGACACTTGGCAAGTGGCACTGTGAAATTTTCAGAGTGCCGTGTTCTTCGTGGCAAGGGCATGGCACACTGCTGGCAACCGTGCATGGGGAGGTTCCAAAGTGAGTGAACCGCGGTCTGCCCCGACCGTGGGACAGGTCGTACTCGGCAAACGCCTGATGGATCTGCGCGAGAGAGCCGGCCTGAAACGCGAGGAAGCCGCGAAGCTTCTCCGGGTGGCGTCGGCCACCGTCCGCAGGATGGAGACCGCCGAGGTCACGCTCAAAGTCCCCTATGTGCAGGTACTTCTCCGGGCCTACGGAATCGGCGAGGACGAGGCGAACGCCTTCGTCGAGCTGACCGAGGAGGCCAACAAGCCCGGCTGGTGGCAGCGGTTCCACGACATCCTGCCGGACTGGTTCAGCATGTACGTCAGCCTGGAAGGCGCCGCCTCCCTGGTCAGGGCGTACGAACCGCACTTCGTGCCGGGGCTGCTCCAGACGGAGGGATACGCGCTGTCGGTCATGCACGCCGGCGCCGTGGGGCAGGTCCAGCCGGAGGCGATCGACCGGCACGTCGCACTGCGTATGCAACGCCAGTCCCTGCTCACGCGGTCGGACGCGCCCAAATTCTGGGTGATCATGGATGAGACGGTGCTTCGCCGTCCCGTCGGAACGCCGGACATCATGCGCGAGCAGGTCGACCGGCTCATCGACGCGACCGACATGCCCAATGTGACGCTACAGATCGCGGAGTTCTCCTCCGGACACCACCCCGGAACGTACGGGCCGTTCGTGCTCTTCCGTTTCGCCATGCCCGAACTGCCCGACATGATCTACAGCGAGTACCTGACCGGCGCCGTCTACCTCGACTCGCGTCCCGAGGTGGCGACCCATCTCGAGGTCATGGACCGCATGGCGGCTCAGGCTGCAACTGCACAACGCACGAAGGAGATCCTCAAGGATGTCCGCAAGGAGCTGTGAATGGATCCGATATACAACGGCATGCCCGCCACCGACCTCGGCGCCGAAGGCTGGTCCAAGCCGTGGAGCGGCGGTAACGGCGGCAACTGTGTCGAGGCCATGAAGCTGGCCGACGGCAGGATCGCCGTACGCCAGTCCAACGACCCCGACGGCCCCGCGCTGATCTACACCCATGGTGAGATCGCCGCGTTCATTCAAGGCGCCAAGTCCGGCCAGGCCGACTTCCTCCTCACCTGAGGGCCGGATCGGCCGGATCGCATCTGGTCCGAGCCGATCGGGGCTGATCGGATCTGAACTCATCTGTTCCTTGCCACCTGTTGTTGCCACTTGTTCTTGCCAGTGACGCTGAGACTCATGGAGTGCACATGACCGGGCCTGACCCCATCGACACCAGCAGGCCGCACCCGGCCCGCATGTACGACTGGTTCCTCGGCGGCAAGGACAACTACCCCGTCGACGAGGAGATGGCCCGCCAGCTCCTCCAACTGAACCCGCTCGGGCGGGAGATGGCCAAGTGCAACCGGGCGTTCATGCACCGGGCCACCCGGTGGCTCGGCGCCGAGGCCGGGATTCGCCAGTACCTCGACATCGGTACCGGCATCCCGACCGAGCCCAACCTGCACCAGATAGCGCAGGAGGTCGCCGCCGACTCGCGCGTCGTCTACACCGACAACGACCCNNGCGCTGCTGCGCAGCAGCGCCGAAGGTCTCACCGAGTACATCCAGGCCGACGCGCGTGAGCCCGACGCGATCGTCGAACAGGCCGGGAAGATCCTGGACTTCGACAAGCCGGTGGCCCTGTCGCTCATCGCGCTGCTCCACTTCGTACCGGACGAGGACGGCGCGCACGAGCTGGTGCGCAAGCTGCTGGCGCCGCTGGCGCCCGGCAGCTATCTCG
>NZ_MDCR01000013.1 GCF_001723055.1 Streptomyces niveus
AGGCGCGGCGCGAGGAGCCGGTCGCCGTACTTCTCGGCGAGATCGGCGAACGCCTCCGGGCGGCGGGCGGTGGCGACCACGCGGTTGCCGGCCGCCAGGGCCTCCTCGGCGACGGCGCGTCCCAGTCCCCGGGAGGCGCCGGTGATGAACCAGACCTGGTCACGCATGGCTGTTCCTTCTCTCAACGGTTCGTTCCTCTCAACGGGCGGCCCGGCTGGGGAGAGTAGGGGTTGATCGACGCGGACACGTACATATCCTTGTGGAATGCGCTACTTGCGGGCACGTCGAGTTCGGAGCGAATGCCGGTGACCTATGAGATACGTGGCGCGGCGCCACCCACCCCCGGCACCCCGTCCCCGACCCGGCCCGGACGGCTCGTCGCGACGAGCGACCTCCACATCCGGCACCCGGAGAACAGGAAGATCGCCGACTCCCTGTGGCCCGAGTCGGAGCACGACTGGCTCCTGGTGGCCGGTGACATCGGTGAGTTGGTCTCCGACATCGAGTGGACCCTGCGCACTCTGAGCGAGCGGTTCGCGAAGGTCATCTGGGTGCCGGGCAACCATGAGCTGTGGACCGCGCCCGACGACCCGGTCCCGCTCAGGGGCGACGCCAAGTACCGCCACCTCGTGGAGCTGTGCCGGGGACTCGGGGTCGTCACGCCGGAGGATCCCTACCCCGTCTGGGAGGGCGAGGGCGGCCCCGCCGTCATCGCGCCGCTGTTCCTCCTCTACGACTACTCCTTCCGGCCCCCCGGCACGGACTCCAAGGAATCGGCCCTCGCGGTCGCGGAGAAGGCCGGTGTCATCTGCACCGACGAGTTCCTGCTCCACCCCGACCCGTATCCCAGCAGGGAGGCGTGGTGCAGGGCCAGGCTCGCGGAGACCGAGCGCCGGCTGGCCGAGATCCCGCCCGAGCTGCCCACCGTCCTGATCAACCACTGGCCGCTGGTACGCGAACCCACGGACGTCCTGTGGCGCCCGGAGTTCGCCCTGTGGTGCGGCACGAAGGGCTCGGCCGACTGGCCGCGCAGATTCCGGGCCGCCTCGGTCGTGTACGGCCATCTGCACATTCCCCGGCTGATGTGGTGCGACGACGTGCCTCATCAGGAGGTCTCCCTGGGCTACCCGAGGGAGTGGGGCCGGCGCGCCCAGCAGCCGGGCCGCCCCGTACAGATCCTGCCGTTGCCGGTTCGCGAGGAAGCGGGGCGGACATCGTGATCGAACGCATCGTGCCCGCCGGCACCGAGACGGCCGAGGCGTACGGAGACCTGCCGGAGGCCACGCTCTTCCCCGAGGAGGAGCTGATCGTGAAGTCCGCCGTGGCCAAGCGGCGCGGCGAGTTCACCACCGCCAGACACTGCGCGCGCCAGGCCCTGACGCGGCTCGGCGCGCCCGCGGGGGCGATCCTCACCGGCGAGCGCGGCGCGCCGCAGTGGCCCGAGGGCGTGGTCGGCAGCATCACGCACTGCGACGGCTACCGCGCGGCCGTCGTCGCCCGCCCCGCGCTGGTCACCTCGATCGGTATCGACGCGGAGCCCGCGCTGCCGCTGCCCTCCGGGGTCCTGGACGCGGTGGCCCTGGCCGACGAGCAGGTCGCGGTCAAGGAACTTCTGGTGTCGGTGCCGCAAGTTCCCTGGGACCGGCTGCTGTTCAGCGCCAAGGAGTCCGTCTACAAGGCGTGGTTCCCGCTGATGCGACGCTTCCTGGAGTTCGAGGGCGCCCGGCTGGTCTTCGACCCGGCGGGCGGGACGTTCACGGCGCATCTCCTCGCGGGACCGGCGAAGGCCGGGAGCCGTACGCTGCACACGTTCGACGGCCGCTGGCTCTCGGAGAACGGCATCGTGCTGACGTCCGTCACCGTCCCCGCTTGACGAGGTGACCGGGCTGTCCGAGGACGGACAGCCCGGTCACACGCCACCGCACACCGCACCGGCGCATCGCGCGCCGCTCTCAGGCGATCGACGCCGAAACGATCGCCGCCACCGCGATGTTGCACGACGCCGTCACCCACACCGCGGGGTGCGGCTCCGCCTCCACCAGCGTCGCGCCCAGCTTGCCCGGCGTCACCAGATCCACCACCAGGAACGCCACCGCCATCATCACCAGGCCGAGCACCCCGAACGCGGCCGTCGACGCCAGGCCCTTGCCGAAGTCGTCGTACGTCGTCCAGATCGAGGTGAACACGATGCCGCCGATCCCCAGGAGCGCCGAGCTGAGCAGCAGCGCGGCGTTGCGGTTGCGCTCCTGCCAGATCTGCTTCCCGAGCTTCCCCGGTGTCAGCAGGTCGACGAGGACGATACCGAGGATCAGAAGGACCACACCGAGCGCGCCGTAGGCGCCCGCTCGGCCAAGTCCGTTGACTATGTCGTTCATTGGGAAGCTCGTCTCCGCTGCTGAAGATGATCGATTGAGCGTGGCAAAGGCGTCGCAAAATGTATCGCACGGTGCACGAGCCGCGAGGAGGAGCCGGGAACAGCGGCCGAACCGGGTCCCGACCGTGCCCGGAAGTTCGTGTTCCGCACCCGGATTATCGATCAATGTGGCGAATGCGCCGCTCCGTCCCGCTGTGTGCGATCCACGGAACCGTCACGGACACGCACCTCATCGGGCGCCGCGACCGCTCACTACGATCGGTGGCGAGCGCCGCCACCGGCGGCTCCGCGCCCGCCACCGAGAGGACCTCAGTCGTGCAAGCCGCCACCCCGGCCTGGAACGATCCCTACGACCGTTCCGTCAACGAACTGCTCGCCCGGATGACCGACGACGAGAAGCTCGGCCAGCTCCAGCAGCTCGCCTGGGCGGGGGCCACCGGCCCCGGCGGCACCCAGACACGGGAGGCCGAAGAGGCCGCCCGCGCGGGCCTGTTGGGCTCCGTGCTGAACATCCACGGCGCCAAGGAGTCCAACGCGCTCCAGCGGATCGCCGTCGAGGAGTCCCGGCTCGGCATCCCGCTGATCTTCGGTCTCGACATCATCCACGGCTTCTGGACCACCTTCCCGATCCCCCTCGCGCAGGCGGCCAGCTTCGACCCCGCGGTCTCCGAGCTGGACGCCTCCGTCTCGGCGGCCGAGGCCCGGTCCAACGGTGTGCACTGGACGTTCGCGCCGATGATGGACGTCACCAGTGAGCCGCGCTGGGGCCGGATCGCCGAGTCCGCGGGCGAAGACCCGTATCTGAACGCGGTGCTGGCGGCGGCCAAGGTACGCGGCTACCAGGGCGGCGACCTGAAGGCCAAGGACCGGATCGCCGCCTGCGCCAAGCACTACGTCGCGTACGGCGGCGCCGAGGGCGGCCGGGACTACAACACCGTCGACGTCTCCGAGGCCCGGCTGCGCAACCACTACCTCCCGCCCTTCAAGGTGGCCGTGGACGCCCAAGTGGCCACCGTCATGGCCGCGTTCAACACCATCAGCGGCGTCCCCGCGCACGGCAACGAGCACACCCTGACCCGAATCCTCAAGCAGGACTGGGGATTCGACGGCTTCGTCGTCAGCGACTGGACCGGCGTCCAGGAACTGATCCCGCACGGCTTCGCCGCCGACGGCGCCGACGCGGCCCGCCTCGCGCTCGGCGCCGGCGTCGACATGGAGATGGTCAGCACCCATGTCGCCGACCACGGACGGAAGTTGCTGAGTGAGGGGCGGATCGACGCCGCACGCCTGGACGACGCGGTGACCCGTGTGCTGCGCGTCAAATTCCGCCTCGGTCTCTTCGACGACCCCTACGTCCCCGAGCAGGCCGAGATCACCGGACCGACGGAGCGGGCCCGGTCGGCGGCCCGCACGGCAGCCGCGCGCTCCATGGTGCTGCTCAGGAACGAGGGCGGTGCCCTGCCGCTCGCCAAGAACCTCCGTTCCCTCGCCGTCGTCGGGCCGTTCGCGGACTCCGCCGACCTTCAGGGCACCTGGGCCGGGCCCGGCGCGGAGAAGTTCCCGTCCGTCACGGTGCTCGACGCCGTACGCGCCGCCCTGCCGGACACCGAGGTGACCCACGCCCTGGGCATCGACCCCGCCGGCGAGGACACCGGCACGCTCCCCGACGCGGTCGCGGCGGCGCGCGCCGCGGACGTCACGGTCGTCGTCGTGGGGGAGAGCCCCGCCATCAGCGGCGAGGCCAACTCGCGCAGCGACATCGGACTGCCGGGCCGCCAGGACGAGTTGATCGAAGCCGTCGCGGCGACCGGCAAGCCCTACGTCGTCGTCCTCGTGAACGGCCGCCCCCTCGCACTCGGCGACTGGGCCGATTTCGCCCCCGCCGTACTGGAGGCGTGGCACCCCGGCATCGAGGCCGGGAACGCGGTCGCCGACGTGCTCTTCGGCGACGTCGACCCCGGCGGCCGGCTCCCGGCGTCCTTCCCCCGTAGGGTCGGCCAGCTCCCGGTCCACTACAACCACGAGCGGACCGGCCGCCCGTACGACGCCGCCGACCCGGACCAGCGCTACGTCTCCCGCTACCTCGACGTGCCGGACGGCCCGCGCTACCCGTTCGGCCACGGACTGAGCTACACCACCTGCGAACTCACCGAGCCCGTCCTCAGCCGGAACTCGATCGCCGCCGCGTCCCTGCGCGACGGCGACACCGTCGAGGTCAGCGTCACCGTACGCAACACGGGCGAGCGCGACGGGGACGAGGTCGTCCAGCTCTATCTCCACGACCCGGTGGCGAGCATCGTGCAGCCGGTACGGCGACTGCGCGGCTTCCGCCGTGTGGGTCTCGCTGCCGGCCGGTCCACCACTGTGCGCTTCAGCCTCGGGTCGGAGGACTTCGGCTTCTGGACCAACGATCCGGACGGCCGGTTCGTCGTGGAGGAGGGCACGGTCGACATCATCGTCGGCACCAGCTCGACGGCCACGGCCAAGGACACCCTGACGATCACCTGAGACCGGGCCCGGTTGCCGGGTGACGGGGCCCGCCGGATGATTCCGGCGGGCCCCGTCCTCGTACGGAGAGCACCGGCACAGCGATTTCTCCGACGATCAGGGAGACGAACCCGCCATGGCAGAGATCGACATCCGCGACAACCGCGCGCAGGGCCGGCTGGAGGCGTACGAGGGCGACGAGCTGGTCGGCGTCGTCGCCTACTTCGTCCTGGCCGGCGCCCCCGCCGCGCTCGTGGCCGTACACACGGTGGTGGAGCGGGGCCACGAGGGCAAGGGCATCGCGGGCACGCTGGTGAAGGCGTTCTACGAGATGGGGGCCCGCGAGGGCGTACCCGTCGTACCGCTGTGCCCGTACGCCGCCAGGTGGGCGCAGCGCCACCCGGACGAGGTGGCCGTCGCGCCGGCGGCGGCCGAGGAGACGGTACGCGCCGCGGAGGCCCAGCTGAAGGCGGACTCCGCGCGCTGGTGAGGGCCGTACGGGTGACACGCGGGCGGTGCGCCGGTCATGCGCCTGGTCGATCATGAATGGACCCGGCGCGCGTGGGCACGCGCATCGCGAGACATTGGGAACGCACGAGTCCGTACTTTTGGAGGACTGGCATGACCCATCCGTATCCCGACCCCGTACCGCCCACCCCGAAGCCGGGCCCGCCGGGACCCGGTCCCGGCCCGGACCCCGGACCGCTGCCGGGACCGGCGCCCGTTCCGGCGCCGTCGCCGGACCCGATCCCCAGCCCGCCGGGCCCCGACCCGGTGCCGGACCCGGAGCCCCAGCCGGGGCCGCTCGGGTGACGCGAAGCGCGAACGGCCGGATGCCGACGGGAAGTTGACCCGTCGGCAGCCGGGGCCGTTCAGCGGGCGCGCCGTCCGATCGGCGCCGCCCTGCGAGCCACCGTCAGCCGGAGACCTCGGTGCGGTCGCCGCCCCACAGGGTGTGGAACGACCCCTCGCGGTCCGTACGCCGATAGGTGTGCGCCCCGAAGAAGTCCCGCTGCCCCTGGGTGAGCGCGGCCGGCAGCCGCTCCGCGCGCAGCGCGTCGTAGTACGAGAGCGCCGCGGCGAAGCCCGGTGTCGGCACACCCTGCCGCACCGCCGTCGCGATCACCGCGCGCCAGTCGTCCTGCGCCGCGCCGATCTCCTCGGCGAACTGCTTGTCGGCCAGCAGGCTCGGCAGATCGCGCTGCGCGTCGTACGCGCCCCGGATCCGGTCCAGGAACACCGCCCGGATGATGCAGCCCGCGCGCCAGATCGCGGCGACCGACCCGAGGTCGATGTCCCAGCCGTACTCCTCGCTGCCCGCCTGGATCTGGTGGAAGCCCTGCGTGTACGACACGATCTTCGACGCGTACAGCGCCTGCTCGACCTGGTCCGCGAAGCGCGCCGCCTCCTCCTCGCTCAGCGCGGTCGCCGCCGGGCCCGGCAGCGACCGCGAGACGTCCCGAAGCGCGGCGTGCCCCGACAGCGAGCGCGCGAAGACCGCCTCGGCGATACCGGAGACCGGCACACCGAGGTCGAGGGCGATCTGCACCGTCCAGCGGCCGGTGCCCTTCTGCTCGGCCTGGTCGACGACGACGTCGACGAACGGCTTGCCGGTCTCGGCGTCCGTGTGCGCGAGCACCTCGGCGGTGATCTCGATCAGATACGAGTCGAGCCGCCCGGTGTTCCACGTCCGGAACGTCTCGGCGATCTTCGCGGGGGAGTAGCCGGCGACCGCGCGCAGCAGGTGGTACGCCTCGGCGATCAGCTGCATGTCGGCGTACTCGATGCCGTTGTGCACCATCTTCACGAAGTGCCCGGCGCCGTCGGGGCCGATGTGGGCCACCGTCGGGGTCCCGTCCGGGGCCTTCGCGGCGATGCGCTCCAGGAGCGGGCCGAGGGAGGCGTAACTCTCCTTTGAGCCGCCCGGCATGATGCTCGGTCCGTGCAGCGCGCCCTCCTCGCCGCCGGAGATGCCCACGCCGACGAAGTGGATGCCGCGCTCGCGCAGCTCCTTCTCGCGGCGCCGGGTGTCCGCGAAGTGGGCGTTGCCGCCGTCGATGATGACGTCGCCCTCTTCGAGCAGCGGCGCGAACTCCTGGATCACGGCGTCGGTCGGGTCGCCCGCCTTCACCATGATGACGAGCCGGCGCGGGCGCTCCAGCGCGGCGACGAACTCCTCCGCCGTGTCCGCGGGAACGAAGACGCCCTCCTCGCCGAACTCCTCGACCAGGGCGTGGGTCTTGGACGCTGTGCGGTTGTGGAGGGCGACGGCGAAGCCGTTGCGGGCGAAGTTCCGGGCGAGATTGCGGCCCATCACCGCGAGCCCGGTGACGCCGATCTGGGCAGTGCCACTCATGGGTGTGCTCCTGGGTCTCCGTCGGATGTACCTCGTCGGGCGGTAGGGATACGTACCGCCGGACAAGGGTGTTCATCGATCTTCAAGCCGCCCGCATTCTTCCGCATTCCGGCCGTACCGCGTCGGGTCCGTTCATCTCTTGGGCAGATCCGGGGTCCGTACGGACCATCGTTCACCAACTCTTGACACTCTCTCAGCGGCGGCGTAACACTGGCCTGGCTTTGGAGAGCGCTCTCCCACAGTGATCCCGGTGTTCCTGACAGACCCGGATCCCGGGGCCGCCCTCCGCGGTGCACCGTCCAGTACCACTCTCTCCCCCCACCGCATACGGCGCGTATGCGGACGAAGAGCGGCATGGAGGTCCGCATGGCCGAAAGACTCCGCAGAACCACCCTGGTGTCCGCGTTGCTCGTCTTCACCGCCCTGGCCCTGGTGGCCATGGGGCTGACCGCGATCACGGACACCGCCACCGCCGACCCCAAGAACGACCGCGGCACGACGGCCGCGTCCCACGCGGGACACAAGATGCCGCCGGCCGTTCCCGTCCCGTCCGGGGACGACCCCGACGGCGACGGCTACATACCGGCGAACCCGCCGGTCACCGGCGTCGTACCGTCGGACGAGATACCGCCGCACCGTTACTTCCACGAGTTCCAGGCGAACTGCGAGGTCACCCACACCAGGCCGGACGACCCGATCGTCTACCCGGGGCAGCCGGGCGCCTCGCACGACCACACCTTCATGGGCAACAGGACCACCGACGCCAACAGCACCACGGCGTCGCTGGACTCCGGCACCACCGCGTGCAAGGCGCCGGGCGACCGGTCCGCGTACTGGATGCCGACCCTGCTCAACGCGGACCAGCCGGTCCGGCCCATCGGCCCGCAGGTCATCTACTACAAGGCGGGAGTCACCGACTACCGGACCGTCCGGCCGTTCCCGAAGGGCCTGCGGTTCGTGGTCGGCAGCCCGACGCAGTCGGCGGACGAGTTCCGCAACCACCCGGGCTGGGTGGAGGGCTGGGAGTGCGGTAACTCCTTCAACAACACCGAGATTCCCGCCAGTTGCCCGGCCACCCGGGACGTCCAGCTCAACCTCCGTTTCCAGGCCCCCAGTTGCTGGGACGGAAAGTATCTGGACACCCCGGACCACAAGAGCCACATGGCCTATCCGCTCGTCATGGGCGCCAACCAGGACGTCTGCCCGACGTCGCACCCGGTGGCGCTGCCGATGGTCGAGTTCAAGATGGCCTGGCCGGTGAACGGAGACATGTCCAAGGTGAGACTGGCCAGTGGAACGGGGCACTCCTTCCACTACGACTTCTTCAACGCCTGGGACGACGCCACGCTGCGCAAGATGGTCAACCACTGTGTCGTCGGTGGTCTCCAGTGCGACGCGCGGGGTTACGACCAGAACAACCCGGGGGCCGGGGCGGCCCTGAACGAGGACTACGAACTGCCGTAACCGGGACCGCTCTCCCGCCGGGGTGTACTCCGCCCCTGTGGGAGAGCGCTCTCCCACTTGCTCCGCCGTGTTGCTCGCTCGCGTTTTCCATATCCCCGCCCGCACTCTCCCCACAGGTGACTCATGACAGCGACAAGACTTCTCCGAGGTACCGGACTCCGCCCGAAGACCGCCCCCGGCCGCCTGCGCGCCATGGCGTCCGTCGCCGCCACCGCACTCCTCGCCGCCTTCGCCGTGACCGTCCCGGCCGCCGCCCCCGCGCAAGCGGCCGGCAGCGTCGTCAAGGTCACCGGGTCCCAAGGCGCCTGGCAGCTGACCGTCGACGGGGCGCCGTACCAGGTCAAGGGGCTGACCTGGGGCCCGTCGGTCGCCGACGCCGGCAGATACATGCCCGACGTGGCCTCCATGGGCGTCAACACCATCCGTACCTGGGGCACCGACGGCACCACCAAGCCCCTCCTCGACTCGGCCGCCGCCAACGGCGTCAAGGTCATCGCCGGCTTCTGGCTCCAGCCCGGCGGCGGCCCCGGCAGCGGTGGCTGCGTCAACTACCTCACCGACACGCAGTACAAGAACGACATGCTCGCCGAGTTCCCCAAGTGGGTGGAGACCTACAAGGACCACGCGGGTGTGCTGATGTGGAACGTCGGGAACGAGTCCGTGCTCGGCCTCCAGAACTGCTACAGCGGCGACGCCCTGGAGCAGCAGCGCAACGCGTACACGACCTTCGTCAACGACATCGCCAAGAAGATCCACTCCGTCGACCCGAACCACCCGGTGACCTCCACCGACGCGTGGACCGGGGCCTGGCCGTACTACAAGCGCAACGCGCCCGATCTCGACCTGTACGCGGTGAACTCCTACGCCGACGTGTGCAACATCGACGACGCCTGGAACGCGGGGGGCTACACCAAGCCCTACATCGTCACCGAGGGCGGCCCCGCCGGTGAGTGGGAGGTGGACGACGACGTCAACGGCGTCGCGACCGAGCCCACCGATGTCGCCAAGGCCCAGGGGTACAAGGACGCGTGGAACTGCGTCACCGGGCACCGGGGCGTCGCACTCGGTGCCACGCTCTTCCACTACGGCACCGAGTACGACTTCGGCGGTGTCTGGTTCAACCTGCTGCCCGCGGGCCAGAAGCGCCTCTCGTACTACGCGGTGAAGGAGGCGTACGGCAGGAGCACCGCCGGTGACAACAAGCCGCCGGTGATCTCCAACATGGCCGTCGACGGCGCCACGGCCGTGGCCGCCGGACGTCCGTTCAAGGTGACGTCGGACGTGACGGACCCGAACGGGGACGCCCTGAACTACGAGGTGCTGGTCAACAGCAAGTACATAGACAACGGGGGGCAGTTGACCCCGGCGCAGTTCACCGCCGAGGGCAACGGGGACTTCACCGTCACCGCGCCCGACAGGCTCGGCGTGTGGAAGGTGTACATCAAGGCGACCGACGGCAAGGGCAACGTGGGGATCGAGACCAAGTCCTTCAAGGTCGTGCCGCCGCCGGTCGGCGGCACCAACGTGGCCAAGGGCAAGCCGGCCACGGCGTCGTCCTTCCAGCCCGGCAGCGTCGGCTGCCCCTGCCCGGCGTCCGCCGCCGTCGACGGTGACTTCGGCAGCCGGTGGGCCAGCGACTGGTCCGACCCGCAGTGGATCCAGGTCGACCTGGGGACGCGTACCGCGTTCAGGCACGTACAGCTCGCCTGGGAGGCCGCGTACGGCAAGAGCTACACCATCCAGACCTCCGACAACGGACAGGACTGGAACACGGTGAAGACCGTCACCGGCGGCAACGGAGGCATCGACGACATCGAGGTCAACGGTGCGGGCCGCTATGTACGGATGCACGCGACGGAGCGCGGCACCGGATACGGCTACTCGCTCTACGAGTTCGGGGTCTACAACTGAACGGCTGACGGACTGACCGGCTGACCGACTGACCGGCTGACGCACCTTGTGCCGGCGGCCGGGCCGTTCCCGCCGCGCCGTGCTCTCCCCGCCGGCGGCGCGGTGGTCCCGCGGCGGGTCACGGAGGATCCGTGGCCCGCCGCGGGCTTCCGCGCGCCCGTTTCCGGGCACCTTCGCGCCCGGATGTCGGGCGCGCGACGTCGGCGATACGCGCGTGATTCGTACGTGCGACCTACACGTTTCCGTGCCCGTTTCGGTGACCGTTTTGGGGGGTCGGACGGGACGCAGCTCACGTTTAACCGGTCGACCCACGGAAGCCCACCCGCCGCTTCGGGCGCCGTTCGGGCATCGATCAGCGTCAATCGGGCACCGAACCGGGCGCAGAAGGGGGTTACCCCCCGTACGACCAGCACGTACGCTGCCGAGTAAACGGGCATGAACGGGCACACTCGAAGCGGCGAAGAGCCTGGTCGTCCCGGGGCTCTTGCTTGTACAAACGACGCATGAGCCCGAACGGGTGCTGAGCCGCCAGAGCAAGGAAGTGTGTGCAGTGGACACGGACGAGCGCCGACGAGAGATCCTTGAGATAGCCCGACGTGACGGGTCGGTGGAAGTCACCGAGCTGGCCGCGAAGTTGAGCGTCGCCAAGGAGACCGTCCGGCGTGATCTCCACGCCCTGGAGGAGCACGGCCTCGTACGGCGCACCCACGGCGGCGCCTACCCCGTCGAGAGCGCCGGCTACGAGACGACCCTCGCGGTGCGCACCACCCGGCTCGTACCGCAGAAGTCACGTATCGCGGCAGCCGCCGCCGACCTCATCGGCGACGCGGAGACGGTCTTCATCGACGAGGGCTTCACCCCCCAACTCGTCGCCGAAGCCCTGCCCAGGGACCGCCCGTTGACCGTCGTCACGGCCTCCCTGGCGGTCGCGAACGGACTCGCCGACGCGGACAAGATCGCAGTGCTGCTGCTCGGCGGCCGGGTGCGCGGCGGCACCCTCGCCACCGTCGACCACTGGGCGACCCGGATGCTCGCCGACTTCGTCATCGACCTGGCGTTCGTCGGCGCGAACGGCATCTCGCGCGAGTACGGGCTGACCACCCCGGACCCGGCCGTCAGCGAGGTGAAGGCCCAGGCCATGCGCAGCGCGCGCCGCAAGGTGTTCGCCGGGATCCACACCAAGTTCGGCGCCGTGAGCTTCTGCCGGTTCGCCGACGTCGGTGACTTCGAGGCGATCGTCACCGACGTCGGACTTCCGTCGGCGGAGGCGCAGCGCTACTCGCTGCTCGGCCCTCAGGTCATCCGCGTCTGACGCGCCTCACCCGTCCCCGGACCCCCGCCGCAGCGGCCAGGGGGCGGGACCCGTACGGCCCACGACGCCCTCACGACACTCCATGCCACCTCACGAACACCCCGCGACACCCCACGACACCCCCGAAAAGCTTTCCACCCCCCTCAGTCACCAGCCATCAGCCGGCAGACGAACCGCCACCGAATGATCAGGAGATTACTCATGGCCCTCCAGCAGCGACGACGTGGAATAGGCGTACGTGTGGGCGCGGGAGCGGCCTTGACGGCACTCCTCGCCGGATGCAGCGGCGCCGGAGGCACCGCCTCCGACGGCGGTGACACGATCAACGTGCTGATGGTGAACAACCCGCAGATGGTCGAGCTCCAGAAGCTGACCGCCGCGAACTTCACCAAGGACACCGGCATCAAGGTCAACTTCTCGGTGCTGCCGGAGAACGACGTACGCGACAAGATCAGCCAGGACTTCTCCAACCAGGCCGGCCAGTACGACGTCGCGACCATCAGCAACTTCGAGGTCCCCTTCTTCGCGAAGAACGGCTGGCTGCACCAGCTCGACGAGTACGCGCAGGCCGACAAGGCGTTCGACCAGGGCGACATCCTCAAGCCGCTCCAGGAGTCGCTGACGGCCGAGGACGGCAAGCTCTACGGCCAGCCGTTCTACGGCGAGTCGTCCTTCCTCATGTACCGCAAGGACGTCTTCGAGCAGAAGAACCTGAAGATGCCCGACAACCCCACCTGGCAGGAGGTCGCCGACCTCGCCGCCAAGACCGACGGCGCCGAGAAGGGCATGAAGGGGATCTGTCTGCGCGGTCTGCCGGGCTGGGGCGAGGTCATCGCGCCGCTCACGACCGTCGTCAACACCATGGGCGGCACCTGGTTCACCGAGGACTGGAAGGCGCAGCTGACCTCGCCCGAGTTCAAGAAGGCCACCAAGTTCTACGTCGACCTGGTGCGTGAGCACGGCGAGGCGGGCGCCCCGCAGGCCGGTTACGCCGAGTGCCTCAACAACATGACGCAGGGCAAGACGTCCATGTGGTACGACGCCACCGCGGGCGCCGGCTCGCTGGAGGCCAAGGACTCCCCGGTCAAGGGCAAGATCGGCTACGTACCCGCGCCGGTCGACAAGACGGACAGCTCCGGCTGGCTCTACACCTGGGCCTGGGGCATGCAGAAGGCGTCCAAGAACACCGAGAGCGCCTGGAAGTTCATCTCCTGGGCGTCCAGCAAGGAGTACGAGGAGCTGGTCGGCAAGGAGATCGGCTGGGCCAACGTCCCGGCCGGCAAGCGCGCGTCGACCTACATGAACGCCGACTACCGCAAGGAGGCGGGCGCGTTCGCCGACGTCACCTCGGAGGCGATCTCCAGCGCCAACCCGCGCGACCCCGGCACCCAGCCCCGCCCGACCGTCGGCATCCAGTTCGTGGGCATCCCCGAGTTCACCGACCTCGGCACGAAGGTCTCGCAGGAGATCAGCGCGGCCATCGCCGGCCGTCAGTCGGTCGACGACGCCCTTGAGGCCTCCCAGAAGCTGGCCGAGAAGGTAGCCGAGGAGTACCGGTGAGCACTTCCGTCAGCGACGCGCCGGCGGCCCCGCCGGACCC
Organism: Streptomyces niveus; assembly: GCF_001723055.1. Lineage (GTDB taxonomy): Bacteria > Actinomycetota > Actinomycetes > Streptomycetales > Streptomycetaceae > Streptomyces > Streptomyces niveus. The sequence continues at coordinate 13,505 of NZ_MDCR01000013.1, forward strand.
GTCCCCACCGGCCAAGTCCCGCCCCCCGGCGGGACCCCGGTCGGGCCGGGCTCGCGCCTGGGCGACCCGGGCCCCCCTTCTGCCGGCTCTCATCTTCCTGATCGCCGTCACGCAACTCCCGTTCGTGGCAACGCTGTTCATCTCGCTGTTCGACTGGAACTCGCTCAACCCGGACGCCCGCAGCTTCTCCGGGCTCTCCAACTACGGCTCCGTGTTCAGCGACGCGGACCTGCGGGAATCGGTCTTCACGACGATGCTGCTCACCGCGACCGTGGTGATCGCCAGCGTCGTGTTCGGGCTGCTGCTCGCGCTGCTGCTCGACCGTAAGTTCATGGGCCGCGGACTGGTCCGTACGCTGCTCATCACCCCGTTCCTGCTGGTGCCCGTCTCGGCGGCGCTGCTGTGGAAGCACGTGCTCTACAACCCCGAGTACGGCCTGCTGAACGGTGGTTGGGCCTGGTTCACCGGGCTGTTCGGCGTGGAGAACGCGTCGCAGCCCGACTGGATCTCGGACATGCCGCTGCTCGCCGTCGAGGCGTCCCTCATCTGGCAGTGGACACCGTTCATGATGCTCATCCTGCTGGCCGGGCTGCAGAGCAGGCCCATCGACATGATGGAGGCGGCGCGCCTCGACGGCGCGAACGCCTGGCAGATGTTCGCCTTCCTGACCCTGCCGCATCTGCGCCGCTACCTCGAACTCGGCGTCCTGCTCGGCTCGATCTACATCGTGCAGAACTTCGACGCCGTGTTCACCATCACCGCGGGCGGGCTCGGCACCGCCAACCTCCCCTACACCATCTACCAGACCTTCTACCAGGCTCACGAGTACGGACTGGCCTCCGCCGCAGGCGTGGTCGTCGTGATCGGCACCATCGTGATCGCGACCTTCGCCCTGCGCGTCGTCTCGTCCCTCTTCAGTGAGGAGGCAGGGCGCTCATGAGCACACTCTCCGCACCGAAGACCGCCGGCACCCCGGGCACCCCCGGCAAGGCGGGCAAGCCCGCACAGCACCAGGACAAGTACGGCCCCGCGGCCCGGCGCGCCAAGCGGCGCTCCACCGCGCTCGGCCTGCTGGCCTGGGTGGTCGGTGTCGTCTTCTGCTTCCCCGCGCTGTGGATGTTCCTCACGTCCCTGCACTCGGAGTCGGACGCCGCGACCAACCCGCCGTCCCTCACGGCGCCGCTCACCTTCGAGAACTACAGCGACTTCTTCGGCGCCGGTGGCGGGGCGAGCCCCTGGCCGCCGCTCATCAACTCGGTGACGGCGTCGCTGTTCTCGACCCTGTTCGTCCTGGTGCTGGCGCTCCCGGCGGCGTACGCGCTGTCCATCAAGCCCGTCCGCAAATGGACGGACGTGATGTTCTTCTTCCTCTCCACGAAGATGCTGCCGGTCGTCGCCGGACTGCTGCCGGTGTATCTCTTCGCCAAGAACGTGGGGATGCTGGACAACATCTGGCTGCTCGTCATCCTCTACACCTCGATGAATCTGCCGATCGCGGTCTGGATGATGCAGTCCTTCCTCGCGGACGTGCCGGTCTCCATCATCGAGGCCGCCCAGGTGGACGGCGCCCGGCTGCCCACCGTCCTGATCCGGGTCGTGGCGCCCGTCGCCGCCCCCGGCATCGCGGCCACCGCGCTGATCTGCTTCATCTTCAGCTGGAACGAACTGCTCTTCGCCCGGGTCCTGACCGGCGTGACAGCTCAGACCGCGCCCGTCTTCCTGACCGGATTCGTCACCAGCCAGGGCCTCTTCCTCGCCCAGCTGTGCGCCGCGTCCGTCGTCGTGTCCCTGCCGGTGCTCGCCGCCGGCTTCGCCGCCCAGGACAAGCTCGTCCAGGGCCTTTCTCTTGGAGCCGTCAAATGAGGGCAGCGATCGTCGAAGGTGTCGGCAAGGTGTCCGTCACCACGGTCCCCGACCCCACCCCGGGCCCGCGCGACGTCGTCGTGTCCGTCGCTTCCTGCGGCATCTGTGGCACCGATCTGCACATCCTCCAGGGCGAGTTCGCGCCGACCCTGCCGATCCTGCCCGGCCACGAGTTCGCCGGCGAGGTCGTGGGGCTCGGTTCGGAGGTCACGGAGCTGGCGGTGGGCGACAAGGTCGCCGTCGACCCGTCCCTGTACTGCCACGAGTGCCGCTACTGCCGGGCCGGGCGCGGCAATCTCTGCGACCGGTGGAACGCGATCGGGGTCTCGGTCCCGGGCGGCGCCGCCGAGTTCGCCGTGGCGCCCGTGGCCAACTGCGTCAAGCTCCCGGACCACATCGACGTACGGGACGCGGCCCTCATCGAGCCGCTGTCCTGCGCCGTACGCGGTTACGACGTGCTCAGCAGCACGCTCGGCGCCGAGGTGCTGATCTACGGGTCGGGCACGATGGGCCTGATGATGCTGGAGCTGGCCAAGCGCACCGGCGCCGCCGGCGTCGACATGCTGGACATCAATCCCGAACGTCTGGCCACCGCGTCCAAGCTCGGCTGCTCCCGCGCCGCCGCCTCGGCCGAGGAGTTCGAGCGGCCGGGCGGCTGGGACTTCGTCATCGACGCGACCGGCAACGCGGGCGCCATCCAGGACGGCCTCGGCCGGGTCGCCAAGGGCGGAACGTTCCTTCAGTTCGGGGTCTCCGACTACGCGACGACGGCGGTCATCGAGCCGTACAAGATCTACAACCAGGAGATCACCATCACCGGCTCGATGGCGGTGCTGCACAGCTACGAGCGGGCCGCCGCGCTGTTCGCCAGCGGGGTCCTGGACCCCGCGGTGTTCATCAGCGACCGGCTGCCGCTGGAGCAGTATCCGGACGCCATCGAGAAGTTCAAGGCGGGCCAGGGCCGCAAGATCGTGGTGGAGCCGTGACCGACGCTCCCGGCGCGGCGCCGGACCCCCTGCCGGGGCCCGGCGCCGTCCTGGTGCTGGGTGAGGCGCTGATCGACCTGGTGCCCACCGGCGACGAGGCGGAGGCGCACCTGGCCCAGCCCGGCGGCGCCCCCGCGAACGTGGCGACCGGGCTGGCCCGGCTGGCCACGCCGAGCTGGTTCGCCGGCGCCCTCGGGAACGACGGGTTCGCCCGGTCGATCGAGCGGCGGCTGCTGTCGGCGGGAGTCGAGCTGGGCCTCTGCGCCCGGCCGGACCTCCCCACGGCGCTGGCCGTCGCCGACCCGGGCCCCGACGGCACCGGCTACCACTTCCACCTCCAGTCCACGGCGACCTTCCAACTGCCCGGACGCATGGACGTCGAGCGCTTCGCCGCCGTGTACGCGGGCGGTCTCGCCGCCGTCGTCGAACCGGCGGCCTCGGCCGTGGCGGTCACGGCGCGCGCGGCGGCGGCCGGCGGCCCGCTGCTGGTCGTGGACCCGAACGTGCGCGACGACCGCACGCTCGACGCCGCGGACGGCGGCCGCCGCCTGCGCGAACTGTGCGAGCTGGGCCGGGTCGTGAAGGCCAGCGACGAGGACCTGGCGGCCCTGTGGCCGGACGCGACACCCGACGAGACCTGCCGCAGGCTGGCCGCCGACGGCCGGCTGGTGGTCCTGACCAGGGGATCGCGGGGGAGTACGGCCTACTCGGCCGACTGCGCCGAACCGGTGTCCGTGCCCGCCACGCCGGTCGAGGTGGTCAACACCATCGGCGCGGGTGACGCCTTCACGGCGGCCGTGATCACCTGGCTGGTCCCACGCGGCGTTCGCGGCGGCCGGCTGCCGGAGTTCACCCCAACGCTGCTCCAGGACATGCTGGGCTTCGCCTCGGGGGTGGCCGCCTCCGTGGTCGGGCAGGCCGGCACCGAGCCGTCCCTCCCGGCGCCCGTCTGACGCTGCGTCAGTTAGGTACCGCAACGCCCGTGACCGGCAGTGGAGTTGACCACTGCCGGTCGCGGGCCTTCATGGCTCACGCGGCCTTGCGCCTCCGGTCCGCCAACTGCCGGATGATCTCGGCGTACCGGTACCCGCTCGACTTGATCGTCCGCCGCTGCGACGCGTAGTCGACATGGACGAGGCCGAACCGCTTGTCGTAGCCGTAGGCCCACTCGAAGTTGTCCAGCAGCGACCACGCGAAGTACCCGGCGAGCGGCACCCCCTTGGCGACGGCCCGCGCGCACGCCTCCAGATGCTCCTCCAGATAGCGGGTGCGCTCCGGGTCGTCCACCGTGCCGTCGTCCCGCAGGACGTCCGGGTAGGCCGACCCGTTCTCGGTGACGTACACGCGCCGCGCGCCGTACTCCCGGGTCAGCCGCAGCAGCAGATCCTCCAGACCGTCCGCGTGCACCTCCCAGTCCATGCCGGTGTGCCGTACGCCCGGCAGATAGACCTGCTTGGCGTACGGCGCGGGCCCGGCCGGGTCGTCGGCGACGACCTGGCGGAAGTAGTAGTTGAGCCCCAGCCAGTCCAGCGGCGCGGCGATGGTCTCCAGGTCGCCGGGGCGCTCGGGCAGCTCCACCCCGTACAGGTCGACCATGTCCTGCGGGTAGCCGCGCCCGTGGATCGGGTCCAGCCACCAGCGGTTGGTGTGGCCGTCGGCCCGTACCGCCGCGGCCCGGTCGGCCTCCCGGTCGGTGGCCGCCTCGACCGGGCTGAGGTTGTTGACGATGCCGATCCGGGCGTCGGACGAGGCCGCGCGGATCGCCTGGACGGCGAGCCCGTGACCGAGGTGCAGATGGTACGAGGCGCGCACCGCGGCCTTGAGATCGGTGAGCCCCGGCGCCATCCGGCCCTCCAGATGGCCGATCCACGCGGAACACAGCGGCTCGTTGAGGGTGGCCCAGTCCTTCACACGGTCGCCCAGGCGCTCGGCGACGACGGAGGCGTACGCGGCGAAGTGCTCGGCCGTCTCGCGGGCAGGCCAGCCGCCGCGGTCCTGGAGCGTCTGGGGGAGGTCCCAGTGGTAGAGCGTGGCGAACGGCGTGATGCCCGCCTCTAGGAGGCTGTCCACCAGCCGGTCGTAGAAGCCGATCCCGGCCTCGTTGACCGGCCCGTCGCCGCCGGGCACGACGCGCGGCCAGGCGAGCGAGAAGCGGTACGCGCCGGCGCCGAGCCGCTTCATCAGGGCGATGTCCTCGGGCACCCGGTGGTAGTGGTCGCAGGCGATGTCCCCGGTGTCGCCGTTGTCGACCTTGCCGGGGGTGTGGGAGAAGGTGTCCCAGATCGAGGGGGAGCGGCCGTCCTCGGCGACGGCGCCCTCGATCTGGTAGGCGGCGGTGGCGACGCCCCAGAGGAAGTCGTGGGGGAGGGCGTTGAGTTCGTTCACTGACTGCCTTTCCGGGGAGGGGGTGTGGCTGTTCCGGCGATCCGTCATTTCACCGCTCCCGCCGTCAGACCGGCGACGAGATAGCGCTGGAGAAGGAGGAATCCGGCGACGACGGGGACGCTCACGACGAGCGAGGCCGCCATGATCTGGTTCCAGTACACGTCGTTCTGGGTGGCGTAGCCTTGGAGACCCACGGCGAGCGTGCGGGTCTCGTCGTTCGTCATGACGGACGCGAAGAGCACTTCACCCCAGGCCGTCATGAACGCGTAGACGGAGACGGCCACGATGCCGGGGACCGCGGCCGGCACGACCACCCGGAACAGCGCGCCGAACGGGCCGCAGCCGTCCACCATCGCCGCCTCGTCCAGATCCTTCGGGATGGAGTCGAAGTACCCGATCAGCATCCAGATGGAGAAGGGCAGCGAGAAGGTCAGATAGGTGAGGATGAGCCCGCCGCGTGACCCGTACAGGGCGACGCCGGTGCTGTTGCCGATGTTGACGAAGATCAGGAACAGCGGCAGCAGGAAGAGGATGCCCGGGAACATCTGTGTGGAGAGCACCGTGACGGTGAAGACGCGCTTGCCCCGGAACCGGTAGCGGCTCACGGCGTACGCCGAGAACACCGCGATCGTCACCGACAGGACCGTCGCCGCGCCCGCCACGATCAGCGAGTTCATGAAGTAGTGCGCGAGCGGGACGGTGTCCCAGATGTCGAAGTACGGGCGGACGGTGATCTCGGACGGGATCCACTGGAACTTGCCCGTCACGTCCTCCAGCGGCTTCAGCGAACTGCTGACCATCACATATACGGGCAGCAGGGCGAAGGCGGTGAGGAACGCCAGGATGATCCGGCGCGTCCAGCGGAAGGACGCCGGTGGGGCGAGGGGAGATCTGGCCTTGCCGGCCAGGGCCTTAGACGGCACCGGAGCCCTTCCTTCCGCGCGAGGTGGCCACCAGATAGACCGCCGTCACCAGCAGCAGGAAGAGCAGCAGCAGGACGGACATCGCGGAGCCCGTACCGAAGTTCCAGGTGACGAACGACGACTGGTAGATATGGATCGAGATGAGATCGGCCGCCTCCGGCGCCGAGTCGCCGAACAGGACGTACGGCGTGTTGAAGTCGTTGAACGTCCACAGGAACAGCACCAGCACCAGCACCTGGTTGACCGGCCGCAGCGACGGCAGCGTGATCTTGCGGATCTGCTGCCAGACGCCCGCGCCGTCGATGGACGCCGCCTCGTACAGCTCGCGCGGGATGTTCTGGAGCCCCGCCATCAGCATCAGGAAGGCGAACGGCCAGGATTTCCAGACCGCGACGACGACGAGCGCGATGAAGCTGTTGTCGCCGATCAGCCAGAAGGACGGCTCGTCGGTGAGCCCGAGCTGGTCGTGCAGGACGTGGTTGATCATGCCGTTGTCGCGCTGGAACATGAACGCCCAGGTGATGACGGCGGCGTACACCGGCAGCGCGTACGGCGTGAGGAAGATGCCGCGCAGCAGGCCCCGGCCCCGGAAGTTCTCCTGGAGCATGACGGCGGCGGCCATGCCGAACAGCCAGGACAGACCGACCGTGATGACCGTGAAGACACAGGTGACGTAGAAGGAGTGGAGCAGCGCCTCGCCGAGCGGGGCGTCGAAGTCGACGGCGATCTTGTAGTTGTCGAACGCCCGCCACGGCGCCTTGCCCCAGTTGTTGATGTAGAACTGCGTCAGTTCGCGGAAGCTCATGACGATCCCGATCACCATCGGGACGATGTGCACGAGCAGTTCGAGCAGGACGGCCGGGAGCAGCAGCAGATAGGGCAGACCGCCCTGGCGGACGCGGTCGGGGAGGCGCGGCAGTCGTCTTCGCCGCGCATCCCCGCCGCCCTGGTCCGCACCGCTGCCCGATTTCTGTACGGGGGGAGTCACGGTGGACGTCATGGGCGGTGCCTCACTGCTGCATCTGCTGCTGGGCCTTGTCCAGCCGCTTCTTGACGGACTCGGTGGTCACGGGGGTCCCTGAGGCGGCGTCCGCCCACAGGTCCTTCACGGCGGTGCCGACGGCGGTCTCGAACTGCGACTCCTCCGGCACCTGGGGGAGCGGCGCCGCGCTGTTCGCGAGGGTGTCGCGCAGGACCTTCAGATCGGGCGCGGCGAACGCGGGGTCGGCCTGGGCGGCGGCGACGGGCGGGATGGAACCGTAGGTCTTGTTCAGCAGCTTCTGCTCGGCGTCGCTCGTCATGAACTTGACGAACTTCTTGGCGCCTTCGAGGTTCTTGGTGTTCTTGAAGACGGCGATGTTGATACCGGCGACCATCGAGTTGACCTGCTTGCCGGTGCCGGGCGCGCCGGAGGGCACGGGTACGGGCGCGGCGCCCCAGTCCTCGGGCTTCATGCCCTGCGAGGCGAACGTCGACGCGGCGGCCTGCCAGAGAACCATCGCCGTCCGGCCCTTGGCGAAGTCGGTCAGCGACTGGTTCTGCGCGTACTCCGCGTTGCCCGGAGCGATGATCTTGTCCTTGGCCATGAAGTCGACGTACTGCTTGACGGCGGCCACGTTGCCGTCGGTGGTGAACGTCGGCTTGCCGGACGCGTCGAAGAAGTTGTCGCCGTGCTGCTGGCCGAGCGCGAAGACCTGGTGGATGTTGTTGGACAGATTGCCGCCCTCGGCGCCCAGCGCCCACTTGCCGTCCTTGGACAGCTTCTTGCCGTCGGCGACCAGCTCGTCCCAGGTGGCGGGCGGACCGTCGATGCCGGCGTCCGCGAACATCTGCTTGTTGTAGTAGAGCGCGTACGCGAGTGAGTACAGCGGCACGGCGGCCGGCGGCTGACCGTCGGCGCCGGCGGAGGCGACGGCCGAGTCGACGAAGCGGTCCCGGCCGCCTATCGCCTCGAAGTTCTTGTCGTCCCACGGCAGCAGCGCGCCGGTCGCCTGGAGCGAGGCGGACCACGTGTTGCCGATGTTCAGTACGTCCGGGCCCTGCCCGGAGGTGGTGGCGGCCAGGATCCGGGTCAGCAGGTCGGACCACGGGACCACTTCGAGCTTGACCTTGATCCCCGTCTCCTTCTCGAACTTCTTCAGCTCGGGAGTGAGGATCTTCTTGTCGGCCTCGATGTTGGGGCCCTGGTTGGACGCCCAGTAGGTGAGCGTCTTCGGTGAGTCGTTGCCGCCGCCCTCGTCGGTGGAGGTACCGCCACCGCATCCGGTGACGCCGGCGGCGAGCGCGGTGGCGAGGGTGATGACTGCTGCGGCTCTGATTCTGCGCATGGGGTGGCCCCTTTCCGGGGTGGCTGTGTTCGAGAGTCGAACGCTGCCTCACGGCTTAATTTATGTCGTGATTTAAGAGGTGAGGGAAGGTCGCGTCAAGGTCTGGGACCGGGGTATGTTGCCTGCTGGGAAGGAGCACCATGGCCGAACGGGACAGAAGAACAGTGCGTGACCTGCGCCGGGGCAACCGGGCGAGGGTGTTGCAACGGTTGTATTTCGACGGCCCCTTGAGCCGTCAGGAGCTCGGCCCGGCGACCGGCCTGAGTTCAGGTTCCATCAGCAACGTCGTCACCGAACTCGCCGCCGAACGCCTCCTGGAGGAGGCCGGAGTGGTCGACTCCGACGGCGGCAGGCCGCGCACGCTGCTGCGCGTCGCTCCCGGCGGCGCGCTCCTGATCGGCATCGACATCGGGGAGACCCGCGTCCGCGTCGAACTCTTCGACCTGTCCCTGACCGAACTCGCCCGCACCGAACGGCTCTTGGCCCAGCACGGCCACGACGTCGAACGCATCGTCGCGCACGTACGCACCGGCGTCGCCCACGTCCTGCGGGACGCCGGGGCCGACCCCCGCGAACTCCTCGGCATCGGCATCGGCGTCCCCGGCATCATCGAACGCGACGGCCCCGAGGGCGCCGTCGTGCACGGACAGACCATGGGCTGGGCCGCCGTACCCTTCGAGAGACTGCTGCGCGCCGCCGTCGACGTACCCGCCGAAGTCCCCCTCTTCATCGACAACGGCGCCAAGACCCTGGGCCAGGCAGAGATGTGGTTCGGCGGCGGCCGGGGCACCGGCACCGCCGCGATCGCCCTCATCGGCTCCGGAGTCGGCGCCAGCGTGCTTCACGGCGGCGAAGACGGCACGCTCGACGAGAACCAGCGCAGCAGCGCCCTCGAATGGGGCCACACCACCGTGCAGTTGAGGGGCCGCCGCTGCCGCTGCGGCTCCATCGGCTGCCTGGAGGCGTACGCGGGCGCCGAGGCGATGCGCGAACGCTGGCAGGAGGCGGGCGGCCCGCTGCCCGCCGACACCGACGACGAGACGGCCCTCGCGGCCCTGCTGACAGCGGCCTTCCCCCCGCCCGGCGGCCCCGCGCCCGACCCGGTCGCGGTCTCCCTGCTCGACGAGACGGCGGAGTGCCTGGGTGCGGCCGTCGCCGACCTCATCAACCTGTTCCTGCCCGAACGGGTCCTGCTCGGCGGCTGGGCCGGCCTCCAGATCGGCCCCCACCTGCTGCCGGACATCCGCCGCTACGCCCGCGAGTACGCGCTGCGCCACACGGGCGCCCGGGCGACGGTGGAACTGGGCCGCCTGGGCCCGGACGCGGTCACGGTCGGCGCGGCGACGCTCCCGCTGACGGACTTCCTGGCACGCGGGGGGACACGCCCGCTGCCGCCGCCACCGGACAACGCGCCACCCCCTCGATGGGCGCCGGCGCCGACGTAGCCGGTCCCTGTCCTCGAACGCCGGACAGGCTGGAGTGGCCGAACTCGCGGGCATACCCAGCCCGTCCGGCGATTGAGGACAGGACCCGGCCGGTCAGGCCGAGGCGCGGAGGATCAGGGTGGGTTCGAAGATGACCGAGGTCACCGGGCGGTCCGGGCGGGACAGGCGGTCCAGCAGCAGGCGGGACATCTCCGCCGCCATGTCCTCCACCGGCTGCCGCACCGTCGTCAGCGGCGGGCGGCAGGACGCCGCCGCCCGGCTGTCGTCGAAGCCGATCACCGCGACATCGTCAGGCACCCGCCGCCCGCGCTCGCGCAGCACCCGGCACGCGCCCACGGCCATCAGGTCGTTCGCCGCGAACACCCCGTCCAGGTCCGGCTGTTCGGCGAGCAGCAGCTCCATCGCCGCCGCGCCGCTCTCCTCGGTGAACTCGCCCCCGGCGACCGGGACGTACGGATGCCCGTGCCGGGCCATCGTGTCCCGGAAGCCCGTCAGCCGGTCCTGCCCCGCGGGTACGTCCAGCGGGCCCGCGATCGTCGCGATCCGGCGGCAGCCCCGGGCGAGCAGATGCTCGGCGGCCAGCCGGGCGCCGTCCTGGTGGGCGAGGTCGACGTAGCTGATTCGTACCGGACGGGCAGGGCGCGCGTACAGCACGGCGGGCAGACCGGCGTCCGTGATCAGCGCGGGCAGCGGGTCCTCGGCGTGCGTCGAGACGACCAGCGCGCCGTCGGCGCTGCCCTGACGGAGGTACGACACCACCTCGTCCCGCGCGCGCGAGGTCTCGGCGAACATCAGCACCGGGTGAATCCCCTGCGGGCGCAGGAAGTTGACGACACCGGTCACCACCCGCCCGAAGAACGGGTCGGCGAAGACGTCGGTCATGAAGGAGCCCACGCCGCCGTCGAACCCGGCGCTCCGCCCGTCGCCTACACGGCTCCCCGTGGCCTCGGCGGGCCCCGCCGTCGCGGCGACCGGCGGCGGATCGTCCCCGGCGCCCGACACCACGAGGGCGATCGAGTCGGCCTTGCGGGTGACCAGCGAGCGGGCCGCGCGGTTCGGCGTGTAACCCGTGACGGCCACCGCGTCCCGTACGGCCGCCTGGATCACCGGGTCGACGTTGCGCACGCCGTTGATGACGCGCGAGACGGTGGCACGCGAGACTCCGGCCGCCTTGGCGACGTCCTCCAGCGTGGGCGCGCCGACCGCTCGTGCATCCTCCGTCATGAGCGCATTTATAGCATCAGCGGAGAGCGCTCTCCATCGACGGACCCGCGCTGAGCGGCCCCGTCGCCGGCACCGTGAACGTCGTCCGCAACGGCAGCTCTCCCGCCGAGGACCCCGCCAGGAGCGTGAACGTGCCCGGCTCCGTCTCCCAGAGCCCGCGCTCCGTCGACCAGTGCGCCGGCGCCCGCGCCGCGAGCCGTACGGTCGCCACCGCCTCCTCGCCGGGACCGGCCTCCACCGCCGCGTAACCCGCGAGCGCCCGCACCGGGCGGTCGACCGCCGTGTCCGTCCGGGCGAGATAGACCTGGACCACCTCGCGGCCCCTGCGCGCACCGGTGTTGCGCAGCCGTACGCGTACGTCGACTGGCTCGCCGGACCCCGGCACGGTGCCGGGCGCCTCCATCCCCACGTACTCCCACGTCGTGTAGCCGAGCCCGTGCCCGAACCAGTACGCCGGCTCCGCCCCGGCGCGCAGCCACGCCCGGTGGCCGATGTGGACGCCCTCCTCGTAAGGAAGACGGCCCTCGCGCGGCCGGGTGTCGAGGACCGGGACGTCCTCCTGGGCCACCGCCCAGGTCGTCGGCAGCCGCCCGCCGGGCTCGGCGTGGCCGAACAGTACGTCGGCCAGGCCGTGTCCGGCCTCCTGTCCGGGGAACCAGGCGAGCAGCAGCGCGGGTACGTCACGGTGCCAGGGGAGCGCGACCGGCCCGCCCGAGTTCACCAGCACCACCGTGCGCGGATTGGCGCGGGCCACCGCCCGTACGAGCGCGTCCTGCCCGTCGGGCAGCGCCAGCGACTCCCGGTCGCGGCCCTCGGACTCGCTCTCCTCCGTCGTGCCCACCACGACGACGGCGACATCGGCGGCCCGCGCGGCGGCCACGGCGGCGTCGAGGGCCGCCCGCGCGTCCCCCGGCGGCGGGGCGGCGGCCAGCAGCGTCGCGATCCCCGTGCCGGGGTCCAGCCGCCGCCGCGCGACCACCTCCACCTCCACGCCCTCGGTCAACTCCGCCTCCGCGCACCGGTAGGGCGGCGAGACATGTACGCGCGTCGGGTCGTCGCTGTCGAGCGGGAACTCGCCGGACAGCAGCGTCCGGCCGTCCACGGTCAGCGAGACGAGCCCCCAGCCGCCCACCCCCAGCGTCCAACTCCCGCTCTCCGCCGGGCGGACGAGGGCGCGGATCTCCACGGTGACGGCGCCCGCGACGCGGGCCGGTTCCACGATGCGGCCCGACAGCCGGTGCTCGGAGTGCAGTTCGGTGTCTTCGGCGTCCAGCAGCCGTACGAGCACACCCGGCCGGCCGTCGCGCGGATCACGTGTCCAGGCCGGGTCGAGCGGGCGCGGCCGGGTGTACGGCGGCAGGCCGGGCGTGTACGTAACCTCGGCGCGGGTCCCGGCACCGGCCGCCTCCCGCAGCGCCGCCTCGACGCCCTCCAGCGGCGTCACCACGGAGGACGGGAACACCTCGGCGCTGCCGCCGCCCTGGATCCGGACGGCCGTGGCGTGCGGGCCGACGACGGCGACGCGCCGCAGCCGCGCGGCATCCAGCGGCAGTACACCACCGTCGTTGCGCAGCAGGACCGTGCCGGCGGCGACGGCGCGTCGCAGCAGGGCCGGTCCGTCGGCGGCCGGGCCCAACGGCCCTCCGGCCGGGCCCGGTTCGCCCAGGGCGCCCACCCGCCGGGCGAGCCGCAGCAGGCGTCGTACCTTGTCGTCGATCCGCGCCTCGTCGACCAGGCCGGACGCCACGGCGCCGAGCAGCCCCGCCGCCCACGGACCCTCCGGGCCCGGCATCGCCAGGTCCTGGCCCGAGCGCGCCGTGTCGAGCAGGGAGCGCACCGCCCCCCAGTCGGAGACGACCAGCCCGTCGAAACCCCAGCCGCTCCCGCACTCCTTCAACGGCCGCTCCAGCAGCTCACTGGCCGACATCGTCACGCCGTTGACCTTGTTGTACGCCGACATCACCGCCCACACACCGGCGTCCACCGCCGCCTCGAACGGGGCCAGATAAAGCTCGCGCAGCGTCCGCTCGTCCACGGTGACATCCACGCGCAGCCGGTCGGTCTCCGCGTCGTTGGCCACGAAGTGCTTGGCCGTGGCCGCCACCCCGCCCTCCTGCACGCCCGTCACGAAGGCGACGCCCGTACGCGCGGTCAGCAGCGGGTCCTCGGAGAAGCACTCGAAGTGCCGCCCGCCCAGCGGCGACCGGTGCAGATTCAGGGTGGGGGCGAGCAGCACCTGGACACCCTTGCGGCGCGCCTCGGCGGCCAGCAGTCCGCCCAGCTCCCGGACCAACTCCCCGTCCCAGGAGGCCGCGAGTGCGGTCGGCGACGGCAGGACGAGCGAGGTGCGCCGCTCGTCCCACGCCTCGCCGCGCACCCCGGCGGGTCCGTCGGACATCGTGAGAGGACGCAGCCCGACGGCCGGTTCGCCGTACGTACGCCAGTTGCTGGCGCCCGTCAGCAGACGGACCTTCTGCCCGATGTCGAGCTTCTCCAGCAGTCGCTCGGTCTCGTCCCGCTCGGTCTCGTCCTCGGCCATACCGCCCCTTCAATCCTGTTGGAGAGCGCTCTCCCGTCAACTCGCCCCAGATTCGCCGGACGGTGCGCGACCTGTCAATGCCGACCTGTGGGCTGCGACGACGCGCGGGAAGGACACGGGAGAGGCACGGCGGGCGCATACGGGCCGCGCGGGCCCCGGAAGTGAGCCCTTGTCATTGCACATGCGACTGCCCTAAGTTGACCGATTGCGACGTGTCCCATACGTCCTTACCTGCCAGTGGGGGAGCCGAGATCATGGCCGCAACCGGTCGCCACCGCAGATACCAGCCCAGCCGTATCAACCGCGCCTCGCTCACCGTCACGGCGGGCGGCGCGGGCATCGCGCTGCCACTCATCGGGGCGGGCACGGTGAACGCGGCCCCTGTGAGCACCTGGGAGAAGGTCGCCGCCTGCGAGTCCTCGAACAACTGGCAGATCAACACCGGCAACAGGTACTACGGCGGGCTCCAGTTCAGCCAGTCCACGTGGGAGGCGTACGGCGGCGGGCAGTACGCGGCGCGCGCCGACCTCGCCACCAAGGACCAGCAGATCGCCATCGCCGAGAAGGTCCTCAAGGGCCAGGGCCCCCAGGCGTGGCCGAGCTGCTCCGTCAAGGCCGGCCTCACGCGCGGCGGCGACGCCCCCGACGTGTCACCGGCGCGGCAGGCGAGCGACACCGCGCAGAACACCAAGAGCGCGCAGAGCGTGAAGACCACGCAGAGCCCCCCGCGGAGCGATCCCAAGAAGGCCGCGTCGCCCACGTCCGTGCCGACCGAGCGCGAGGGCTACACCGTGGCCGGAGGCGACTCGCTCTCCGGCATCGCCGCCTCCCAGGAGGTACGGGGCGGCTGGCAGCGGCTGTACGAGCAGAACCGCCAGGTCGTCGGCAGCGACCCGGACCTGATCTTCCCCGGGCAGAAGCTCGTCCTGCATGTGCCGGCCCCCGCGAAGGACAAGCCCGCCGCCGAGGCGCCCGCCCCTCCCAAGAAGGAGGCGGCGAAGAAGCCGGCCGCGAAGGCGGAGCCGTCCAAGCAGGCCGAGAAGCCCAAGCCGAAGCCGCAGGCGGAGAAGCCGAAGGAAGAGCCCAAGCAGCAGCCCAAGCAGGTCTCGAAGCCGAAGACGGCCGAGAAGCCCAAGCAGTCGTCCGGCTTCAGCGCCCCGGTCAGCGCGGGCACCGGCACCCCGTACCGCAAGGCCGGCTCCTGGGCCAGCGGCTACCACACGGGCGTCGACTTCCCCGTCCCCACCGGCACATCGGTGAAGGCCGTGGCGGGCGGCACGGTCGTGTCGGCGGGCTGGGAGGGCAGCTACGGCTATCAGGTCGTCATCCGGCACGGGGACGGCAAGTACAGCCAGTACGCGCACCTGTCCGCGCTCAACGTGCGTGACGGTCAGAAGGTGAACGCGGGCCAGCGCATCGCGCGGTCAGGATCGACCGGAAACAGCACGGGACCGCACCTCCACTTCGAGATGCGAACGGGCCCCGGCTACGGCTCCGACATCGACCCCGTCTCCTACCTCAGAGCGGGCGGAGTCCGTATCTGAGCGGACGGTCCGGCGCAGGATGTGGCGCTTGTGCTCGGTCCTGTGCGATCCCCGGCACGCGGTCAGGTGCCACGCGGGACGCACCGGGGGGCGCTGTCGGCGCGCGATCGTCGCGCCGGGCGTCCCCGGGGCCGGCGCGGGGGCCGTGGCCTGCGCGGCGGGCCCGGCGACGGCGCCCTTGGTCTGCGCGGCCAGCCGCTCCGTCGTCAGCAGGACCAGTCCGCCCGCGGTCACCACGCCGAAGCCGAGGGCGAGCAGCCCGCCCGTCAGGCCGTACCGGAATCCCTCGCCGAAGAGAGTGAGGCCGACCGCTGCGGCGACCACCGGATTCACGACCGTGACCGTGGCCAGCGGGGCGGCGAGCCCCGCGCCTCGGTAGGAGGCCTGCGACAGCAGCAGACCGGACACGGCCAGGACGGCTATGACCAGCAGGCTCGGCACCTGACCGCCGAAGGTGCCCTCGGTCCAGTCGACGGCGACGGTCTTGGTGAACACCGAGGCGATACCGAAGGCGACACCGGCCGACGCGGCCAGCAGCACACTGCGCACGGCCGGCCGGCGCACGGCCTGCGCGGTCAGGAAGAGCAGAGCGACCACACCGGCGGTGGCCCCGGCCACGACCATGCGCTCGCCCGAGCTCAGCGAGTGGGAGCCCGCGGAGCCGGTCAGCGCGAGCAGTCCGGCCAGTCCCAGCGTCGCCAGGAGCGCGCCGCGCCAGGCGGCGGCGCCCGCCTTGCGGCGGACGAAGACGGCCGCCATCGGCAGCGCGAAGACGATGGTCAGTGCACCGAGCGGCTGTACGAGGCTGAGCGGGCCGTACGCCAGCGCGACGACATGCAGCAGCGCGCCGGCCCCGTTCAACGCCACAGCGGCCCACCACACGCCGTGGTGCAGGGGCGCGTAGGGGCGGGCGGGCGTGTCTGCCGCGACGTGCTCCTGAAGGATCGCCCCGGCCGCGTACGCGACCGCGGAGACCAGTGACAGCAGCACGGACAGCGCGAGTGCACTCATATGTCCACGATCTCTCGCCTGGTGCGATTCGTCGTCGTCCTGAAGACGGCAATACGACGTACTGCTGTAGTAGTACATCCGGAGGACCCGAGTCATTCCCCTGGCGGTAGCCCCCGCCCGTGGGTGGAGCCGTGCGGTGGAGGCCGTGCCTCGGTCCGGGCACGTATCGCGACCACCGCACGTTACGGACAGTGACGTTCGGTGCCGGATCGGGGAGTCGGGAGAGGGAGGGCGGATGGATCTCGCGGAGGTCGGATCGGTGGGCGGGTTCTTCGCCCTGCGTACGGAGGCGCCCGACGGGCCCGCGGCACGGGGGGCGCACGGCGGCGCGTACGTTCCGTTCGCGGCGATCTACGCGGGCGACATCGCACCGCTGTCGGCGCGTGTCGACACGGTCGCCGAGAAGCTCGGCGCCCCCGAGCGCCGGGTCGCCGCGTCCATCGCTCAGCTGGGACTGGCCGCCCGGCTCTGGTCCCTCGCCCTGGGCTCGGCCGCGCTGCACGGCGAGGTCCTGGACCTGGAACCCGCGCGGCTGTACTGGAACCCCCACCGCACCTCGCCCGACGATCTCCTGCTGCCCGGCCCGCGCGCCGTCCCGACGACGGCCGGCGCCGCCGCGCGTCCTCCCGTTACCGCCCTCGCCGGGGCGGTCCGCGAGGTGGTCCAGTTCGGTCACCTCGTACCCCTGGCGGCGGCCCTGCGCGCCGACGGCCCCATCGCGCCACGCCTGCTGTGGGGCAACGCCGGCTCGGCCCTCGCGGGCGCCGTACGCGAACTGCGCGTCTGGAGCCGGCGGGCCGGCCGGCCGGAGGTGGGCGAGCGGGCCGACGCCCTCGGCGCGGTGCTCCTCACCCACCCCGACCTGCGCGCCACCGGTGTCCCGGGGGACGGCACGTTCCGGCGCCGCAGCTGCTGCCTCTACTACCGTTGCCCGTCGGGCGGCCTCTGCGGGGACTGCGTGTTCGACCGGCCGCCGTCACGCTCTTCCCCGGGAGAGGTTTCCGGGTGACCATGAACATGGCCGAGATCACCGGGCGACGGGGGTATGGCGTGAAGGTCGGGCTGCTGACCAGGGAGTACCCGCCGGATGTGTACGGAGGCGCGGGCGTCCATGTCGAGTTCCTGGCACGTGAGTTGCGTGAGCTGACCGATCTGCGGGTGCACTGCTGGGGCGAGGACGGGAGCAGCGCCGAGGAGCGCGCCCTCGGTGTCGTACGGCACCGGGCCGCCGCCGGATTCGAAGGCGCCAACGACGCGCTGCGCACCTTCTCCGTCGATCTCGCGATGGCCGCCGCCGTGGCGGGCAGCGACCTGATCCACTCGCACACCTGGTACGCGGCGCTCGCCGGCCATGTCTCCAAGATGCTCTACGGCATCCCGCACGTGATGACCGCCCATTCGCTGGAGCCGCTGCGGCCCTGGAAGGCCGAACAGCTCGGCGGCGGGTACGAGTTGTCCGGCTGGGCCGAGCGCTCCGCGATGGAGGCCGCCGACGCCGTCGTCGCCGTCTCGCGCGGCATGCGCGCCGACATCCTCGACTGCTACCCCTCGCTCGACCCGGACCGTGTGCGGGTCATCCACAACGGCATCGACACCCGGCTCTACCGCCCGGACCACGGCACCGACGTGCTGGAGCGGATCGGCGTCGACCCCGACCGCCCGTTCGTGCTGTTCGTCGGCCGTATCACCCGGCAGAAGGGCGTCCCGCACCTGCTGCGCGCGGCCCGCGCCCTGGATCCCGAGGCCCAGCTCGTGCTCTGCGCGGGCGCGCCCGACACCCCGGAGATCGGCGCCGAGTTCCGCGAGCTGGTGGACGAGCTGAGCGGCAGCCGCGACGGGGTGTTCTGGATCCCCGAGATGCTGCCGCGCCCCGAGGTGGTCCAACTGCTCAGCCACGCGGCCGTGTTCGCCTGCCCCTCGGTGTACGAACCGCTGGGCATCGTGAACCTGGAGGCGATGGCCTGCGGCACGGCGGTCGTCGCGTCGGCGGTCGGCGGAATCCCGGAGGTCGTCGACGACGGCGGTACGGGCCTGCTGGTGCCGTACGACGAGCGGCACCCGGAGGACTTCGAGACGGCCCTCACCGAGACGCTCAACCGGGTCCTGGACGATCCGGAGTCGGCGGCGGCGATGGGGGCGGCGGGCCGGGACCGGGCGGTGCGCGAGTTCGGCTGGGACCGGGTGGCGCGGCGTACGTACGAGGTGTACGAGGAGCTGCTCAAGTCCAGGTAGCGGCGGGGTGGATCCGGACGAGCCGTACCGGGTAGATGGATCCCGACGGCCGGTGAGAGGTCGCGAACAAAGGAGCGGCGATGCGCGGTGGACCCTCGGTGCTCGGGATCGTGCTGGCGGGCGGGGAAGGCAAGCGGCTGATGCCGCTGACGGCCGACCGCGCGAAACCGGCGGTGACCTTCGGCGGCACGTACCGCCTGGTCGACTTCGTCCTGTCGAATCTCGTCAACGGCGACATCATGCGCAACTGCGTGCTGACGCAGTACAAGTCGCATTCGCTGGACCGCCATGTGAGCACGACCTGGCGGATGTCCAGCCTCCTCGGGAACTACGTGACACCGGTGCCCGCCCAGCAGCGGCTAGGACCGCGCTGGTATCTCGGCAGCGCGGACGCGATCCTCCAGTCCCTCAACCTCGTCCACGACGAACAGCCGGACTACATCGCGGTGTTCGGCGCGGACCACGTCTACCGCATGGACCCGCGGCAGATGCTGCGGCGGCACATCGAGAGCGGTGCGGGGGTCACGGTCGCGGGCATCAGGGTGCCGCGCGTCGAGGCGTCGTCGTTCGGGATCATCACACCGGGCCCGGACGGCACCCGCGTCGACCGCTTCCAGGAGAAGCCGACCGACGTGCCGGGCCTGCCGGGCGACCCCGAGCGGGTGTTCGCCTCGATGGGCAACTACCTCTTCACCACGAAGATCCTGGTGGACGCGCTGCACCGGGACGCCGAGGACGAGTCGTCGGTCCACGACATGGGCGGCTCGATCCTGCCGATGCTCACCGAGCAGGGCATGGCGCAGGTCTACGACTTCGACGACAACCACGTCCCGGGCGAGACCCCGCGCGAACACGGCTACTGGCGCGACGTGGGCACGCTCGACTCGTACTACGACGCGCACATGGACCTGATCTCGCACCAGCCCGAGTTCAACCTCGACAACAGACGCTGGCCCATCTACACCCACGCCGGCCAACTCCCGCCGGCGCGTTTCGTGGCGGGCGGCATCGCGAGCGAGTCGATAGTGGGCCCCGGCTGCGTCATCCGTGGCCAGGTGACACGCTCGGTGCTGTCGCCGGGCGTGGTGATCGAGGAGGGCGCGGTGGTCCAGGGCTCGGTACTGCACGACAACGTACGGGTGGGCCGCGGCGCGGTGGTCCGCGGCTCGATCCTCGACAAGAACGTCGACGTCCCACCGGGCGCGACGATCGGAGTCAACCCGGGGCGGGACGAGGAGCTGTACACGGTCTCGAAGAACGGGGTGATCGCGCTGGGCAAGGGCCAGGTCGTTATCTGACGGCTGTCACCTGAAGGTCTTAGCCGAGGTGGCCGGTGGCCCAACTCGGCCCGCCAGGCGCAAATGTTGCTCAAGTTTGATTGGGCCCGTCGGTAATCGCGGAAGACTCCCGGGGCGGGGATCTTAACCGATCACGGGAGAAGCGATGGCCGAGGAAACGCAGGAATTGAAGCGCGCGGTAATCGATCTGCGGATGAAAGAGTACGACACCTTACGTAACGAGGTCACGCAGAGGATCAACGCGAGACAGCAGATGGCGGGCTACGCCGCTGCGATCACCGCCATCACCGCGACGTGGGGCGGAGAACTCGGCCCGTGGCGGTTCCTCGTCGTGGCGGTGGTGATCATCGGGTCCGTCGGATATCTGCGCGACAGCAACAAGGCGATCCAGCGTATCGGTCTCTATCTCCAGGAGTTGGAGAGCGAGATCAATGAATTGGGGCAGGAACTGTACGGCCGGCGAATCCTCTCGTGGGAGACACGGCGGCAGGAACAGCGCGACCGGGAGACGACCGTGTGGCGAGTCACGGGAATCGTCGGTGGATGGCATCTGCGCAGACCTGCCAGGGAACTTCCCACACCCCGCGCTGCGGGCGAGGAGTAGGAACGCCTCACGCAATGAGGTGGATCGGTCCTGGTGATCGTGTCCGCGTGGACTTCGGTGTTCTCTGAGCCATGGGGGCTTCGCCGTGGATCGTGTCGAATGACCTGCGGGACTGGAACGAGGCCGGCGTCTGGCAACAGCTTTACGAAGTGCTGCTGGCCGAGTTGAACGCCGCCGCCAGACTCGACTGGTCGAGAACGGTCGTCGACTCCAGCCATGTCAGGGCTAACAGGGGGCTGCAGACAGGCCCGTCGCAAGCCCCAGCCGGTCTTCGCCGACCGAGGCTATGACCACGACACCTACCGAGATCAGGTCTGGGCCTGCCGGATGCTCCCGTCAACGACTCCGTGTCCGCTGGGAGCGACGGGCCGACATCCATGAAGCCTTTCTCAAGCTCGCCTGCTGCCTGATCACTCACCGCCAGGCGCTGGCCCTGACCTGACGGGCACTCGCCCCACATCGACACACCGACCCGGCAAACTGGTCGCATGAACCGAGATGCCCTGCGCTCCGCGCTGTCCCGGGACAGCAGCGTCTCCTCGCGCGCAGCTCTGGCCGAACTGGAAGCAGGCGCGAACTTCGAGGTCTTTCTGAATGAAACGGCTTCTGCGCGACAGCTCTGGGGCATCTGGTCGTGGCGGCGTGAAGTCATGCTCGACACAGGCGTCACACCTCGGCCCGGACTGGCCGAAGCCGTGGTCAGACTTCAAGCCGCAGGAACAGCTCGCGTCTACCTGGCGACTGTCACCGGACCAGAGAGACGTTTCAGAATTCTCCTGTGAGAAGACCGCCCCCAGTGCGTCGCCTGCTGGTGACACGGTCTCATTGTGTTAGGGCCTCTGAGGCGAGAGGACCGACGACCGACGGCGGTCGGTCCGATCCGTGGTCGGAGCCGAGGTCCGAGACGTGCTCCGGGCACGGTGATCACCGCCGTATGATGCTCTGCGTGAGCCAGTTGCTGACCCTCGATAAGCCTTCCAATGCGCGAACTCGACGTCTGCGTACGTCTCGTGGCGTTTTCGCGGTATTGGACACGGAACCGGCGGATCCTGTTCAGTACCGGGGGACCGCGCTCCTCGTGCCGGGATTCATGGGCAGTAAGGAAGACTTCCTCCCCGTGCTTTCAGGCTTGAGCCGAGGGGGATACCGCGTTCTTGCCATGGACGGTCGCGGCCAGTACGAGACCGGCACGGCGTCATCGGCGCCCTCGTACGCGAAGTCCGAACTCGCTCGCGACGTGGTGGCTGTCGCCAGGCAACTCGACACGGGTGCCGTGCACCTTCTGGGGCACTCCTACGGTGGGTTGATCGCCCGGGCGGCAGTACTCGACACCTTGGGTGACCCGTCCCTGTGGGCGTCACTCACTTTGATGAACTTCGGTCCGGGACCGGTCTCCGCCGCACAGCAGGAGCGGCTTCGGATGCTGCTCTCAGGGCTGGAGTCCATGACGCCGGCGGAGATCTGGCCATTCATCGAGAATCAGGAAAGCGATGTGGCGGTGGGAGTAAAGGAGTTCCTGCGCCGCCGCTGGCTCGCGAACGCTCCGGAACACCTGACGGCGGCGGCCGACCAGATGCTCGGCGAAACTGATCTCACCACACGCCTGGCCGATATCGACCTCGCCAAGGCCGTTGTCTCGGGTTCACCCGACGCCACTTGGTCCCCGGAGGATGTGGAACAGATGGCACACCGTCTGGGAGCTGACCTCATCTCGCTGCCGGGAGGTGGACATTCACCCAATGTCCACCTCCCGAACGAGACGGCCGCAGCCCTGGTCGATTTCTGGGACCGCTGCGGGACAGCCTCGTAGGGCAAGGATCGCCTGGCGTGGCCTCGTGATGGACGGTGAGTTCGTCGTACCTCGTGGCCACGGTCCGGTTTCGGTGTGCGCCCCGCCCCTCACATCATGCGGCGGCGCCTGCCCAGCCACGTCTGGGCGATGACCACCACCGCCAGGAACGCGCCGCTGACCACCTGTTGGTACGCCGAGTCCAGGGAGCCGATCTGGTTGATGACGTTCTGGATCACCTTCAGCAGCAGCACGCCCACGAGGGAGCCGCTGATGAAGCCGAAGCCGCCCGTCAGCAGGGTGCCGCCGATGACGACGGCCGAGATCGCCTCCAGTTCCATGCCGGTGCCCAGGATCGTGACGCCCGAGACCAGCCAGGCCGCGTTCAGCGCGCCGGCCAGGCCCGCGCACAGACCGGAGAGCGTGTAGACGGCGATCTTCGTACGGGCCACGGGCGCGCCCATCAGCGCCGCCGCGTCCTCGTTGCCGCCGACCGCGTACACGTACTGGCCGAACCGGCTGCGCCGCAGCATCACGGCGCCCACGACGAACAGCGCCACCGTGATCCATACCGGCACCCCGATGCCCAGCAGCTTCTCCTGGCCGAGGCTCGCGAAGAAGGACTTCTCGTCCACCAGATAGGTGTTGGAGCCCTCGTCGGTGATGGCCAGCAGGATGCCGCGGGCGGCGAGCATCGCCGCGAGGGTGACGATGAACGGCGCGAGTCGCGCCTTCGCGATCAGAAGGCCGTTGACCAGGCCGATCAGTCCGCAGACGGCGAGTGGCAGAAGCAGCGCGACGAGCGTGCCGTACTGCGAACCCCACGCGCCGAGCACCCCGCCGAGCGCGAAGAGCGAGCCGACGGACAGATCGATCCCGCCGGTGATGATCACGAACGTCATGCCGAGCGCGACGATCGCCAGGAAGGCGGAGGAGACCGCCATGTTCTCCAGGTTGTCGCCGGTCAGGAACGTGTCGAAGCCGATCGACGCGCCGATCGCGACGAGCAGCAGCGTCACGAGCGCGCCGTGCTGCTGGGCGAGCGCGCTCAGCCGCTCGGCCCGGCTCGCGCCCAGCGGCGCCTCGTCGATGTCCTTGCCGGGGGAGGCGCCGCCGCCCGTGGCGCGGGCCGGACGCTCCGTGTGGGTGTGGGTCATCGCTTTCCCCGTTCGCGTGCCGCGTAGACCGCCAGCACGATCACGACGGCCTGGGCGATCTGCGTCCAGGAGGGCGGCAGATCGTGCTTGATGAGCGTCGCCGTCAGCAGCTGGATCAGTACGGCGCCGGCGACCGTGCCGCCGATGCGGATCCGGCCACCGCTGAGCGGGGTGCCGCCGACGACCACCGCGGTGATCGCCGACAGCTCCATCAGCGTGCCGAGCGACGTCGGGTCGCTGGCCTGGAGCCGCGCGGTGGCGAGCACACCCGCGATCGCGGCGAGCACACCGGCGATGACATAGACGACGATCAGTACGCGGCGCACCGGCAGCCCGGCGAGCTGCGCGGCGGGCCGGCTGTCGCCGATCGCGAGGAGCTGCCGGCCGAACGTCGTCCGCTTCACGGTGAATCCGACCGCGAGCGCCAGCGCGGCGGCGATCAGTACGAGATACGGGATGCCGAACAGATCGCCCGAGCCGAGCGAGGACATCCCGGGGTCGCGTACGTCCTTGAGCTGCGGCAGCAGTACGAGGGCGATACCGCGACCCGCGACCATCAACGCCAGTGTGGCGACGATGGGTTGGACGCCGATGAACGCGATGAGCGACCCGTTGGCCAGACCGATGACGGCGCCGCCCAGCATCGCGACGATCAGCGCCACCCAGGGCCCGTAGCCGAGATACAGCGACAGCAGGGATGTCGACAGGGCCATCACGGAGCCGACCGACAGGTCGACGCCCTCGCTGCCGATCGCGAGGGCCATGCCCAGCGCGACGATGAGCACCGGCGCCACCTGCACGGCCTGGGTACGGAAGTTCTCCGTGGACAGGAAGTGCGGGGTGAGCGCGATGTTGACCAGCAGCAGGACGGCGACGCCCGCGTACACCCCGTAGTCCTGGAGCAGACGGAGCAGCCGCGCGCGATCGACGGGGGCGCCCTTCAGGGCGAGTTCAGTCATGGTCCCTCTCCCCTCCTGAGGAGGTCTTGTCGACCGGGACGGGGCCGGAGACCGGCGCCACGATCGCCGCCGCGTCCGGCGCGACCGTCTTCAGCTCCGCGTCCGACTCCGGCGCCGCCGCGATCGCGTGCATCAGCCGGTCCTCCGTGACGTCGTCCCCGGTCAACTCCGCTATCACGGCGCCGTCCTTGAGGACCACCACCCGGTCCGACCCCTCGATCAGCTCCTCCATGTCGGAGGAGATCAGCAGCACCCCGAGTCCCTCGTCGGCGAGTTCGTCGATGAGCCCCTGCACCTCGGCCTTGGCGCCGACATCGATGCCACGGGTCGGTTCGTCGAGCAGCAGCACCTTCGGCTGCATCGCCAGCCAGCGGGCCAGCAGCACCTTCTGCTGATTGCCGCCGGACAGCTCGCCGACCTTCTGGTGCGGCCCCGACGCCTTGATCCGCAGCCGCGTCATGAACGTGTCCACGATTCTGTCGACCTTGGCGTCGTCCACCAGACCGAACCGGGACAGCCCCGGCAGCGCGGCCAGCGCGATGTTCTCCCGGACCGAGAGCCCGGGGACGATCCCCTCGGCCTTGCGGTCCTCGGGCAGCAGGCTGATGCCGGCCCGGATGGCGGCGGGCGTCGAGCCCGTACGTACGGCGGACCCCGCGACCACCACCTTCCCGGAGTCCGGCGGCAGCGCGCCCGCGATGGCCTTGGCCGTCTCGCTGCGGCCCGAACCGAGCAGCCCGCCCAGGCCCACGACCTCACCGGGGCGCACCTCGACCGAGACCTGGTGCAGCGTGTGACGCACCGTCAACTCCCGCGCGCTGAGCACCGGTTCACGGCCCGCGTGGTGGTCCCCGGTGAACTTGGTGACCCCCTCGCTGCTCACCTCGCCCATCTCACGCCCGAGCATCAGCGACACCAGCCGCAGCCGGTCGAGTTCCGCGATCGGCCCGGTGTGCACGAGCTTGCCGTCGCGCAGCACCGTGACCTTGTCGCAGACCTCGTACAACTCGTCCAGCCGGTGGCTCACGTACACCACCGCGATGTCGCGCTCCTTGAGCATCCGGATCACGCCGAACAGGGTGCGCACCTCGCGCGGCTCCAGCGACGACGTCGGCTCGTCCATGATGACCACCCGCGCGTCGACGGAGACCGCCCTGGCGAGCGCCACCATCTGCTGCGCGCCGACGCCCAGCGTCCGCAGTGGACGCTTGACGTCGACCCGCAGCCCCAGCGAGCGCAGCGCCTCGTCGGCCTCGCCGTGCATCCGGCGGAAGTCGATGAGACCGAGCCTGTTCCGGGGCTCGCGCCCCAGGAACAGATTGCGCGCCACGCTCATCAGCGGGACGAGATTGACCTCCTGATAGATCGTGGAGATCCCGGCGTGCTGCGCCTCCAGCGGAGTCTGGAAGCGCACCGGAGACCCGTCGTGGACGATCTCGCCCGCGTCGGGCTGGTACACACCGGTGAGCACCTTGATGAGGGTGGACTTCCCGGCGCCGTTCTCGCCGATGAGCGCGTGGACCTCGCCCGGATTCGCGGCGAAGTCCACGCCGTCGAGCGCGCGTGCGCCCGGGAACGTCTTGGTCAGACCGGTGACCGACAGCACGTCAGTAGGCCTTGCCCAGATCGGCCTTGGCGTTCTCCGTGGTGTAGGCGCCGTCCTGGATGACGATGTCCTGCGCGACCTTCTCGCCCTTGGTGAAGGCGTCGAGGGTCTGGAACGCCAGCGGCCCGAAGCGCGGGTTGGACTCCACGACGCCCGAGATCCAGCCGTCGACGATGCCCTGCACGGCGTTACGGGTGCCGTCGACCGTCACGATCTTCACGGCGCCGGCCTTCTTGCCCGCGCCCTTCAGGGCGTTGACGGCACCGAGGCCCATCTCGTCGTTCTCGGCGTAGATCCCGGTGATGCCGGGGTTCGACTGGATGAGCTGCTCGGTGACCTGCTGGCCCTTCTCCCGGGCGAACTCGCCGGTCTGCTCGAACACCACCTTCAGCTCGGGGGCCTTGGCCGCGATCTGGTCCTTGAAGCCCTTGGTGCGCTCGGTGGTGACGTTGTTGCCCGCGGCGCCGAGCAGGATCGCGACCTCGCCCTTGCCGCCGGTCGCCTCGATCATCTGGTCGGCCGCGCGCTTGCCCTGCTCGATGAAGTCCGAGCCGATGAAGGACACATAGTCCTTGCACGCGGTGGCGTTGATCTTGCGGTCGATGGTGACGATCGGGATCTTCTTCGCCGCGGCGCTGCGCAGCACCGGGCCCCAGCCGTCGGAGTTCAGCGGCGCGATCACCAGCAGGTCGGCGCCCTTGGCTATCAGGTCCTGCACGTCGCTGATCTGCTTGGAGAACTGTGTCTGGGCGTTGGCGGACAGGAGCTTGATCCCGCGCTCCTCGGCCTCGGCCTTGATGGACGCGGTCTCGGCGATCCGGAAGGGGTTGGCCTCCTTCTCGGACTGCGAGAAGCCGACCGTGGCGCTCTTCAGGTCGATCTTCTCGCCGCCGAACTGCGTGATGTCACAGGTCTTGTCGTCCGCGCCGGGCGTGGCGACGACCTGGCCGCTGTCCTTCTCGCCGGCCGATGAGCTCTTGTCGGAGTTGTCGTCCTCGGACTTGGCGCAGCCGCTGAGCGCGAGGGCGCCGACGAGACTCGCGGCGAGGACGGTAGTGGTGGTGGTACGGCGGACGGCGGAAAGCTTCATGGAGATCCCCATCTCGGCGCGGCCCCGGCGACCGGGACGCTCGCGGGAGGTCGGCTCGTACGGAACGGACTGCTGGAGTGAACGCACTGCGGCAGTGAACGGACTGCCGGAGTGTTGGTGGTGAGTCGTTCGGAACGGTTTTTACATCGTTGTACGGAGGCTGTAAAGCCTTCGCGCGATAACGGCTGTACGGGCGAGGGCGGTTGGCGGTCTCAGCGACCGTCCTGGCGGCGGCCGAGTGTGCTCTCCCGCTCCACCAGCCGGAAATCGGCGCGGAGTTCGCGTGAGCCGTTGCCCACCGGGTCTCCGGTGCCCAGCAGCCGGTTGACGACGGAGCGCACGGCGAGCCGGGCGATGGTCTGTTTGTCCGGCGAGATCGTGGTGAGGGTCACAGCGCCGTAGCGGCCCTCGGTGATGTCGTCGAAGCCGACGACGGCGACGTCCTCGGGGACCCGCAGCCCCCGCTCGGACAGCACCCGCATCGCCCCGATCGCGATCAGGTCGTTGTACGCGAAGACCGCGTCGGGCGTCACGCCCGAGTCCAGCAACTGGTTCATCGCGTCGGCGCCGTTGGCGTGGTCCCAGCCGCCCGTCGGGGCGATCAGGGAGTCCGGCGCCGGCAGCCCGGCCGCCTTCAGCTCGGCGCGCCAGCCGCGCAGTCGCAGATGTGACGGCTCGTTGACCCGGTCGGTCCTCGCGCCCAGGAACGCGATCGTCGACCGGCCGAGACCGAGCAGATGCCGTACGGCCATCCGAGCGGCCGCCACGTTGTCGATCGCGATGTGGTCGTACGGCAGGTCGTACTCCCGCTCGCCGAGCAGCACCAGCGGCGCGTCCTGGTCCCGGCCGAGCAGATCCTCCGTCTCCAGCTCGATCGGACTCAGGATCAGCCCGTCGATCACCCGCGCCCGGAAGCCCTGGCTGACCAGAACCTCCTGCTCGCGGCGGCCACCGGTGTGGTCGAGCAGCACGGTGTACTCGTGCTCGGCCGCCACGTCGATGACGGAGCCCGCCAGCTCGGCGAAGTACGGGTTGCCCAGCTCCGGCACGGCCAGCGCGATGATCCCGGTGCGGCCCTTGCGCAGATGCCGGGCCGTGAGATTCGGCCGGTAGCCGAGCTCGTCGATGGCCAGCTGGACCCTGGCCCGCATCGCCGGGGTGACATGCCGGTAGTTGTTCACCACGTTCGAGACGGTCTTGATGGAGACGCCCGCGCGCTCCGCGACGTCCTTGAGGCTGACGGTCACCGTTTTTCCCCTCCGAGGTCGGCCCGAAGGTCGCCCCTGCCCAATCTGTACAACGTTATATACGTTGCGGGACCGGGCTTTGTCATGGCCCTGGACAGCAAGTGGGAACGCATGTTGTCATGCCAACTGCCGTTCCTTCCAACGTTGTACAGACTTCTCGCAACGAGCCGCCACCCCCGGACCGTGTCGGAAGACGTCACCCGACCGGGTCCAGCAGCAAGGAGGATTTGTGCGCATCCGAAGAAAACTGGCCCTTCTGCTCGCCGCTGCCCTGGGCGTCGCGGGACTCACGGCGGTCCCCGCCGCGTCGGCCGCGGACGACCCGGTCGTGCCCCATGGACTCAAGGGCGAGTACTACTCCTCGTCCGCACCCGGCGCCTTCGACTTCCACGAGCTGAAGGCCACCGGATTCGACCCGCAGATCGACTTCGACAACCTCGACTCCCGGCTCGCCACCGCCACCGGCAGCGCCGATCACGCCAGTGTCCGCTGGACCGGGAAGATCGTCCCCGAACAGAGCGGCCCGCACACCTTCTCGATGATCGGCGACAACGGATTCCGGCTCTGGGTCGACGGCGAGATCGCCATCGACCACTGGGTCAACGACTGGGAGAAGGAGCAGACCGCCGACCCGATCGACCTCACCGGCGGCCAGGAGTACGACATCAAGGTCGAGTACTTCGAGGACGTCGGCGGCTCGAATCTCCATCTGCGGTGGACCGAGCCCGGTGGCGCGAAAGAGCCGGTGCCCAACTCGGCGTTCCGCCTGCCCGACGGTTACGCGTACGACGGTGCCATCGCCACCACCGTCCTCGCCGACGGCCGTACGCTGCGCATGGAGTTCGCCCAGCAGCTCGCCGCCGTCCCGGCCGGTCTCGCCGGCCATCTCGACGCGGTCATCGGCGGTGCCCAGTGGCCGATGACCTCCGTGAAGAAGGACCCCAAGAACGCCCGCAGTCTGCTCGTCGGCCTCAAGGAGCCCGTCGTCGGCAAGGGCGGCTCCGCCGACATCCGTTACGACGGCCGGGGCGGCCTCACCTCCCAGGACGCCGACCCCGTCGGCGAGTTCTGGAGCAGCGGACCGAACAAGTCCGAGTACCAGCTCTCCACCCGCTGGGCCAAGGACGTCGGTCCCGACAACGCGCTGCCCGAGTACCCCCGTCCGCAGATGACCCGCGACGCGTGGCGCAATCTCAACGGTGAGTGGCAGTTCGCCGCCGCCGAACAGGGCGAGCGCCCGCCGGTGGGCAAGAAGCTGGACGAGAAGATCCTCGTCCCGTACCCCGTCGAGTCACAGCTCTCCGGACTCGAACGGCACGAGGACCGAATGTGGTACCGCCGTACCTTCACCGTCCCCAAGAGCTGGGACATCGCCGACGGGAAACGCCTCAAGCTGAACTTCGACGCCGTCGACTGGCAGTCCACCGTCTACGTCAACGGCAAGAAGGTCACCGAACACAAGGGCGGTTACGACCGGTTCTCCGCCGACATCACCGACGCGCTCAAGCCCGGCCGTACGCAGGAACTGATCGTCGGCGTGTACGACCCGACCGACGCCGCCGGCGGCGAGAACCCGCCCATGGGCAAGCAGCGCCTCGACCCGAGCGGCATCTTCTACACCTCCTCGTCCGGCATCTGGCAGACCGTCTGGATGGAGCCGGTCGCCGCCGACCACGCCGACTCGCTGAAGCTCACCCCGGACGTCACGGGCGAGAAGCTGGCGGTCGAGGTACGCGGTGTACGCGACGGGGTGCCGGTGACGGCCACCGCGTACGAGGGCAAGCGGAAGGTCGGCACGGTCAAGGGCCGTACGGGCGAGGCGCTCAGCGTGCCGGTGCCCGACCCGCGCCTGTGGTCACCGGAGGATCCGTATCTGTACAAGCTCGACGTCAGAGTCGGCGGCGAGAGGTCCGGCGACCGGGTCGGCAGCTACTTCGGGATGCGCTCCATCGCCGTCGAGAAGGTCGACGGAGTGCCGCGCACCGTGCTCAACGGCAAGCCCGTCTTCCTGATGGCCACGCTCGACCAGGGTTTCTGGCCGGACGGACTGCACACCGCGCCGACCGACGAGGCGCTCGCGTTCGACCTCAAGAAGCACAAGGACCTCGGCTACAACTCGGTGCGCAAGCACATCAAGGTGGAGCCGGACCGGTGGTTCTACTGGGCGGACAAGCTGGGGCTTCTCGTCTGGCAGGACATGCCGTCGATGCCCAAGTCCCCGGCCGCGCCCGCCGCCGCCCAGTTCGAGCACGAGATGAAGGAGATGATCGACCAGCACGCCGGCAGCCCCTCGGTGATCATGTGGGTCCCCTTCAACGAGGGCTGGGGCCAGTACGACCAGGCCCGGATCGCCGACCAGGCCAAGGGCTGGGACCCGACCCGGCTGGTCAACAACATGAGCGGCGTCAACTGCTGCGGCGCCGTCGACGGCAAGAACGGCGACATCGCCGACGCGCACGGCTATCCCACCCCGCTGCTGCCCGCGCCGGACGGGAAACGGGCGCTGGTCAGCGGCGAGTACGGCGGCCTCGGGCTCGCCGTACCCGGTCACGCCTGGCCGGTCCAGCACACCTATGTGGGCGTCGACCAGGAGAAGTACACGGACGAGTATCTGGGCCAGCTCGACAACGTACGCGACCTCGCCTGCCGGGGGAGCAACGGAGCCGTCTACACCCAGATCACCGATGTGGAGGGTGAACTCAACGGGCTGCTCACCTACGACCGCAAGGTCATGAAGCCCGACGTCAAGCGGCTCAAGGCGGCGCACGAGGCCCTGATCCGCGACGCGTCCGACCCGGCGTCGATGGAGTGCGGGAACTCCTGAGCCGGACCCGTTCCCGGGCGCCGGGCCCTGGGGCGTGCCCTGGAAGTCCCGTCTGGCTCACGACGCCTGGACGCACGCTCTCCCCCGTAGCCCTTCGGGCACGGGAGGTGCCCCCTGCGTTGNNGCCGATCCTCCGCCTTGCGAGCGCACGCACCAGACGCCGTGAGCCCCGCCCTTCGGGCGGACGACGCTACTTCCAGAGCACGCCCCCGCCCCGGCGCCCGGGGCGGCGGTATGAACACTGCGTCACACCGGGAATAAGCAGGTCGGAACCCGGGCTTGACACTGCTGCCGTCCCAGGACAGGCCCTGGTCCGGCCAACGACGTCAGCAGTCAGAGCGAGGGATCACATGCCCAAGGCGTACGTCTACACGCGGTTCGGCGGCCCGGAGGGTGAAGCCTTCGCCGACCTGCCCAAGCCGGTCCCCGGTCCCGGCGAACTCCTCGTCGCCGTCCGGGCGGCGGGCGTCAACCCCGTCGACTGGAAGCTGCGCACCGGCTACACCCGGCCGGGCTCGACCCCGAAGCCGCTGCCGACCGTGTTCGGCAGCGAGGCGTCGGGCGTGGTCGAGCAGATCGGCGAGGGCGTGCGTGGATTCGCCGTGGGGGACGCGGTGTTCGGCTCCACGCTCACCGGCGGATACGCCGAGTACACCCTGCTGCCCGCGGCGATCACCGCCCACAAGCCGGCCGCCGTGTCCTTCACGGACGCGGCGGCCCTGCCCGTCGCCGGGGCGACCGCGTACGACGGAATCCAGCAACTGGCCCTGCCCGCCGGTTCGACGCTGCTGATCACCGGCGCCGGAGGCGGTGTGGGCGTGGCCGCGACCCAGATCGCGACGGCCGTAGGCCTCCGCGTGATCGGTACGGCGAGCGCGGGCAAGAAGGACTTCGTGGAATCGCTGGGCGCGGTCCACGTCCCGCCGGGCCCCGGACTCCAGGAGCGGGTGCGCGCCGCCGCCCCCGAGGGTGTCGACGCGGTCTTCGACCTCGTCGGCGGCGCGGACCTGGAGGCCGTCGCCGGGCTGGTCCCGGACCTGACGAAGCTGATCAGCGCCGGGGCCAAGCCGCGTGTGGTGGAGCTGGGCGGCGCGGCGGTCGTACGGCTGCGCACGGCCGCCGTCCTCGACCAGGTGGCCGCGCTGGTGGTGTCCGGCACCCTGCGGCCGTATGTGACGCGTACGTTCCCGCTGGCCGAGGCGGCGCGGGCGCTGCGCACCGTCGAGGACGGGCACGCGCTCGGCAAGATCGTGATCGAGGTCGCCCCGTGAACGCCGCCGTCCCCGCCCCCGCGTCGTACCACCCGCTCGACAACCCCGTACCTGCCGCGCTGACCGGCCCGCACGCCCGGTTCGCCGAGCGGCGCGGCCGGGTGCTCGGCTACCAGGCCGAGGTGTCGACCTGGCTCGCCCTGCCCGAGGAGCCGGACGCCCGCGACTGGGCGGACGCCGCCGCGCTGGTCGGCGGCGACGGGACCGCCACGCTCTGCGGGACGGACGTGCTGCCGCCGGACGGCTGGGAGGTCGTCTTCGAGGTCGACGGTGTCCAGCTCGTCGACGAGTCCCTGGCCGCCGTCCATGACGAGGAGGCGGTGGTGCTCGGCGCCGCCGACGTACCGGAGATGCTGGACCTGGTGGAGCGCACCCGGCCGGGCCCCTTCCGGCCGCGCACCGTCGAGTTGGGTACGTATCTGGGCATCCGGCGCGACGGCGAGCTGGTGGCGATGGCGGGGGAGCGGATGCACCCGCCGGGCTGGACGGAGATCAGCGCGGTCTGTACGGCGCCTGAGTTCCGCGGCCAGGGACTGGGCGCCCGGCTCGTCCTGGCGGTGGCGGCGGGCATCAAGGACCGGGGCGAGAGCGTGTTCATCCAGGCCGCCTCGGACAACACGAACGCCGTCCGGCTCTACGAGGCGCTGGGTTTCCGGCTCCGCCGCCGTATCCCCTTCATGGGGATCCGCGTCCCGGAGCCGTCCCGGGTCCCGGCGACGGCCGGCGGCTGAGCGGTCGGACCCGCGCACGGCGTGGGGCGGGCGGACGGCCTTGGTGGTCGTCCGCCCGCCCCATCCACCGGGCTGGGTGAGTCCGGCTACGTCCGGACCGGCTCATTCATCTGGCCCGACCGGATCGCCCGATTGCGCTTACGGCCGGCCATCATCGCGGCGCCCGCGCAGACCAGGCCGAGCACAGCGGTGATCGCTCCTGGGATGACCAGGCTGAGGAACACGCCGCGGTCTGGGCTGGAACCGACGACCCATGGTGCCGCGACCATCCAGGCACCCAGCAGACACAGGGCCCAGCTGAAGCCGTACGTCCGGGTCGGCGTGGCGGAGAACACGAGGGCCAGACCGGCGATCGCGATACCCATGATCACGTTGTGGACCACGAGACCCGGCTGGCTTGTCGTGTAGTGAAGGATCCACGGTGAGAGGGCGATGAACAGGCCGGCGAGAAAGATCGGGCCGTCCAGCAGCGCCACGTCACGTCCACCGAGCACGCGGGCGTACCTGGCCCGCATCTCTGGTACGTCAGGGTGAGCGCCTATGTCTCCCCTGGTTTCGGTAACACCTGGGTGAGCCCCTGTGGCTCCCCTGGTGTGTGAAACATCGGCCATGATTCTCGACTCCTTCGGTCTGAGAGGTGCGACCGTGCTGCACCGGATCAAGCGGTACATGACCATTCTGCCCCCTTATTCACCTTTATGTGTAGTTGAGGGCGAATAAATCGCCTGGTACCTCATGGCAAACTGTTCGAGGCCGCTCGGCCGGACGGCCGTATCCGCGCGTGGCTCGGCGGACCCGCGACGGACGAGGGCCCGGACGGGTGAGTGACGAGTGATAAGGAACGGCACCGGCGATGACGCTGACAGATGACGGGACCGCGATCGGCGAGAGCGGACCGGAGGTCGCGTACGGCCCCGGAATCGACCCCGAGCGCATGGCCGTCTGCCTCTCCGTGCTCGACGAGCTGGACAAGCTCGACGTCGACCACCCCGACGCCGTCGCCGTACGCCGCGCCACCGCCGGGATCTACCGCACCGTCAAGCAGCGCCGCCGCCAGGAGCGCCGGGCGGCGAAGACCGCCAACGACAAGGCGGTCACCGAGGCGACGGCCACCGGGTCCGCCGAGCGCATCGACGACGAGACGCAGGGTCTGCTGCCGTCGTCCTCGGTCGCCGGTGACATCGCCGGAATCCTCCAGCGGCCCCGCTCCTGCTACATCTGCAAGACCCGTTACGTCGAGGTCGACGCCTTCTACCACCAGCTCTGCCAGCCCTGCGCGGCCGAGAACCGGGCCCGCCGGGACGCCCGTACCGATCTCACCGGCAAGCGCGCCCTGCTGACCGGCGGCCGCGCCAAGATTGGCATGTACATCGCGCTGCGCCTGCTGCGCGACGGCGCGCACACCACCATCACCACCCGCTTCCCCAACGACGCGATCCGCCGCTTCAAGGCGATGGAGGACAGCGCCGACTGGATCCACCGGCTGAAGATCGTCGGGATAGATCTGCGCGACCCGGCCCAGGTCGTCGCCCTCGCCGACTCCGTCGCCGCCGAGGGCCCGCTGGACATCCTCATCAACAACGCCGCGCAGACGGTACGCCGCTCCCCGGGCGCCTACAGTGAACTGCTGGCCGCCGAGTCCGCGCCGCTGCCCGCCGGTGAACTCCCGTCCTCGCACGTCATCGGCGTCTTCGGCAGCGGTGCGCAGGCCGTGCTGCCCGCAGGTGGCGGCGAGGCGCTCGGCGCGTCGGACGTCACCGGTCTGGCCCTGGTCGGCGGCTCGGCCACACTCGCCCGTATCGAAGCGGGCACGGCGATCGACGCGGGCGGGCTCGTGCCCGATCTGCACGACACCAACAGCTGGATCCAGACGGTCTCGGACGTCGATCCGGTGGAGCTTCTCGAAGTCCAACTGTGCAACTCCACCGCGCCGTTCATCCTGATCAGCCGCCTTCGCCCGGCGATGGCGGCGGCGGCTTCACGGCGTACGTACGTCGTGAACGTCTCCGCGATGGAAGGTGTCTTCAGCCGCGGCTACAAGGGTGCCGGGCATCCGCACACGAACATGGCGAAGGCCGCGCTCAACATGCTGACCCGCACCAGCGCCCAGGAGATGTTCCAGTCCGACGGCATCCTGATGACCGCCGTCGACACCGGCTGGATCACCGACGAGCGCCCGCACCCGGACAAGATGCGGCTCGCCGAGGAGGGCTTCCACGCCCCGCTCGACCTCATCGACGGCGCGGCGCGGGTCTACGACCCGATCGTGCGCGGCCAGGGCGGCGAGGATCTGTACGGCTGTTTCCTCAAGGACTACGCGCCGGCCAACTGGTAGAAACCGCCCGGACACCGTCAACTGGCAGGGGGCGGACCGGCGTACGGGGGCTGTCCGGAAGTGACCCACTTCACGGGCCCCATCGAGCGGACCCGCGCTCATTTGGTTAATGTATGGCGCACGGACGCCACCCAGGGACCCACGAAGGTTCCTCGGCCGTCCCGGGACAGGCCTGCAACCAGGCCATCGCCCCGCCCGAAAACCGGCGCCACCGCGACCGAACCTTCCCTGCCCCTGCCCCCAGTTGGCGGCCGGCGCCCGGTATGTGTCCGGAGTCGGCGCGTCCGGGGTTACGCGACACAAAGGAGTGCGCGGTGACACCTGAAAAGGCTCAGCACGAGAACAGCCCTGCGGAACGGGGCGGTGAACGCGGCCGCAGGCCCCAGAAGCTCCGGAACATCGAGGTGTGGGCCAAGGCCGCACCGATCAGGCTGGCGGGCTACGAGGACGACCTCGCGGAGCCGCACATCCTTCAGGGAATCGACTAGAAGGTCATCTGATCGCTGATGGGCGGCGGACGGGGAGAACCACCCGTCCGCCGCTCCCGCTTGCGGCACGGCGCGGTGTCCGGCAGATATGGAGTCACATCCGGTCAGGACGAACCGGACAGGACGACCAGCTGGGAGACCCCGTGCGACGCCTACCCGTTCGCCGCCGGCACGCCGCGTTCGCCGTGCTCTCGGCCGGCATCCTGATCACGGCCGGCTGCGGCGGGGACAGTGACGGCAGGGACACGCCGACGGCGGAAGCGGCCCGGGCGGCGGCCTCCACGAAGGTCACGCTCCAGCCCCTGACCACCTCCGGCCCCCACCCCTTCACCACGTCGACCGCGGCCCCCGTACCGGACGCGAGCCCCTCACGGCCTCCGTCGCCGAGCGGCCCGCCCTCCCGCTCGCAGACACTGCGCTCCGTCTCCGGCGCCATCGCCGGGCTGTACGGCGGTACGAGGTCGACCCCCAGCTGCGACGTCGACGCCCAGGTCCGCCTGCTGACCGGGGACCGCGCCAAGGCCGTCGCCTTCGCCCGCGCCGCCGGCATCGGCGCCCCGTCCCTCCCCGCCTTCCTGCGCGGACTCACCCCCGTCGTCCTGCGCGCCGACGTACGCGTCACGGACCACGGCTACCGGGACGGCGCGCCCACCGCCTTCCAGGCCGTACTCCAGAGCGGCACCGCCGTCCTCGTCGACGACCACGGACTGCCCAGGGTCCGCTGCGCCGGCGGAAACCCGCTGCGCCCGGCCGTGACGCTGCGCGCCGACGCGCCCCACCAGGGCACGCCGTGGAGCGGCTACCGGCCCGACCGGGTCGTGGTGGTCAAGCGCGGTACCCAGGCCGTCAGCGCCCTGATGATCGTCGAAGCGGTCGAACACACCTGGCTGGAGCGCGCGAGCGGCACCGACGGCGACCGGGACAAGAAGCCCGCCGTACCGCCGCCGTACCCCCCGGACACCGACATCATCGACCCGTCGCTGGAGCCGCCCACCCCGGACGACGGCGGCTCCGACAGCCCCGACCCCGGCCGCTCCGACCCGGCCGTCCCGGATCCCGACGCCTCCGAGCGCGACCCGGCCCCCACGCCGGACTGCCGCACCCCGGACGGCCCGGCGCCCGACGAGCAGTGGTCCGAGCCCATGTCGAACCCGCGCGACTGCCCCACGCCGACGGACGGTCCCGACGGCGGTGTCGATCCGGACTACCCGGCGATGCCGATGTCCCCGGAGCGGCAGGGTCCCGGCGGGCGGCTCGACGGCGTCCCCGGCGCGCCCTTCGACGACGGCTTCGTCCCCGCGGCGCCCGACGCCGACCCGGCCGGGCCCGCCACCTTCCCGGGCTGAACGGTCCGCATCTGACGGTCCGCCCGCCGTGTCCGCCGGACCGGTCGAGATATCCGACAAATGATGACAGAGTGACCCCATGGTCGATCGGGAAACGGGGCCCCCGTCGCTCCCCGACGACTGGCCCGCCAAGCCGGAACTGAGCCTGGCCCTCAACGGCATGGGCTGCTTCGACTGGGATCTCGGCAGCGGTCTGCTCCATCTGGACCGGGTGGCGCTGGGGATCCTCGATCTGCGCGACGACGAGTACGACGGCACGCGCGCCAAGCTCATGGAGCGCCTGCCGCCAGGCGAGGGCGCCCGGCTCGACGCGCTCGTGGGCGAGGCGATGACCGACAGCGGCCAGGGCTACGGCGCCTACTTCCGCGTCCGGCGCCGTGACGGCACCCTGCGCTGGACGCACTCGCAGGGCCACGTCCGCCGCGACGACACCGGCCGCCCCCTGCGCGTCATCGGCATCATCCGCGACGCCACCCAGGAACTCGCCGACTCGATGGCGCGGCTCGACCTCGACGAGGAGCGCCGGCGCCGTACCACCGTCGTCGAGAGCGCGACGGCGGCGCTCGCGCACGCCAGAACGGTCCAGGACGTCATCGACGTGCTGAAGGAGTCCGACGGCCTCGAACAGCTCGGCGCCGGCAGCGTGGTCATGGGCCTCCTCGACTCGGGGCGTATCCATCTGGTCGCCGAGGGGCCCGCGGGCTCCTTCGTGCCGGGAACCCGCGTCACACGGGTGGACGAGGAGTACCCGATGAGCGAGGTGATCCGTACGCTCTCCCCTCGGTTCATCGAGTCCGAGGAGGACTTCGCCACCTCCTACTCGGGCCTGTGGCCGCACATCAGCCATCTCGGCATCACCTCGGCGGCCTATCTGCCGCTCATCGCGCAGGGCCGCCCCATCGGGGCCGTCGGACTGCTCTACGGCGACAAGATCGGCTTCACCACCGAGGACCGCAATCTGCTCGTCGCCCTCGGCAGCAGCATCGCGCAGAGCCTCCAGCGCGCCGTGCTCTTCGAGCAGGAGCACGACCTCGCCGAAGGGCTCCAGCAGGCGATGCTGCCGCGCCGGATCCCGGCCGTGCCCGGCGCGGAGATCGCCGTCCGCTACCGCTCGGCGCGGCTCGGCCGGGACGTCGGCGGTGACTGGTACGACGTCATCCCGCTGCCCGGCGGCCGGGTCGGCGCCGTCATCGGCGACGTACAGGGCCACGACACCGACGCGGCAGCCGTGATGGGACAGCTGCGGATCGTGCTGCGGGCGTACGCGGCCGAGGGCCACACCCCGGCGACGGTGATGGCACGGGCCTCGGTCTTCCTGCACGAGCTCGACACCGACCGTTTCGCGACCTGTGTCTACGCGGAGGCGGACCTGGCCACCGGCGTCGTACGGCTGGTCCGGGCCGGGCATGTCGATCCGATGATCCGGGACACCGACGGCAGTTGCCGCCGGCTGCCGGCGGAGGGCGGGCTGCCGCTGGGGCTCTCGGCGGAGTTCGGGCGGCTCGAATATCCGGTGAACACCGTCGAGCTGGATCCGGGCCAGACGCTGGTCCTCTACACCGACGGGCTCGTGGAGATGCCCGGCGCCGACCTGGACGAGGGCATGCAGCGACTGGCCGGCGTGATCGCGGGCGGCCCGCGCGACCTCCAGAAGCTCGCCGACCGGCTGTGCGCGGTGGTGGACGAACGGGGCGGTGAGGACGACGTCGCCGTACTGCTG
>NZ_MDCR01000130.1:0-19242 GCF_001723055.1 Streptomyces niveus
GCCGGGGGTGGCGCACGTCTTCGCGTTCTGGGAGAGCCGGGCCTTCTACGACTCCTTCATGGCACGCTCCCACGACCGGCTCGCCGCCGCGCAGTCGGGCACCTTCAGGGACGCCCAGGCCAAGCTCTTCGACTACCGCTTCGATGTGAAGACGGGATTCGAGCCGAAGTTCACCGACGCGGACGTGGTCCGGATCGCGCACTGCAAGGTGCGTCAGGAGCGCGTCGAGCACTTCGCGCTGATGCAGGAGAAGGTGTGGAATCCGGCGATGGCCGGCTCGCCGGGGATGGTGCGCGGGGTGTTCGGGGACGCGCCGGGCAACGAGTTCCTGGTGCTCTCGATGTGGCAGTCGGCCGCCGAGCACGGCAAGTACCGGATCGAGCGGGTGGAACGGCTCTCGCTGCGGGCCCAGACCGCCGCGGACGTGGCGGCGCTGGCGGGCGACGTCGTCGATCTCGAACCCGGCTGGACGGTGTGACCGCGCCGCCGACACCGGTGGAGAGGGCACGGCCTGCGGCACGCTGAGCGCGCGACGTACAGGCGGGCGTAGGGGCGGCTTACGGAGCGGCGTACGGCGCGACGCCGGGGGCCGCCGCCCTCTCCGCGGCCGCGCGATCTAGGGTCGACCCATGGTGAGACCGCGACGCATCGTCCTAGTCCGGCACGGCGAGTCGGAGGGCAATGCCGACGACACGGTGTACGAACGCGAGCCCGACCATGCCCTGGGGCTCACCGAGACCGGCTGGCGCCAGGCAGAGGAGACGGGCGCGCGGCTGCGCGAGGTGTTCGGCCGCGAGCGCGTGAGCGTGTACGTGTCCCCGTACCGCCGCACCCACGAGACCTTCCGCGCCTTCGCCCTCGACCCGGAGCTGGTACGGGCACGCGAGGAGCCCCGGCTGCGCGAACAGGACTGGGGCAACTGGCAGGACCACGAGGACGTACGTCTGCAGAAGACGTACCGCGACGCCTACGGGCACTTCTTCTACCGCTTCGCCCAGGGCGAGTCCGGCGCGGACGTGTACGACCGGGTCGGCGCCTTCCTGGAGAGTCTCCACCGGAGCTTCGAGGCGCCCGACCATCCCGCGAACGTGCTGCTGATCACCCACGGTCTGACCATGCGGCTGTTCTGCATGCGCTGGTTCCACTGGTCCGTCGCCGAGTTCGAGTCGCTGTCCAACCCCGGCAACGGGGAGTCCCGGACCCTGCTGCTCGGCGAGGACGGGCGCTACACGCTGGACCGGCCGTTCGAGCGCTGGCGGACCCCGGAGCCGTACGGCATCACCGGTTAGAGTGAGGGGGCGATGACCGCTGACACCACACTCCCTCCGCTCGACCCGCGCTTCCGGCGCGCCCTGGCCAGCCTGCGCGGCCTCTCCGTAGGAGACGCGCTCGGCTCACAGTTCTTCGTCCCCGTGAACTATCCGCTGCTGAAGCGGCGCGAGCCGCCGCCCGGCCCGTGGCAGTGGACCGACGACGCCGAGATGGCCACCTCGGTCCTGGCCGTCCTCGCCGTCCACGGACGTATCGACCAGGACGCGCTCGCCCACTCCTTCGCCACGCACCACGACTTCGACCGCGGCTACGGCCCCGCCGTGAACCGCATGCTCCGGCTGGTCCGGGAGGGCGGCGACTGGCGTGCGCTGGCCGCCGGGCTCTTCAACGGCCAGGGCTCCTGGGGCAACGGCGCCGCCATGCGTATCGCGCCGCTCGGTGCCTGGTACGCCGACGATCCCGAGCAGGCCACGCACCAGGCCGAGATCTCCGCGTACACGACGCATCAGCACCGCGAGGCGGTGGCCGGTGCGATGGCGGTGGCCGCCGCGACCGCCATCGCGGCCGGCGAGGCCGGACCGCCCTCCCCGGCGGACCTGCTCGACGGTGTCATCGCGCTCGTGCCCCGCAGCGCCGTGGGCGTCGGGCTGCGCCGGGCACGGGACATGCTCGACTACGACGACGCCGGCACGGTCGCCGCCGTACTCGGCAGCGGACGGCGTACGACGGCGCACGACACCGTCCCGTTCGCACTCTGGTCGGCGGCCCGTTCGCTGGGCGACTTCGAGCAGGCATTCTGGAACACGGCGCAGGTCGGCGGCGACGTCGACACGAACTGCGCCATCGTCGGCGGAGTGGTCGCCTCGGTGAGCACCGGAGCACCACCGGCGCGCTGGGTGGAGCAGACGGAGGCACTGCCCGACTGGCTGCCGGCCGGCCCACGGTAGCGCGGTGGCCCGACCGGGGCGGCGCGGCGACGAGTGCGGCGCGGCGGCAGCGGCGTCGCCTTCCTAGGAGGCGCGCCCGCCGCTACTGTCACGGTCCCGCCACAGACTCGCTCCGGCCCGAGCACCCCCGCCGCATGGCGCTAGCCTCGCCCCATGCCGCCTCGTTGATCATCCACGGGCGTGCGTCTACGTGAGCCCGGGATCCAGCGCCGACCTGTCGCCGTGCGCATGGCACCGGGCGCTGAGGGGGGCTCGTGCCAGACACGCCGTCACATTCGAACGACAAACCGGAACCGGCGCCGGATGCCGATCCGCGGCCGCGCCCACCACGCGCGACTGCCGGAGGGCAGGACATCGAGGACGCGGTGCCGGGCCCGCGCGCCGTACGGGCGCACACGGGTGCGCCGGCCCGCGCCGCCGGGGCGGGGCAGTCACGGCCCGCGCCTCACAGGCCCGCGCCCGCGCACACCGGGCGCCGACCGCAGGAGCCGCTCCCGCCCAACTGGCAGCAGTGGCAGACGCCGCGGCACGACCCTCCTGTCTGGATCGGCGAGATCGGCTCCGACGAGCCCGCGCGCGTCAGTGTCGCCACCCTGTGGTGCGTCGCCGTCACCGGCCTGCTCAGCGCGCTGCTTCTCGGCGACGGGCTCGGGCTCAACCTGCTGATCGTGACCGTGCCCGCCGCGCTCGCCACGTACTTCGCCGCGCGTGACGCCGGACGGCGGCTGCGCCCGTGGACCCTGGTCTGGGCCGTCGGCGGCGTCGCGCTGCTCGCCGTCCCCGCCCTGCGCGACGCCGGCTGGCCGACGTTCCTCGCCGTGACGTCCGCGCTGGCGCTCGGCTCGCTAGCCCTGCACGGCGGCCGCACCTGGCCCGGCGTCCTGCTCGGCCCGTTCGGACTGTTCGGTTCGCTCGGCACCGGTCTGTTGTGGGGCGTCCAGGGGGTGCGCGAGCGCGCCGAGGGCTCACGGGGCCGGTGGGCACCCGTCCTCCGTACGGCGGCGGTCGCGGTCGTCCTGCTGATCGTCTTCGGTGCGCTCTTCGCGAGCGCCGACGCCGCGTTCGCGGATCTGCTCGGCGGGCTGACGCCCGACGTATCGGTCGCCGACGGACCGTGGCGCACGCTGCTCTTCGTGCTCGGCGTCGTGGGGGCGCTCGCCGCCGCCCACACGGCCGCGGCGCCGCTGCGCTGGGACCGGATCACCGTACGGCCGGGGCCGGCGCGCGGGCGGGTCGAGTGGGCGCTGCCGCTGATCGTGCTCAATCTGCTCTTCGCCGTGTTCATCGGCGTCCAGCTGACCGTGCTGTTCGGCGGCTACGACAAGGTCCTGAGCGAGACCGGCCTGACGTACGCCGAATACGCCACACAGGGCTTCTGGCAGCTGCTCGGAGCCACGCTGCTCACCTTGCTCGTGATCGGTCTCGCGCGGCGCTGGGCACCGCGCGACGGGGCCGGGGACCGCAGGCTCGTGGGTGCCGTGCTCGGTGTTCTGTGCGTTCTCACGCTGGTCGTCGTCGCCTCCGCGCTGCGCCGCATGGACCTGTACGTGGACGCGTACGGGCTGACCCGGCTGCGTGTCTCGGTGGCGGCGATGGAGCTGTGGCTCGGGCTCGTGATCGTCCTGATTATGGCCGCCGGCGCGTTCGGCGGGCGCTGGCTGCCGCGCGCCGTGGCCGTCAGCGGCGCGGCGGGTGTTCTGGTCTTCGGACTGATCTCGCCGGACGCGCTCGTCGCCGAACGGAACATCGAGCGCTACCGGACCTCCGACAAGATCGACGTCAACTACTTCCAGCAGCTCTCCGCCGACGCCGTACCGGCACTCGACACGCTTCCCGAGCCGCTGCGCTCCTGCGCCCTTGAGGGCATCGAGCGGGATCTCGGCGACGCGGACGAACCGTGGTACGCGACCAGTTGGGGCGAGTCGAGGGCGAGGGACATCCTCGCCGAGCGGCCGATCGATCCTCAGTGGGAGGAGTGCTCGTCGATGAATCCGCGGAACGACTCGGGCGGCGAGCGCGACCTGTACGACGACGGGCGCACCGGCGACGGCTACTGACGGCCGCCCCGCCCGTTGGGCCGCCCGGCTCCGGTCGTACTTCTTCACCTCCTACGTACGGGACGTCCTCCCCCGGGGGACGTCCCGTACGGCTCCACCAGCTCTACGCCGCCGGCCCGCCCGCACTCGCCCTGCCGCTGAGCGCCTCCAGGTCGCTCTTGCGTACGCGTACCACCAACGTGGCCGTTAGCAGGGCCAGGACCACCATGCCCACGGCGGCCGTGAAGGCGGTCGAGATGCCCTGCGTCAGCACCTCGTGGCCCCAGCGCCCCGGCAGCTCGTGCGCCGTGGCGAACTGCGCCTTCTCGGCCGGGGACGCCTCCGCCAT
The DNA here is from genome assembly GCF_001723055.1 of Streptomyces niveus. Taxonomy (GTDB): domain Bacteria; phylum Actinomycetota; class Actinomycetes; order Streptomycetales; family Streptomycetaceae; genus Streptomyces; species Streptomyces niveus. The sequence continues at coordinate 4,605 of NZ_MDCR01000130.1, forward strand.
GAACGACGGCACCTGCTTCTCGGCCTCGTCGCGGCTCGCCGTACCGAAGACCGTGACCAGGATGGACAGTCCCAGCGAACCGCCCACCTGCTGGCTCGCGTTGAGCAGCCCCGACGCGGCGCCCGCCTCGTGCTGCGCGACCCCGGAGACCGCGGTCAGCGTCAGCGTCACGAAGTTGAGCCCCATGCCGAAGCCGAAGACCACCATCGGACCGAGCACACCGCTCAGGTACGAGCTGTCCGGGCTGATCAGTGTCAGCCACAGGAGTCCCACGCCCGTGACGGTCGAGCCGGTGACCATGAACGGCTTCGGGCCGAGCACGGGCAGCAGCCGCTGCGAGAGCCCCGCTCCCAGGCCGATCGTGAGGGTCACCGGCAGGAACGCGAGGCCGGACTCGATCGGGGTGTAGTCGAGCACGTTCTGTACGAACAGGACGATGAAGAAGAACATCCCGAACATGGCCGCGGCCAGGCTCAGCATGATGACGTAGCTGCCCGACCTGTTGCGGTCGGCGAACATCCTGAGCGGAATGATCGGTTCCTTCGCCCGCGACTCGACGAGGGCGAAGGCGGCGAGCAGGACGACGGCCGCCGCGAACGATCCGATGGTGAGGGAGTCGCGCCAGCCCTCTTCCGAGGCCCGGATGAAACCGTAGACGAGCGAGGCCATACCGAGGGTGGACGTGGCGGCGCCGGAGAGGTCGAAACGGCCCGGGTGGCGCTTGGACTCACTGATGTACATCGGTGCGAGGACGGCGATCAGCACGCCGATCGGCACGTTGACGAAGAACACCCAGCGCCAGTCGAGCCACTCGGTGAGCATCCCGCCGGCCAGCAGCCCGATCGCGCCACCGCCGGCCGATACGGCGGCGAAGACTCCGAACGCCCTGTTGCGCGCCGGTCCTTCGGGGAACGTCGTGGTGATGAGGGCGAGCGAGGTGGGCGAGGCGATGGCGCCGCCGACCCCTTGGAGCGCGCGGGCGGCGAGGAGCTGCCAGGGCTCCTGCGCGAAGCCGCCCAGCAGCGAGGCGAAGGTGAAGAGCAGGATGCCGGCCATGAAGACGCGGCGGCGGCCGAGGATGTCGCCCGCGCGGCCACCGAGCAGCAGGAGGCCGCCGAAGGTGAGGGTGTACGCGCTCAGGACCCAGGAGAGGTCCGTGGTGGAGAAACTGAGGGCATCCTGGATGTGTGGAAGTGCGATGTTCACAATCGTCGCGTCGAGTACGACCATGAGCTGACAGGCCGCGATGACGGTCAGCGCGATGCCGGGCCGTCCCTCGCGGCGAGCCGCACCCGGTTCGGGTTCTGCTGCTAGTTGAGAGGTTGTCGCCACGGATCCCCCAAGTGAATTAGTGAACGGATGCGTTCACTGTGTCGTCCACGGTAGTGAGTCCCCGTCAGTGAACGCAACCGTTCACTGGAGCTGCCGTATGAGTCTTTGCCTGATGGAGAACTTTGCTGATGGTTACTTCACGCTCGGCGGCCACCGCTCGGCCGCGGACGGCGGTGTCGAGACGTCGCGGACCGGTCCTGGAACGCGCCATCCTCGACGCCGCGTTGGAGCAATTGAGCACGGTGGGCTGGAACGGCCTGACGATGGAGGGCGTCGCCGCTCAGGCGCAGACCGGCAAGGCCGCGGTCTACCGGCGCTGGCCTTCCAAGGAGGATCTCGTCGCCGACGCGCTGGCCGCGGGGCTTCCCCCTCTCGACGACGCGCCCGATCTCGGTGGAGTCCGTGACGATCTCTACGAGTTGACCCGGCTGGTCCGGGACGCGATGTACTCCCGGCCCGGGTGGGCGCTGCGCGCGGTCCTGCACGAATGCGACAAGTCGTCCTCGGAGCGTTTCCAGGCGCTGATCATGAGCGGCGTGATCGAGCCGTCGTCCAATCTGTTCGGGGAGGTCGTGCGCCGGGGCATCCGGCGGGGCGACGTACGGTCCGACGCCGCCGGCTCGTTCGTCTTCGACGTCATCCCGGCCGTGCTGATGTACCGGTCGAAGGTGCGCGACAGCGAATGGCCCGACGAGGAGATCGCGCAGCTCATCGACCAGGTGATGGTGCCGCTGCTGCGACCGTCGTCGGACTGACGCCGCCCCGCCTCCCCGGACCGGCGCCGGATCGTGGCTACGTGTTCCGTTCCGGCCGTACGGCCTGACGGCCTTACGGCGAGGGCCTGTTGAGGCGTACGGCGCGTCGCGCCCAGGGGCGGTGCCGAGGGGCGCGTACGTCCGGGGGAGCCCGGGGTGTCATGCGGGGGAGCGGCGGCGTAACCTTGGTTGCGCCATGCCGTACGAACCACCCACCCACTCCGTAGAGCGCTCGCTCCGCGCCACCACCGGTGCCAAGATCATCGCTGGTGTCGACGAGGTCGGACGCGGGGCGTGGGCAGGTCCGGTCACGGTCTGCGCGGCCGTCACCGGTCTGCGCAGGGCCCCCGTCGGACTCACCGACTCCAAGCTGATCACTCCCAAACGCCGTGCCGAGATGGCGCTGGAGCTCGAATCGTGGGTGACCTCCTACGCCATAGGGCACGCGTCGCCGGAGGAGATCGACGACCGCGGGATGACGGCAGCGCTCCGGCTCGCCGCCGAACGGGCCCTGGACGCGCTGCCGGTGCGGCCTGACGCCGTGATCCTCGACGGCAAGCACGACTACCTCGGCACGCCCTGGCGGGTCCGGACGGTCATCAAGGGCGACATCTCCTGTGTCTCGGTGGCCGCCGCGTCGGTGCTCGCCAAGGTGCGCAGGGACGCGATGATGGCCGAACTGGGCGCCACGTCCGAGGAATGCGACGGTTTCGCCTTCCACGCCAACGCGGGATACCCCTCGCCGGTACACAAGGCGGCACTGGCCGAACGGGGGCCGACCTCGCACCACCGGCTCTCGTGGTCCTATCTCGACGCGCTGCCCCGGTGGCGCCATCTCAAGAAGGTCCGTATCTCCGCCGAGGCGGAGCTGCTGGAGAGCGAGGGCCAGCTCGGCTTCGACTTCTGACCCGAACGCCCCGAACGATCCGAACGGCCCGCTCCGGACGATCCGTCCGAGCGATCCGCTCGGTTCTGGCGGATACGGCCCGCGCACTGCCCCGGCCGTACTCGGCAAGAGAAACAAATGGGACACATGTGCCCACCCGCCGGTGACTTGCGCGTCGGCGTTTGATAGACATCCACTCATGCCTCTCATCCCCGAGGAGCCTCAGATTCACGAGAGCGCCCAGGGTCCCCGCGCCACTCCGGCCACCGGCCGCGCCGCGTCGACCCCCCGTCCCGTACCAGGCCCGCGTCCCCGTCCCGTTCCCGGGCCGAGGTCCGCGGCCACACCGCGTCCCGGACACCCGGGCCGCGGTCCCGCGAGGCCCGCGCCGCCGGAGCGCTCGCAGGTCCCCGCCGAACGGCCCGCCGCCGTACCGGAGGAGACCCGTTCCGTTCCTCAGATCCAGCTGATCCCCGCCTCGGCGGAGGGTGCGCTGGACGCCGCCGACGAGGCGGTGGACCTGCTGCTGGACTCCGGCCGCGCGCCGGGCGACATCCTCGTGCTCACCACGGGCGACCAGCACCCGTGGGCCACGCACGAACTGTCCTTCGGCGAGAACTCCTACTGGGAGCAGCACGACACGGGCGAGGACGTGTTCTTCGCCGACGCCTCGGCCGTGGGCCGCGCGACGGCGCGCCCCGTGGTCGTCGTGGCGGTCAACGGTGGTGGCGACGACGCCCTCGCGCGGGTACTGCCTCCGGCGCGGGAGCGTGCCGCCGCGCTGCTCGTCGTGTGCGGTGACCCGCAGCGGGTCAACTCCGTGCTCGGCGCGGGCGTCTGACCCGGATCCCACCGAGGAGTGGGCCAGGGCTCCGGCCCTGGATCCCGCTGTGGTCACGGCCGTTCATGACCCGGCTGCCCCGCGTGGGCGGCCGGGCCGGCGCCCGTGTCCGGCGACGGGTCAGCGGGCCGCCACGCGCCGCAGCGCCTCCACCGCGCCGCCCCCCGAACGCAGGGGTGAAGGAGCGGAGTCGGACACCGTCTCGGCGAGGCTCTCGGGCGGAGAGTCGGAGTTGGGCCGACGGCCGCCCCGGCCCTCGCCCAGCACCTGCCAGCCGCCACGCGTCAGCGTGATGTACGCGCCGCAGCGCAGGCCGTGCAACGTGCAGGCGTCCCGCAGCCCCCACATCCAGGCCCCGTCCTCCTCCGTCCAGCGCTCGTCGCCGTCGCGGCAGTAGAGGAGGACCGCGGTGCGCACCGGCGTACGGCGGCGCAGATCGTGCGGGATGACCCGGCGCAGGTGCGCGAGCAGGGCGTTTCGGAACTCCCACCCGTCGACCGGCGCCGCCCGTGGCGCGAACGAGGCACTGGCCGCGAGACGTTCCTCATGGTCGAGGACGGCGACGACGGCGGTCGCCGGGGTCGGCCGGTGCCGGGAGTGCAGACCGCTGACGACCTCGCGGGGGCTACGGAGCAGGGGTATGCCGGCCGCCGCCCATTCGGCGGGTTCCAGCATTCTGGCGAGGCGGGTGACGGAATCGGCTGTCGTGATCGATGAGGCTGCGGACGGAGCGAATCCGAAGGTCACGTTCCTCCCTTCGCATACGCGCCCACAGTGCGGGCAGGGTCGGGTGAGGCGCGCCGGGGCACAGTCCGTCCGGACCGCGAACGGTGGGACCGTGCGGGGGGCATCTCCAATTCTTGCCGGGCTTGGGGCAGGCGGCAACGAGCAATTGGCACCGCTGACCGGAATGAGCGGTAATGGCGCTCATATCCCTGCCGTGATCCTGCCCATCCGGGGCCCCTCTGATACGTGGTCACGTCTGGACGGCGAGGACCAGGGGGAACACCCCTTCGGCTCCGGCCCTGCGCAGCAGCCGGGTGGCCACCGCCAACGTCCAGCCGGTGTCGGAGAGATCGTCCACGAGCAGGACGGGACCCGCCGCCGAGGTCAGGGCCTCGGCCAACTCCGGTGACACGGTGAACGCTTCGTGCAGCGCCCGGACCCGCTGGGCGCTGTTCGTACGGGAGATATGGCCCCCTTCGGCGCCCGGCGCGTACTCGACCGTCCCCAGCAGCGGCATCCGGCCCACCTCGGAGATCCGGCTGCCCAGCGACCCCACCAGCTGCGGCTTGCTCCGCGAGGCGACGGTCACCACACCCACCGGTCGCGGTGGCGCGTCCTCCAGCCCGGACGCCCAACCGCCGGGCCCCTTCGCCCAGTCGGCCAGGACGCTCACCACGGCGTTCACCACATCGTCGGGCACGGGACCGTCGGGCGACTGCGGCGCCAGCATGGGGCGCAGCCTGTTGCCCCACCCGATGTCCGAGAGCCGGCCGAGCGCCCGCCCCGGGAAACTGCGCTCACCCGCGGGAACCCGACCCCGCAGATCGACGCCCACGGCGGTCAGCCCGGTCGGCCACATCTTGCGCGGCTCCACGTCCACGCCGGGCCTGCCCAACTCGCCCCGGGCGGCGTCCAGCGCACCGCCGGAGACCTTGTCCGTGAACCGGGCCCCCGCGCAGTTGTCACACCGTCCGCAGGGCGCGGCCTCCTCGTCGTCCAACTGGAGCCGCAGGAACTCCATCCGGCAGGCCGTCGTCGTCGCGTAGTCCCGCATGGCCTGCTGCTCGGTACGCCGCTGGCGCGCCACCCACGCGTACCGCTCCGCGTCGTACACCCAGGGCTGACCGGTGCTCGTCCAGCCGCCCTTGACCCGGTGCACCGCGCCGTCCACGTCGAGCACCTTGAGCATCGTCTCCAGCCGGGTGCGCCGCAGCTCGACCAGCGGTTCGAGAGCGGGCAGCGACAGGGGCCGGTCCGCGTGCGCCAGGACGTCGAGCGTGCGCCGGACCAGCTCCTCGGGCGGGAAGGCGACCGACGCGAAGTACTGCCAGATGGCCTCGTCCTCCTTGCCGGGGAGCAGCAGCACCTCGGCGTGCTCGACCCCGCGCCCCGCACGGCCGACCTGCTGGTAGTACGCGATGGGGGAGGAGGGGGAGCCGAGGTGGACGACGAATCCGAGGTCGGGCTTGTCGAACCCCATGCCCAGCGCGGAGGTGGCGACCAGCGCCTTGACGCGATTGGCGAGCAGATCCTCCTCGGCCTGCTGCCGGTCCGCGTTCTCCGTACGCCCTGTGTACGAGGTGACGGTGTGGCCGCACTGGCGCAGATAGGCGGTGACCTCCTCGGCCGCCGCGACCGTCAGGGTGTAGATGATCCCGGAGCCCGGAAGATCGACCAGATGATCGGCGAGCCAGGCCAGCCGGTGCGCGGCGTCCGGCAGCGCGAGCACGTTGAGACTCAGGCTCTCCCTGTCCAGCGCTCCGCGCAGCACGAGCGCGTCCGTGCCCGCTCCCGTGCCCAACTGCTCGGCCACGTCGGCCGTCACGCGCGCGTTCGCCGTCGCGGTCGTGGCCAGCACGGGGACGCCGGACGGCAGCTCGGCGAGCATCGTGCGCAGCCGGCGGTAGTCGGGGCGGAAGTCGTGACCCCAGTCGGAGATGCAGTGCGCCTCGTCCACCACCAGCAGACCGGTGGCCGCCGACAGGGCGGGCAGGACCTGGTCGCGGAAGTCGGGATTGTTGAGCCGCTCGGGGCTGACGAGCAGCACGTCGACCTCGCCGGCCGCCACCTCGGCCTGAATCGTGTCCCACTCCTCGGAGTTGGACGAGTTGATCGTGCGCGCGCTGATCCCGGCGCGGGCGGCGGCCTCCACCTGGTTGCGCATCAGCGCCAGCAGCGGGGAGACGATCACGGTCGGGCCGCCACCCTGGGCGCGCAGCAGGGACGTCGCGACGAAGTACACCGCGGACTTGCCCCAGCCCGTCCGCTGCACGACCAGCGCTCTGCGTTTGTCGGCGACGAGCGCCTCGATGGCCCGCCACTGATCCTCGCGCAGGCGGGCAGCGCCGGTGGCGTCACCGACAAGACGGGCGAGGACGGAGTCGGCCGAGGCCCGGAGAGCTGCGCGTTCTGCGTTGGTCATGCCCCCATGCAACCTGATGGCTCGGACAAAGCGCGAATGCCGGACCCGGCCTGTGGAAAACCCTGTCCACAAGGCGCGCGGATCGGACCGAAACCGACGCGCTGTTCCCGGATCCCGCCGCCGTCGACGGCTAACTTGTGCGCGAGTCCTTCTCGCGATGTGGATCCGCGGTTCGCGCGGTTCCGGAGGTTGCCATGCCCGTACGACGCATCGGACTGATCGTCCACCAGGGGCGCTCCGCCGCCGTGGACGTCGCCCGCGCGGTGCACGCCTGGTGCGACGCGAACCGCATCCGCTGCACCGAGATCGACGTCTGGGCGAAGGAGCACCGCCGCGGCAGCCGTGAGGAGGCCGCGGCGGCCGGCGATCCGGACCTCGTGGTGACGCTCGGCGGGGACGGCACCTTTCTGCGCGGGGCGCGCATCGCCGTCAACTGCGGTGCGACCGTGCTGGGCGTGGACCTGGGCAAGGTCGGCTTCCTCACCGAGGTGCCGGCCGACGACGTGACGCAGGCGCTGGAGGCCGTACACCAGGGGCATGCCGTCGTCGAGGAACGCATGACGCTGACGATGCGCGCCTCCCGTGCCCTGGAGATCCCCAAGGAGATGGAGGGCCTGCTCCGCTACGGCCGGGGCCCCGCCCTGCCCCCACCACGGATCAGACCCGCGACCACCGAAGGAGAGGGCTGGGGCCTGGCTCTGGACGTCGTCGCGCTGAACGACATCGTCCTGGAGAAGCTGGCCCGCGACCATCAGGTCGCCGTCGGCGTCTATCTGGCGGGCAGCCTGCTCGCCTCGTACGCCGCGGACGCCCTCGCCGTGGCCACGCCCACCGGATCCACGGCCTACAGCTTCGCGGCCGGCGGGCCCGTCCTGTCCCCGCACATGGACGCGGTCGTCTTCACCCCGATCGCCCCGCACATGACCTTCAACCGCACCGTCGTGGCGGCGCCGGACGAACCCGTCGCCCTGAAGGTCCTTCCGCACTCGGGCCAGGCCGCCGTCAGTATCGACGGCCAGCTGAGCGGCGTCCTCGACCCGGGCGACTGGATCGGCGTCTTCCGTGCCCGGAACCGGGTACGCCTCATCCGCCTCCACCCGACCGACTTCTACGGCCGCCTGCGGAACCGCTTCCGCCTCGCCGACGCTCCCGCGACCTCGCCCGACGGGGAAGCCGCGCCGTTCTTCCGCCCCGACACCCCGATCCCGCCCGACCTCGCCCACATGCGGCTGCCGCCTCCTTCGGCGGCGCGCTGACGTCTGGCGTACGAGGGTGGGTGCGCGACGCCCAGGAACGCCGTGACCTGGTACGTCCCACGGCAACGGGAGACCGTGGGGCCATGAACAGCGACGACACACTCCACCCGCACCCCTACGTCGGCATGTGGGTGACCGCGGACGGTCTCATCCGCCAGGAACTGCGCGCCGACGGCCGATACGACGAGGCGCGCGGTGATCGCGAGAGCGCCTACACGGGGGCGTACACCGTCACCGGCGATCACATCGACTACGTCGACGACACCGGCTTCACGGCCACCGGCGACATCCGCGATGGCGTACTCCACCACGAACACCTGGTCCTGTACCGGGAGACGGCCACGTCCCCCGGGGCGGATCGAGCCTGAGCACGCACACCAGGCTCACCGCACCGACGACGGGAGCAGCTCGCGCAGCCCGGCGGTGTCGATGACATGGGCCCGGGACGGGAACACCCTGTCGATCAGCTCCCGATGGACCTGGGGATCGCGGTCGGCGGTTCCGTCGGACAGAACGTAGAGGCGGTAGTCGCGGTCGGCGGCGTCCACAAGCGTGGACAGGACGACTCCACTCGTACTGATCCCCGCGAGGATCAGCGTGTCCACGCCGCGCGAACGCAGCTGCTCGTGGAGGTCGGTGGTGGAGCCCGCGCCGACGCGGACCTTGCGTACGACGATGTCACCGTCCTCGGGGGCGATCCGCCGGTCGATCTGGGTGGCGCCGGCCTCGTGGTGCAGCGTCCGCGCGGCGGCGACCGCCGAGAACGTCTTGTTGGTCTCGGGGACAGCCGCCCAGTCGTCCTCGGTGAAGGCGACGCGGACATGTCCGATGGTCCCGCCGGCGGCGCGGACGTCGGCGATGGCGCCCTTGACCCGGTCGATGAGAGCGTCGGGCTCTGGGGCGAGCGGGAGGATCCCGTTCTGGAAGTCCATCGCCAGCAGCGCGGTGCGCTCGGGGGCGATCGTGGGCAGGGTGGGGGTGCTCATGCGCGGTTCTCCTTAATGAGGTTCACGGGGGCGTCCTGGGAGTCCCGTGTGTCGTGGGTGCCGGCCGGCCGACGCGTCCCCCGGCCCATCAGCCGGCGGTCGAGGACCGTCAGCGACAGGACCGCGAAACCGGCCACGACCAGTACCAGGCCGAGGGTGTGCAGACCGCGGTCGCTCACCCCGTCACGGAAGACGAGGCCGCCGATCACGGCGGAGATGATGGATCCGAGGTATCCGAAGGTCCGGAACAGACCCGAGGCCGTGCCGATCTGATCGGGCGGCGCCGCGACGTAGAGGGCCGTCTGGTTCCCGACCGTGGTCGCGGCGGACGTGACGCCGAAGACCAGCGACACCAGCACGATCGCGATCACGGGACTGCCGGAGGTGAGCAGCATGATGCCGGCCGAGCCGACGAGCATCGTCGCCGCCGAGGCGATCAGCGGTCCGCGTACGAGATTGCGCTTGGCGAGCGGACGCGCGAGCAGCGCTGAGACGGCGCCCATCGGCAGCAGCAGGAGCCCCGCCGCCACGGTGGACATCCCGTGCGCGGCCTGCGTCCACTGGGTCATTCCGTACAGCACCGAATAGACGCCGAGCAGGGTCAGCGCCTGCCGCAGATAGGTGCGGGCCAGGGCGCCGTTGGCGGCGAGCCCGCGGAAGTCGAAGAACGGCGCGGTCTTCCGCAGCTCCCATGCGACGGTGGGCACGGCGGACAGTACGCACACGGCGAGCGCGGCCCACCGGACCCGCGGCAGCCCCATCAGGAAGATGACCAGGGCGCTCATCGACGTGGCGAAGCCGACGATGCCGGGCAGGTCGATCCGGTCGGCGACCTGCGGAAAACCGCTGCGCCCACCCTCGGGCACGGGATCCTTGGGCAGCCAGCGCACCGCCATGGCCAGCGCGGCCAGGGTGACGGGGATGTTGATCAGAAAGGCCCAGCGCCAGCCCGCCGCGCCGACCAGCAGCCCGCCGATGGGCGGGCCGACGGCGGCGGTGGCCATGCCCGCGATCGCGATGCCGCCGAGCACCCCGCCCGGAGGGGTGTCGAGGCCGGTGTCCTCGGCCCGGCGCCGGATCAGCACCATCGCGCAGGGGAAACCGGCCGAGGTGCCGATACCGATCAGGACGCGGGCGACGGTCAGCGTCGCCAGGTTCTGGCCGAGACCACCGACCACGCCGCCGAGCAGCACCAGGACGATGCCGGAGAGGAAGATCCGGCGCGCGCCGAACACTTCCGCCAGTTTGCCGGCGGTGGGCTGCGCGACGGCACTGGCCAGGTAGAGCGAGGAAATCAGTACGGCGGTGCTTCCCACAGAGACGTGCAGTTCGACGGCGATCGGCACGAGGGCGGTCGCGATGATCGAGCTGTTGACCGGGTTGAGAGCGGACCCGACGTACAGCGGGGTGGTGAACCGCCAGGCGAAGGGCCCGTGGGCGAGACCGCGCGCCGGAGCGACGGCGCCTCGGGCGCCGCCTCTCATATGCCGCCGTCGCTCGGCTCGGCCGCGGCCAGCCGCTCCAGCAGCTCGACGGCCTTCTCCAGATCCTTCAGCTCATCCGGGGCGAGCCGCTCGTCGATGGCACGCGTCAGAAAGGAGGCGCGGCCCGCGAGCAGCTTGTGGACCAGTTCGGTCGCGGCCGGGTCGGGGCTGATCAGCTTTCTGCGGCCGTCGCGCGGGTCGGGCTCACCGTGGATCAGCCCGGCCGCCTTGAGTACGGCCAGGCTCTGCGCGATGGACTGCGGGCTGACGTGCTCCAGCGAGGCGAGCCGGGCGGCGGTGACCGGGCCTTCACGGACGACGCCGGCCAGTACGGCGAGTTGCGTGGCGGTCAGGCCGGTCGCGTGCTGTCCCGATTCCGCACGCAGTCGGGCGCGCAGCCGCTTCATCGCGTCGTTGAGGCTCTGCGCAAGCACGTCGGACTGTCGGGGCCCGGGATTCGTGTCCATGACCCCACCGTAAAACTACACAAGTAACTTTGCCAAGTTACTTGTGTAGTTCTCGATGCGGTTGCTCACGCCGCCAGGTGAGTGGTGAAGAATCCGGCCAGCCGCTCGACGGCGGGCAGGACGTACGCGTTCTTGTCGTAGAGGTCGATGTGCGACGCGCCCTCGATCCAGGCCAGTTCCTTCGTGCCGGACGCCCTCTGGAACGCCTCCACGCTCATCCAGGAGGTCACCGCCTCGCGCCCGGCGATCAGCAGCAGCGGGCGCGGGGCGATCAGTCCGACGGGGGCGAACGCGTCGAAGGTGGCGAGGCGATCGACGCTGGTCCAGGTCAGGGCCTTGGCCGAGCGCGGGTGCTCGGCGCGCGGCGTGAGGTAGTACTCCCAGCCCTCGTGGACGTGCGGGCCGCCCCGGCGCGCCTCCTCCTCGGTGGCGGGGAAGAGCGGGAATCGCCGGACGTCCTCGCCACGGGCTTCCGCGCTGCGCGCCGCCGAGGCCGCGTCGAGCATGCCCTCCAGGACGGCCGGGTCCTGCGTGCCGTCGGCGCCCAGCCGGAACTGGCGGGAGATGTCGACGGCGCTGACCGTCCCGACGGCCCGGATACGGTGATCGGTGGCCGTGGCGGTGAGGGCGTATCCGCCGGAGGCGCAGATGCCCATCGCCCCGATCCGGCCGGGGTCGACCGCGTCCAGGGTGGTGAGGAAGGAGACGGCGGCCTTGAGATCCTCGACCCGCTGGCCAGGATCCTCCAGACCGCGCGGCTCGCCCTCGCTCTCTCCTTGGTAGGCGGCGTCGAAGGCGAGGGTGACGAATCCCCGCTCGGCGAGCCGGCGGGCGTACAGTCCGGCGGTCTGTTCCTTCACCCCGCTTCCGGGGTGGCCGACCACGAGCGCCGGACGCGGCCCGGGCGCCTCGCTGTCAGGGGTGTACAGGTGGCCGGCGAGTTTCAGGTCGACGCTGGGGAAGGTGACGTCGGTACGCATGATGTGGCACTCCAGTCGGACATGGCGGGAGGGGTACGGAGCCGGGCTCCGGCGGCCGTCGGGTTCGCCGGCCACCTCGTCACCGTCGCGCCGGCGGGACGACGCCGCCAGGGAGGGCTCTGCCTATGCGGGTCAGTACCAGGCACATCGCCACGGACGCGACGACACTGGAGGCATGGCAGACTGCGACGCTCCGTCCGCGAGCAGAGAACTGGGCGACTTCCTGCGCGCCCGCCGCGCGGAGTGCGACCCGGGGGAGGCGGGTTTCCCGGACGACGGCCGGCTGCGGCGTGTGCCGGGGCTGCGAAGGGAGGAGCTGGCCCAGCTCGCACACGTGAGCGTCGACTACGTCGTCCGTCTTGAGCAGGGGCGTACGCGCCGTGTCTCCCGGCCGGTCCTGGACGCGCTGGCCGACGCGCTCCAGCTCGCCCCGGACGAGCGCGCCTATCTCCTGACGCTGGCCGACATCACCCCGGCGACGGGGCGGCGGCGCTCCGGGCGCTCCGAAGTCGCCCCCCGAATGCGGCAGTTGCTGGAGACCATGCGTGACGTTCCCGCGCTGGTGCTCCACCGCGGCATGGACGTACTGGCTTGGAACCGGGCGGCCGAGGCGCTCCTGACCGACTACGGCGCGCTGCCGCCCGCGGAGCGCAATCTGATCCGGCTGACCTTCCTCGACCCTTCCTTCCGTGCCCTGTACGCGGACTGGCCCCGCGCCGCCCGTGAGTGCGTCGCCACGCTGCGGATGGAAACAGGCCGTTCCCCGCACGATCCCGCGCTGGCCGCCCTGGTCGGTGAACTCAGCGTCCGGGACCCGGACTTCCGGACCTGGTGGGCCGGGCATCAGGTGCGCGGGCCGAGGCAGCTCTCCAAGACCTATCTGCATCCGGTCGTCGGCGAGATCACCCTCGACGTCCAGCAGTTCACCGTCGACACCCACCCCGAACAGTTCCTCGTCGCCTACACCGCGCCGCCCGGCTCGCCCTCCGACGAGGCGCTCGGCTTTCTCCTGCGCTGGGCGGCGGGTGGCGTCGAAGAGGTCGGCGACCCCCGGATCCGGGAGCGGTGAGCGGTAGGCGGGCGGCTCGTCCTGGCCGGAACTGACCTGTGGATAACGTTATCCACAGGGGTCGCGGGATTTCGGGTTCCGCGAGAGCGTCGAGCCATGAACAAGCACACCGAACCGACCCGTCCCGCCGACGAGCAGCAGCAGGTCACCCTGCGCAGCCCCGCCGAACTCGCCGATGCCCTGCCTTTTCTGATGGGTTTCCATCCTTCCGACTCGGTGGTGCTCGTCGCGCTGCACGGCGACGAAGGCCGCTTCGGCGGGCGGCTGAGGCTCGGCATCCCGCGCTCGCCCCGTGAGTGGGAGCCCGTCTCCGCGCAGCTGGCCGCGTGCCTGGTGGAGGGGAGCGAGCGGCGTGGATCCCGCCCGGACGGGATCGTGGCCTTCCTCTGCCAGGATCCGGAGAACGGCGCCACCGGCCGGGGCGTACGCGACCGGCTGCAACCGCTCGCGCAGTTCATCCGCACGGGCTTCGGCCGCCTCGACATCCCCGTGCACGAGGTGCTCTGCATCTCAGACGGGCGTTTCTGGTCCTACTGCTGCCCGGACACACGCTGCTGCCCGCCCGAGGGCACCGTGCTGGCGCTGCCCGGCACCTCCGTGATGGCCGCCGCCTCCGCCTACGCGGGGATCCAAGTACGGGGATCCCTGCGGGAGATGGAGGCCAGGCTGGAGCCCTGGCGTGGTTCCATCGAGACGGCGGCGAGTCAGGAACAGGCGCTGGACGAGGCCGCCGGCGCGCTGGTGCCGTTGATTCTGGGCGGTGGCGACCGCGCGCAGGTCGGTGTGTCGACGCTTCGCACAGCACGGGAGCTGATCGACCGCTTGGCACAGACACCGCCCGTGCCACCACGCCGGGAGGGGGGCGGGCGCGCCGTCGAGGGCGACGGCGAGACGGATGCCGCCGACGACCGGCTCATCGCCGACCACGAGGCGGCGGCGGTCATCGTCGGCCTCCAGGACCGGGAGATCCGCGACCGGGCTGCGCGGTGGATGGAGGGCCCCGACGCCGAACCGGCGCTACGGCTCTGGCGCGCCCTGGCCCGTCGCTGCGTCGGTTCCTACGCCGAACACGCGGTCCCGCCGCTCGCCCTCGCGGGCTGGGTCGCCTGGTCCCGCGGCGACGAGCCGACGGCCCGGGTCGCGCTCGGACTCGCCCTGCGCCTGGACCCCACGTACACCTTCGCCCAACTCCTCCACCAGGCCTTCAACGAGGGGCTCGACCCGGAGACCCTCCGGCGCTGCATGCGCGGCGAGCCTGACGCCGCCGGGAGCGGACCGGACCGCCCGGCGCGGCGGGCCACGACGAAGCGGGCCGGGAAGCTGATGAAACGGTCGGTGCGGAAAGCGACGGTCAAGAAGGCGACATCCAGGACCGCGCCGTCACCGGGACCCCGTCCCGGCCCAGCGGCGACACGCGGACGGGCCGCCGGCCGA